>JAILQT010000112.1 GCA_024698805.1 Solobacterium sp.
AACAGGAGCGAAAGGATATAAGATCTACCGCAACGGTACACTGGCGAAGACGATCAAAGATGCATCAGTACTCAGCTGGGGAGACACGAAGGCAACATCGAACGGGACGAAGTATACCTATAAGATCGTTGCATATGCGGCAGCAGGAGACAGCAAGGTATACAAAGAGATCACGATATACAGGCTGTCACAGCCGAAGATCCCGTCACTGACAAACAGTGCGGCAGGCAAGATGACAGTGAAGTGGGGGAAGAACGGCAAGGCGACAGGCTGCCAGATCCAGTATTCAACAAGCAGTAAGTTCACAGCTTCGACAACAAAGACAGTCACGATCAAGAGCAACACGACAGTATCGAAAGTGATCGGGAGCCTGACGAAAGGCAGGACATACTATGTCAGGGTAAGGTCATACAAGACAGTAAGCAGTGTAAATTACTACTCCATGTGGAGTGCTGCTTCGAAACTGAAACTGACGAAGTAAGCGTTCCGTACACAGCATAAAGTTACGAAACAGTATCGGAGGGATCTTCGATACTGTTTTCGCTATAAATCAAAATAATTTTATTGCTATGTGTTTGAAAAACTGGTACTATTTTTGGGCGAGTGGAAATATTCCGCTCCTTGCCAGAAATGGCCGTTAGACCAAAAGGAGGTGTACAAGGGATGAAAAAGTATGAAGTCATGTACATCATCAAGGACACTGTCGACAACGAGAACAGAGCTGCTCTGATCGAACAGCTCCACGGCATTATCACAAATAATGGCGGCAACGTTATCAAGGCAGACGAATGGGGAATGAGAGATTTCGCATACCGTATTGATGATATGTACAAAGGTTACTATGTAGTAACGACTTTCGAGGCAGACAACGCTTGCATTAAAGAGTTTGATCGTCTGATGCGTATCAACCAGAATGTTGTCCGTTTCATGATCACAGCTGATCCGGCATTTGCTCAGGAGGCTAAGTAATGATTAACCGTGTTGTGTTGGTCGGACGTCTTACCAAAGATGTCGAAGTCCGCAAAACACCCGCAGGAGTATCGGTTGCGTCTTTTACAGTCGCATGTGACAGAAGGTTTTCACGCAGTGCTGACCAGCAGGGTCAGCAGACAGCTGATTTCATCAACTGTGTAGCGTGGAGACAGAGTGCTGATTTCCTCGGCGCTTATGCTAGAAAAGGTGCGCTTGTCGGTGTTGACGGAAGACTGCAGTCAAGAAGCTATGACCGTGAGGGCCAGCGTGTATTTGTTACAGAAGTCGTCTGTGACAGCGTACAGCTGCTGGAATCCAAATCACAGTCACAGGCAAGGGCGCAGAGCGGATACCAGGACAACTACCAGCCGTCATATTCACAGCCTTCCTATCAGAACAGCTACTCACAGAATGCTTATCCGCAGAATAACTATTCCATGGGCAGCAATGATTTCGGAAACAATGACGGATTCGATGCAGGGCAGGGACTGGACATCTCCAGTGATGACCTGCCGTTCTAAGTGAAAAGGAGAACAGACATGGCATTCAGAAAACAGAGAATGGGCCGCAGAAAAGTCTGCTACTTTACAAAAAACAACATCAAGTATATCGATTACAAAGATGTTGAGCTCCTGAAGAAGTTCATCAGCGCCAATGGCAAGATCACGCCGCGCCGTGTAACAGGAACTCGTGCAAAGTATCAGCGTCAGCTGGCAGTCGCGATCAAGCGTGCACGCCAGATGGCATTACTGCCGTACGTACAGGATTAACGAGAAAAAGCTGTCGGAAGATGGCTTTTTTCTTTTTGTAAATATGCCGTTCGTCACGTTTTGTGTCGTTTGTCCGCGATAAACGGCTGTTTGTCAGATTATCTGCTAATTTCAAGATTTACGAATATACTTGTAATTGAAGATAGGAAAGAGAGGAAAGAGGGTTATGGCACAGAGAATCGCAAATAATCTGAACACATTTAAAAATGATATCAATTCCCTGAATACAATGATCGGAAACCTGGAAAGTATCAATACACAGGTATACAACGATGTAGCTGCACTGAATGCAATGTGGTCCGGTCAGGCACATTCAGCACTCGTACTTCAGTTCGTCAAGGACGAACAGTTCGTAAAGGATACACTGAACTGGCTGAAAAACTTCAGGGAAGAACTGGAAAATGCGGAACATCAGTACAAAACTGCTGAAAACAATATCGCTGAACTGATCAGAAAACTGAGATAAGGAGAACAACATGGCAAACGTAATCAAAGTAAAAACCGAAGAACTCGTCGCAAAGGCCAGTTCACTGAAAACAAAAGCAGGACAGATGCGTCAGCAGTTCTCGGATATCCAGTCCAAGGTCGCCAATACCCAGTATTACTGGATCGGGGACGCCGGGGAAAAGAAGAGAAAAGACTACAGGGACAAGCTCAGTAAGATCGATGAGCTTCTGAGAAGACTTGATGAATATCCTGTCGATCTCATGGAGATGGCAGGCATCTACGTACAGGCAGAACAGGAAAACGCGCAGGAAGCACAGGCGCTTGCAGGCGACGTGATCGTCTAAGGAGACCGATATGAACGCAAAAATACTGATAGAGCTGAAATATTCCAATTCGATCAGCCAGGCAAACAAGCTTGACCAGATCGCCGCAAGTCTGGCACGGGTCGCTTCTTCCGACCTGGGCACTGCGATCCAGACAGTCAACGCAAACTGGAAAGGTGAGAACGCATCCGCATATCTCGTCAAGGTAAACAACGTCCAGGTGGACATCACAAAGACAGCCAATGATCTGAGAAAAGCAGCAGCGGCTATCCGGACCATCGCCAGAAATGTATACAACGCTGAAATGACAGCGTATAACATCGCAGTTTCAAGGAAGTACTGATATGAATGAGTTTGATGTAAAAACCGATGTACTGGATACATACGGGCTGCAGATGACTGCCAGCAGCAGATCCATGAATACGATGCGGTATGAAATGTCCCAGATCCGTTACAGCCTGTTCGGCTTAACGATGATCCCGGTGCGTGCATATATGCTGAAGAAGGGCGTTGAGATGTTCAATGAGTCCAGAAGACTCAACAACTTCGGCAATACCCTGATCGATATCTCCAAGAAATACTTATACGCAGAAAACCAGATCCTGACTTTCAGCGGTGCCCTGAGCAATCCCGCATTTGACCGAAACGGCCAGTACGGCGGTCATCAGGGAAGCCCGATGAATCACTGGGAAGATATGGCAGCCATCGTCAGAAGGTATTATCCGAACTATTCCGACAGACAGATCCAGGACCTGCTCAGCAGACTGAACGGCGAAGGCTGCGGCTATGTCGCAATGATCAATACATTATTCCTGAGATTCAAAGGAAGGGAAGACGAATTTGAGCGCATATTCGGATTCCCGATGTATGTAAACGGCGAACTGAACTATGACGCACTCGTTACCGATTTCTACTGTGCGGAAGATGATCCGAATTCAAGCGGAACGGACCGTGCAGACAGGGAAAGGATGTTTGAGGAATACTGTAATGAAAGAGGCATCCCTGTTAATGTCCACAATGTTGAAGTAACGCCTGAGAATTACAATGAACTGGTCCAGAACGGTGAGATCGTTGTCCGTATCAGACCGCTTCTGATGAGGGACGCAAACGGAAATCTCAACGGCAGGAACGGCGGACACGCCATGACAGTGACCGGTGTCGCCGAAGACGGCAGACTGATCGTCTCCTCATGGGGAGAAACATACTATATTGAGCCGAACTGGTCCGATTTTGAATACATCGAATTCCAGCAGGTCACATATCAGTAAGGGGCAGCTATGAAGAATAAAGCACTGTATAAAAAGGCTGTTGAAGACTATCTCAAAGAACAGCTGAATCTTGAAACATATGATCAGGAAATGAAAGACAGTCCGCTGGACTTCGTTCCCGGTGATATCGGTGATAATAGCATCGGACTGCAGTACTTCTATTTCAAAAATGATATCCATGATGAGCGTTTGTCAAAAGAGGATCAGGAACTGATCGATTCCTTCGATGAGATGAGCGATGAGATTATGGATGCGGCAGTAAGGACTTTCGCCAAGACGATCCCGTCCAGGGAGATCACATGCGAGGAAGACAAAAAGATACGCACATTCTATGATGACAGTGTCTTCCGGAAACCGGATTTCGTGACTGTGGATACACTGGTCGTCGGTATCAAAACAGCATGTGCATACGATGAAGCAGGCAATTTTATTGACAGGAATCATGAGATCGTCAAAGAAACTGCGCTGAAAGATATCGCTGAACAGATGGAAAAGGAACTGGAAGGATCACTCGGTGATACGCCGATCCGTGTGATCGCAGATCCTGCATGGTAAAAAAGCATACACAGCTGAAAGATCATGATGATCTTCCGGCTGTTTTTTTATGCCTTCCTGATGCCATTTCCCGGGAAAAAATTGAGATTTCAGGCTTTTTGCGGTTTCCGGACAAAATATAAGCAGAGGGGGATGGATCATATGTCCCGGAGGTTTACACGAAAATGCCGACGGAATATAATGATTATAACCTCCCGAACGGAGGGATATGGGGCAGAAAGACATACTGGAAAAGAGCATCATGCAGAGACAGGAGGTCTTCGCTGAAGCATACAACATTTTTGTCTTTGCAGGGAAAAGGATCATTAGACCGGAGGGTCTGCTTGCGGTGAATACAGTTCATCACAGGGATGACGGAAGATACCGGGAACTTGCCAGGGATGTACTGCATAAATACCAGGACCCGGATTCAGCATTCATCTGTTTTCTGGGACTGGAGAATCAGGAATCTGTATGCAGTCTGATGCCTGTACGGAATATGGGTTATGACTGGAACCTGTATTCGGAACAGGTCAGAAACAGCACAGGAAACATGCTGGTCCCTGTGTATACGATGGTCCTCAACTGGACAGATGAGATATGGGACAGTCCGCTTGATCTTACGGACCTGTTTGACAGGGATGCTTTGAAACAGTTCCCGCAGCTGATCACATCCTATCCGATCCATGTAAAAAACATGATGTTTCTTGATGATGAAGAGATCAGACTCATGAAAACAGAACTGAAGCAGATCTGCATGATCTTCAAATGCAGGGCAGACAAGGAAAAACTGGACATACTTTTACGGGATCCTGCATACGAACACCTTTCAGCGGAGGCTGCGGACCTGATCAAACTGAAACTGGATTTAGAACTGAGGTTCAAAGAAGAGGAAAAGGAAAGGGGAGAGGTAAATATGTGCCTTGCATGGGAAGAGATCAAAAGAGATGAATACAACAGGGGTGTCGAAGCAGAAAAAGCCAGAAATGAAGCGGAGATAGTACAGTTGAAAGCAGAAAACGAAGCAGAGAAAGCCAGAAATGAGGCAGAGATAGTACAGTTGAAAGCAGAAAACGAAGCAGAGAAAGCCAGAAATGAGGCGGAGATAGTACAGTTGAAAGCAGAAAACGAAGCAGAGATAGCGCAGCTGAGGGAGAAAAACGAGGCAGAAAGAGCAAAATACAAAAGCAGGGAAAAAGAACTGCTGGAGGAGATCCGGCATCTGAGGCTGCGCCTGCATATGCTCCAAACAGACTGATGCATACGCATGCATTTCTTTTGTATAATTTCTGTACATGAGGTTATGAATATGGATCTGAATGAGATGAAAAGAAAATACGCCTATACGCTTGCGCGTGTAGGTCTGAATGTACAGAAAGGACAGACCGTTCTTGTGGAAGCCGGTATCGAAGGAGCTTATTTTACGCCCCTATTTGCGGAAGAATGCTACAAACTCGGTGCTTCCAACGTCGTTGTCCATTATCTGGACATACCTTCCCTGAAGACAGCCGCAAAGTACAGGAGCGATGAAGATATCCGAAAGGTCGAGGAATGGGAAAAACTGCAGAACCAGGTCTATCTGGACGGGGATGCATGTTTCTGCAGACTGGAGACGGTCAATCCGTCTGTTATGGATGATGTTTCCGAAAGTCAGGCAAACGCGGTGTTTGCGCATATTGACGGTGTCAGGAATATCATGCGCAGGGCCAGCCGTGAAAAACACTGCCAGTGGCTGATCGCGATGATCCCGAACAGGGAATGGGCAGATGCGATCCTTCCGGATGTGCCGGAAAATGAGCGCATGGATGAACTGTGGAAACTCCTTCTGAAGCTGTGTTACATCGATGAGACGAATGATGTCGTTGAGACATGGGAGCGTCTGTCACAGAGAAAGAAGGAAAGGGGCAGCCGCATCGACGCTTATCACTTCACGCATCTGCATTACACAGCCTCCAACGGAACGGATCTGACGGTCGAACTGACACCGGATTCGAAGTTCTGCTTTGATGATTCAAAGATGCCGGCAGACAGGGTCAGGTTCCATCCGAACATCCCGACAGAAGAGATCTGCACGACACCTGAGAAATTCGGCACGAACGGCGTCGTATACGCATCGCGCCCGCTCGTTCTCGGCGGAAGGCCGATCCGTGATTTCGGCTTCCGCTTTGAAAAAGGAAAGGTCATCGAAGTGATCGCGGATGAAGGGAAAGAGATGCTGGAAGCCCTGGTCCGCATGGATGAGAATGCAGGCTATCTCGGTGAATGCGCGCTTGTGGAATACAGCTCGCCGATCTCACAGAGCAATATCGTATATTATACGACGCTGATCGATGAAAATGCGTCCTGCCATCTCGCGCTTGGCAGGGGCCTCAGCCATGAACAGCCGGAGGACAGCCGTTATACGTTCAACGATTCCATGATCCACATCGATTTTATGATCGGTACAAAAGATATGAATATCACCGGCCGGACGCCGGACGGAAATGAAGTCGTGATCTTTGATCAGGGCGACTTTGCGATATAAAAAGATTCCCGCAGGACCTCCTGCGGGAAATGTGTTTTCAGATATAGGCCAGCAGTCCTTTGTAGAGCGCCTGCAGGGTCCTTTCATAATCGTTTTCGCTGACGCCGATGAGGATGTTCAGTTCACTGAAGCCTGCGTCGACCATGCGGATGCTGATGCCTGCTTCGGCGATGCACTGCAGCACCCTTGCGGCGACACCGACATTGCCGGAGATGCCTTCGCCGACGACCGCAGTCAGCGCGATGCCGTCTTCGATGAACACCCTGTCGGGATGGAGCTGTCTGTCGATCTCCATGACGACATTGTTCCTGTTCTTTTCCAGATAGGCCGTTTCCGCGATCACGTTGATCATATCGATCGACGTAGGCGTATGTTCATAGGAAACGCCGTTGTCGGCCAGGATCTGCAGGATCTTTGCACCGTAGCCGATCCGTGAGTTCATCATCACGCTTTCGACCTGCAGGTTTGAGAAACCTTTCTTTCCCGCTATGCCGGTCACCGCATGTTTTACAGTGCCTGCAGGCGTGCGGGAAACGATCATTGTGCCTGCGGCTTCCGGATTCATCGTATTCCTTAGCTGGATGGGGATGCCGACTTTCCGGACAGGGAGCACGGCGTCTTCATGCAGGACGGAAGCACCCATATAGGAAAGCTCACGCAGTTCCCTGTAGCTGATGACATCGATCTTTTTCGGGTTGTCAATGATCCGCGGATCGGCACTCATGATGCCGTCTACGTCGGTCCAGTTCTCATACAGGTCAGCCCCGATCGCACGTGCGATGATCGCGCCGGTCACATCGGACCCTCCCCTGGTAAATGTAGTGATATTGCCCCTCTGGTCGCAGCCGTAGAAACCGGGGATCACGGCATAGGGGATCTCATCAAGCATCTCTGCCGTATCCCTGTATGTCACATGTTCATTCAGCAGCCTGTTGTCATGAAAGCGGATCAGGTTCGCCGCATCGATGAAGGGCCTGCCGATAAATGCCGCAAAGATCTTTGCGTTCAGGTATTCACCGCGGCTGGCAAAGTAATCCCTGGAAGCACCTTTCTTCAGATTGTCCCGGATCACGTCAAATTCGGCATCCAGATCAAAATCAACACGGAGATCTGCAACGATATCCGCAAACCTGGCCAGGATCCTGTTCAGGACAGGTTCCGTATCATGATGGAGCTCATTTTCCGCATACAGCGCATACAAAAGATCAGTGACCTTTTCATCATTGCCGGAACGCTTTCCCGGTGCGGAAACGATGACATATCGTCTGCTGTCATCCGCGAGAACGATATCTGCGCATCGTCTGATCATCTGTGCATCCGCAAGGGATGTTCCGCCGAATTTAACTGTTTTGATCATGGGTATATTTCCTGTCTAAAATCCCGAAAATCATAACACCATGCCGGAAGAGCGTCAATCTGTCCGGAAAACAAAAGAAAGACCGGATATCAAAACCGGTCATATATGCTTATCCGAATCGGATCTCTCTGAGAACCTCCTCGATTTCATCAAGTGTAAGTGAGATTGTACGGGGCGTTTCCTGCTCAGCAGATTCAGTTATCGTTTTCTCGTTCATGATTCTTACCTCACCTCAATACCAACATTTATAATACACAGAAAATTTCTATAAACAAATCTTGAATTTTATATTGTGAAGGCTTTTTTTGATATTTCACAAGTGCTGTGAAAAATAATGTTTATTTGTTTCATGAAAGGCCTGACAGATATCTGTCATACAGGAAATAAACCTGCATGAATTATTATGCGTAAGGACAAAAATCACAGGACGTGTTTCTTTCCGCCGCATTGTATACAATGAAAAAGGAATGCAGTCCGGGAGGGGATCATGAAAGAATTCTATATCACTGATGACGGGATCCGGCTTCACGCAAAGCTTGATATGCCCGTAAATACAGAAAAATGCCCGCTTGTGATCTTCATCCACGGCGTGACCGGCGACATGGAGGAAGAACATATCGTCGCTGCACAGAAGACGATGAATGCGGCAGGCTTTGCGGTACTGCGTGCAGAGATGTACGGGCACGGAAAGAGCGGGGGCAGGTTTGAAGACCATACACTGTTCAAATGGATATCCAATGCCCTGAAGGTAACGGAATACGCAAGGAAACTTGATTTCGTTACGGACCTGTATATAACCGGACACTCCCAGGGAGGGCTTCTGGCTATGATCATTGCCGGCATGAGACCGGATGATTTCAAAGCGGCTGTTCTTCTGTCACCTGCGGTCAATATACCGGAAGACGCAAGAAAAGGCTCTTTCCTGGGCATTGCGTTCGACCCGGACCATATACCGGAAGAAGTGGACCTGAAAGGTACAAAACTGAAGGGAAACTATCTGCGTGCAGCACAGATGATCCATGTCGAAGATCCAATCCGGGCGATGAAAAGACCGGTCCTGATCATCCACGGGGATGCGGACGAAACGATCGATATAAAGCATGCTTTCTATGCGGCAGGGCTGTATGAAAACTGCAGGCTTGTCATCATACCGGGGGATACGCACTGCTATGACCATTATCCGGAAAAAATGACGGAAGCACTGCAGGAGTTCCTGCAGGAAATGAAATGATTGCAGCGCCCGGTCAAAGGGAAAAAATACATTAAAAACATGCAGGGAGGTCACAGGCTTCCTGCATGTTCATTATGCGTTCAGATATTCGTCCGCGATCACAGGGTTCACAACTTTAACAACTGCGAAACCTTCGTCTGTATCGGGCATCTCCAGCTTGGAACGTTCAAACTCATACAGCTTGATCGTCAGCGGCTGGCCGAACAGCATCTTGTGGATCGTCTCATCATCCGGGCACATCAGTATGCATTCGATCGGCGCATCCGTCGTTTCACGGACGCCTTTGATAAAGAATGCGCGCTCTGCCTTTGTTAACATGGGGTGTTCCAGAACGATCTCATCATCTTCTTTCGCAGCTTCGATTGCTTCTGTCAGGGTGTCTTTGCAGTAATGCTCAATGTTTGCCGAGATCGTGTCGACCTCATCATTTGATTCTGCAGCGGCGAGCACTTCCTTAAATGCTTCGATCGTGATATGCATCGCATCGGGATAATGCGTGTTTGCGTAGATCGTCTTGCCTGAAAGCGCAGGCCCCGTTACAAATATGATCTTCATTCTTCACTCCAATCTGTCAGGCTCTTTTCAATGATCTGGGATTCCATGACCGTATCGAATTTCTTTTTGTCTTCCTGTCCGGCAGGAACGATCTCGTAATACGGCTCCTCATGCTTGAACATCGTTCCGAAAGGCAGCGTGTTTTTGATACTGCCGAGGATGACTTCATTGCCGGGCTTGTAGAGGACCATATCACCTGTCCTGTACTTGGGGACACCGAGCATCGTCTCACTGTTCAGGATCGTTTCACCGATGCGGATAATACGCGTAAAGATGACGGAAACGTTATCGATCACGTCGAGATCATAATGATAATGCCCGCTGTACCAGTGCTTGAATTCCAGTTTCCCGCACAGCATCTCATGATAATCCGTGATCGCATCCGGTTTGTACGCGCCTTTTTTCACGATGTAATTGAATGTGGTCGGCAGGCAGTGCGTGATCACGTAATCGACTTTGAAATCGTGTTTTTCAAGATTGCGCAGACCGTTGTCCATCTCCTCCCGGGAAGGGATCTCTTCCGGCCACCAGAATCTTCCTTCAACGACCTTGGTATCGCCTTTTGCGGGACCCCTGTCATGCGAGCCCGCTCCGCCCATAGCGAAGATCTTATTGCCTTCGATCTCAAAGACCTCGCCGCGCATCAGGTGCAGGATCCTGTCCCGGATCACGTGGACTTTCCCACCGTTCCATTCCTTGACGGGGAAACTGTTCAGGCGCGGGAAACACTCATGGTTGCCGTCTACGAACAAAGTGGTCCAGCGGCGTTCATTCAGCCATTTCAGCCATTTCTTTTCTTTTCCGGTCTCTCTTTTATAATTCCAGATCAGACCGAAGTCGCCGCAGATGATCACATAATCTTTTTCTGTGATCTGTTCCGTAATATCGTTGTCCAGAAATTTACGGATATCGATATAGCCATGTATATCACCGGTTACATAAATCATACTGTCACGCTTTCTTCTTTTTTGAACTGTTATTCTGATTGCTCTGCAGCCATTTCCTGTGGGAGACAAGTCTGGATACGAACTGCGGCTGATCCTCATCCGGGAATCCGATCAGGCCTCCTCTGCCGTTGGCAAGTTTGAGGATGTCTTCCGCATCCTCGAAATACTCCCTGGCGGAAGGCTTGATGGCAACTTTGAAAACGATGATGTAAATCGGGATCTTATACGGACGCGTATCCCTCTTTATATGCACATCCACATGCTGCATGCACATCGCGATATCCACTTCGTCCTGTCTGTCGTAAAGCTGGAAAAACGGAATAAAAATAAAGCATACTTCATCCTGCAGATTTTCTTTGATTGCGGTCTGTGCAAGGTGTCTGGCCAGATAACCGGACGCAAAACCTTCACCGCAGCATATTGCTATTCTTATCATAATGATATACTTCCTGATAGAATTCTAACACAGAACAGGTGATAAAAGATTATTCAATGTATAATTAAATACAGGAAACAAGGAGAACGAGCATGAGAAAAGACTTCGGTAAGAAAACCGTTATTACCCCGCTCCCGGTCGTGATCATCGGTACGTATGATGCGGACGGTATTCCCAATGCCATGAATGCCGCATGGGCAGGACAGGTCGACGCCCACCAGATCATGATCAGCCTGGCAAAGCACAAAACAACGGAAAACCTGGAAAGATGTCCGGAATTCACCGTATCGTTCGCTACGAAAAATACGGTCGTCGAATCCGATTACTTTGGCATCGAATCCGGCAGGAATGTAAACAAGATCGAAAAAGCAGGCTTCCATGCGGAAAAGGGAAACTATGTCAATGCGCCTGTTTTTGCGGAATATCCCCTGACGCTTGAATGCAGGGTCGCCGAGCTGCAGCCGGATACCGACGGCTATATCCTGATCGGGGAGACCGTGAATATGTCCGTTGATGAATCCATCCTCACAGACGGGAAGATCGATCTTGCAAAGATGGAACCGGTCATGTTCGATTCCGCCATGAACAAGTACAGGGTGATCGGCGAGATCGTCGCCGATGCCTTCAGCGCAGGAATGAAACTGAAGTAACGTCCGGTTGGAATGATTGAATCAGACAGCTGTTTTTCGGATAATAATAACAGAAGTACTGTATAGATAATAAGGAGGAGGAAATATGCAGCACAAAACGCTTAAACCGTTCCCGAAAGATTTCCTTTGGGGCGCTTCCACGTCCGCGTACCAGGTCGAAGGTGCGAACCTGACTGACGGCAAGGGCCCGTCCTGCCAGGACGTCAAGAAAGTCCCCGAGGGCACATCCGAACTTGATGTATGCGCTGACCAGTACCACAGATATAAAGAAGATATCGCGCTGATGGCGGAAATGGGATTCAAGGTATACCGTTTCTCCATTTCCTGGTCAAGGATCCTGCCGAAGGGCACAGGCGAAGTCAATCCGAAGGGCATCGAATACTACAACAACGTCATCAATGAATGCCTGAAGTACAACATCATCCCCCTCGTAACGATGTTCCATTTCGACATGCCCGCTGCCCTGGATGAAAGGGGAAGCTGGGGCAATCCCGATTCCGTTGACTGGTTCCTCGAATTTGCGCGCACCATGTATGAGAACTTCGGCGACCGCGTTAAATACTGGCTGACGATCAATGAGCAGAACATGCTGACACTGGTCGGACCTATGATCGGTACGCTGTACCTTCCGGAAGGCTGCACCAATGTCCTGAAGGAGATCTACCAGCAGAACCACCATATGCTCGTTGCCCAGGCTAAGGCAATGGCGCTGTGCCATGAGATGCTGCCGGGCGCGAAGATCGGACCTGCACCGAACATCTCGCTGATCTATCCGAATTCCAACAAGCCGGAAGACACGATCGCGGCACAGAACATGAATGCGATCCGCAACTGGCTCTATCTCGATATGGCTGTCTACGGCAAGTATAACAATCTTGTCTGGAGTTATCTTGAAGAGAACGATGCAGTCCCTGAATTCCATGAAGGCGATGAGGAAGCCCTGCTGAACGGTCATCCGGATTTCATCGGCTTCAACTATTACTCTACAGGGACCGTCGAAGAGAGCGACGGCACGGAAGTCGGAGGCGGTGACCAGCAGAACTCCAGAGGCCTGCCGGGCGTTGCGAAAAATGTCAAGAATCCGAACCTCATGAAGACAGAATTCGGCTGGGAGATCGACCCGATCGGTTTCCGCAATACACTGCGTGAAGTCTACAGCAGGTACAGACTGCCGATCATCATCACAGAGAACGGCCTCGGTGCTTATGATACGCTGACAGAAGACGGCAAGGTACATGACCCGTACAGGATCCGGTACTATCAGGAACACATCAAGCAGATGCGTCTTGCGATCACTGACGATGTCGAGATGATGGGTTACTGCCCGTGGTCCGCGATCGACCTCATCTCCACGCATGAAGGCATGAAGAAGAGATACGGCTTCATCTATGTCGACCGTGATGAATTTGATCTGAAGACACTCGACAGATACAGAAAGGATTCCTTCTTCTGGTACAAGAAGGTCATCGCTACGAACGGCGAAGACCTGAGCGAATAATCTGCACGAAGCATGAAGACAGCTCTTTCGGGAGCTGTCTTTTTATGCGTAAAAAACACCGGCTTTCATGCACGGCCGGTGTTTTTGGATCAATACGGTAATTTCTGATTCCGGTTCTCGTTCTGGTTACCCAGGAGCTCTGCCATTTCTTCGGGCGAGAGTTCCTGCGAGGCTTCCAGGTCACGGCGGATCGCATGTGCCATATTCCTGTCGTCGCTGATGCGTTCCTGCATCCGGCGCTGTGCCAGGATCTGGTTGAAATTCTCATCTTTCTTCTGTTTTTCCAGCATGCGTATGTAGTCGATGCTCAGAAACAGGTCGGTCGTGAACAATGCCAGGACGAACAGGTCGACCCCGACATCGTAGCCCGAGATAAGGTCAAACAGGAAATAGAGCATCATGACGACATCGAAACCGGCCTTGCAGCCGGCCAGTATCTGTTTAAATGTTTTATTCATATTACTCCACCGCATCGAGATGCACGCGCCGGACGGAAGGGAGTTCCTTCAATGCCGCGATCAGGTCGTTGACCGGACAGGACATCGAGGATATGTCCAGCGAGATCAGGACATTTGCCTTGCCGTCGATCGGGATGGACTGCGATATCGTCAGGATGCTTGTCCGGTGATCGGTCAGTTCCCGGATCAGCGAGGAGAGCGCCCCGCTCTCATCTTTGATGATGGCGGATATGACCGCGTGGCGGACGTTTGCGTTCTGATTCTGGTCATATACGTAGTCCTTGTATTTGTAGTAGGTATTTCTGGATATGCCTGCTTTCTGCACCGCCTCGGTGATCGTTTCCGCTTCATGCGACGCAAGCATGTTCCTGGCTTTCAGGACCTTTTCCAGATAATCAGGCAGTATCTTTTTATGGACGATCAGGTATTCGCTGCTCATGCGGTCTCCCCTGCGGCCTGTGCGATCTGCCGCATCCTCGCAGCGATCACATGCATGCCTTCACTGATATCGATCACCCTGGTGAACCTTACCGGCTTTTCCCTGAGCGACGCCAGGTTCTCCGGTACAGGCGTGCCGGTCGCCTCATGCAGCTTATCCATTGCGTCGAATTCGTCGCCGCTGTTTTCAATGCCGATGGATGCCAGGACGTCTTTGCAGAACTTGTAGGGGGATGCGGTCGAGAGGATGATGCACGGCGTATCATCACCGGATGCCTTCTTATATGCTTTTGCGGCACTGAGCGCAACGGAGGTATGCGGGTCGATCAGCACATGTTCGTCATGCCAGAGTTCACGGATGACAGACGCGCATTCTTCTTCGGATGCCCAGTATCCTTCGAAAACTTCGCTGATCCTGTTTTTCATGCCTTCGCTGACGGTATAGGAGCCTTTTTCCTTCAGATCCTTCATGAGGGAAGCGGTAAGCGTATCGTCGCACCCGCTCATCATGAACAGGAGCCTTTCGAGATTGCTCGAGATCAGAATATCCATGGAAGGGGACATCGTCGTATGGAACGGCCTGTCCAGGGAATATGTGCCGGTACGGATGAAATCCGTCAGGACATTGTTCGTATTGCTTGCACAGATCAGTTTCCGGACAGGCAGGCCGAGGCATTTTGCGAAATATCCGGCAAGGATATCACCGAAATTGCCGGTAGGGACACAGAAGTTCACTTCATCCCCCCTGCGGATCACGCCTTCATCCAGAAGCCGGATATAGGACGAATAGTAGTATACGATCTGCGGCACAAGGCGGCCGATATTGATGGAGTTGGCACTGGAGATCGTGACGTTCTGCAGGCTTGCCTGTACTTCACTGTCCGTGTTGGCCTCCTTGACCATCCTCTGGCAGTCATCGAAGTTGCCCCTGACAGCGATGACTTCGACGTTGTTTCCTTCGCTTGTGGCCATCTGCTTTTTCTGTACCGCGGATACGCCGATCTCGGGATAGAATACAGTGATCGCCGTATGGGGGACGTCTTTGAACCCGCTCAGTGCTGCTTTGCCCGTATCGCCGCTCGTCGCAGTCAGGATCGAGATCGTATCGTTCCTGTTTTCCTTCCTGTATGCCGCAGTCAGCAGCCTGGGAAGGATCGTCAGGGCGATATCCTTGAACGCGGACGTAGGTCCGTGCCAGAGATCCATCAGCCAGCCGTCCCTGACCTTTGTCAGCGGCACGATCTCCTTCGCATCGAATTTCCCGTCATAGGCGCCTGTCACGCATGCGTGCAGTTCTTCTTCCGTATAATCGTCCAGCACCGCGCTGATCACCTTTTCCGCGATCTGCTGGTAGGTCATCCCCGAGAGGTCTGCCGGGTCGATATGCGCAGCGATCTTTTCCGGTATATACAGTCCCCCGTCCGGTGCCAGACCGCGGATCACAGCCTCATGGGCGCTGACTCTTTCGTTTTTATTCCTCGTACTTACAAAAGCGATCATGATTATTTCTCCTTGTAAACGTTACCCGGAAATGATACTATGTTTTTGTTTTGAAAACAAGTGTATTCGTTTCACAAACAACGAACGGAGGGGATTATGAAAATAGGACTGCTTGGACACGGCGTAGTAGGCAGCGGTGTCAGAAAGATCATAGATGATGCGGGGACACCGTATACGAAGGATCTGCAGATCACGAAGATCCTTGTAAAAGATGAATGGGAAATGACGGATGAGAGGATGACGATGAACGCAGACGATATCCTCGACGATCCGGATATCGATATCGTAGCGGAATGCATGGGCGGGATCGAACCTGCCCGTACATTTTTGCTGAAAGCACTGAAAAACGGCAAGCATATCGTCACATCCAACAAGAAGATGCTGGCGGTCTCTGCTGCCGAACTCTTTGAAGAAGCCGGGAAGCAGGGGAAGACGATCCGCTATGAAGCTTCCTGCGGCGGCGGGATCCCGTGGATGTCCAGCCTGTGCAGGACGAGAAGGATCGATACGGTCACTTCGTTCCGCGGTATCTTCAACGGGACGACGAACTATATCCTTTCCCGCATGGCCGATGAAAAGAAAAGTTTTGCGCAGATGCTGAAGGAAGCGCAGGAGCTCGGTTATGCGGAACGCGACCCGTCCGATGACATCGACGGCTATGACGTCCGCTACAAGGTCATGCTGTCCTGCATGCGCGCATTCGGTACGATCATCAGTGCCGAAGATATACCGGTCTGCGGCATCCGGCATATTTCCGAAGAAGACCTCGCCTGGGCGGATGCGAACGGCTATGTGTGCAAGCTGATCGGCAGTGCGGAAGACCGGGATGACTGCATCAGTGCCTGCGTCATGCCTGTATTTGTGAAAAAAACAGACGATTTTGCCAATATCCGTCTGAACTTCAACGCGATCGAAAGCCGCAGCGGCACGCTTGGCAGCTGCATCTATGTTGGCCAGGGCGCAGGTTCCCTGCCGACAGCACACGCTGTCGTACAGGACCTGATCGATATACAGACCGGCCAGGACGGCGCCTGCGATACACTGATGCGCACGCATACGGTAAATTCGGATCACAAAGGTGTATATTATATCCGCACGGCAAAGATGACCGTCTTTAACGAAGTCATCGGCAGGCGCGTATCGGAGACTGCTTTCCTTACGGATACGGTCTCGCTGAATGAGATATCCGCCCTGATCCGGACTGCGGATGACGACAGCCTGTTTATCGCGGAGGTGGATGAATGATCACAGTAGTAAAATTCGGCGGATCGAGCGTTGCGAATTCCGCGCAGTTCAAAAAGGTAAAACACGTGATCGACAGCGATCCCGCACGCAAGTTCATCGTGACCAGCGCCTGCGGGAAGGAGTCCCATGAGGATCACAAGATCACCGATCTTCTGTACCTGTGCGAAGCGCATGTCCGTTTCGGCGTATCCTATGATTCCATCTTTGCGCTGATCAAAGACAAGTATTACCGCATCAAAAACGATCTCGGCCTGGAGATCGACCTCGATCATGAATTCGACCTGATCGAGAAACATCTGGAAAAAGGCGTAAATATGGATTACCTGGTCAGCCGCGGCGAGTATCTGACAGGCAGGTGCCTTGCGGAATACCTCGATGCGGAATTCCTCGATGCGGCGGAAGTGATCGCATTCCGCTATGACGGTACGATCGATACCGAGAGGACGCAGACCCTGCTTGCGGAAAAGACAGTCCGTGACAGACGGGTAGTCATCCCCGGTTTCTACGGCGCGATGCCCAACGGCGTCATCAAGGTCATGACAAGGGGCGGCTCCGATATCACCGGCTCCGTGATCGCCAACTGCGTCGACGCGGACGTCTATGAAAACTGGACGGATGTCAGCGGCTTCATGGTCGCGGATCCCCGCATCATCAAAAACCCGCTGCGCATCCCGCACATCACCTATAATGAACTGCGCCAGATGAGCTACATGGGCGCCAATGTACTGCATGACGACGCGGTGTTCCCCGTGCGCATGAAGAACATCGCGATCAATATCCGGAATACGAACGACCCGGACAATCCCGGCACGATGATCATGAACGACTGCAGCGAACTTGATGCGAAGTACCCGCCGCACGCCGTGACCGGCATCACGGGCAGGAAGGATTATACCTGCATCACGCTCATCAAGAGCCACAGCTCCGCAGAGGTCGGCTTCCTGCGCAAGCTGCTTACGATCTTTGAGGAGTATCATGTGTCGATCGAAAGCGTGCCGGTCACCGTCGATACGTTCTCCGTCATCGTCCAGACGAAGCTGATTGAGCAGTGCCTGTATGAGATCGTCGGGAGGATCCGGAAAGAGATCCGGCCGGATGAACTGAAGATCGAGGAACATATTGCCCTGATCGCGATCGTCGGCCGCGGCATGAAGCAGGTACCGGGCATGTCCGGCAGGCTGCTTTCCGAGTTCGGACACAACAAGATCAACATCAAGATCATCAACCAGAGCTCTGATGAACTGTCGATCGTTGTCGGCGTTGAAAACAGGGACTTTGAAAAAGCGATACGATGCATATATGATAAATTCATTACGGAAGAGAGGAAGTCATTATGAAAATAGGTATTCTCGGTGCTACCGGCGCAGTCGGCAGACAGATGCTGGAATGCATAGAAGAAAGAAATATCGATGCGGAAGAGATCAGGCTCTTCGCTTCGGAACGCTCCAGGGGAAAGACACTGCGCTGTAAAGGCAGGGAACTCGTGATCGATGTCGCGGATGAAAACAACCTGGCCGGCCTGGATTATGTCCTCGGCGCAGTCTCGAATGCAATGTCGAAATACTACCGCCCGCTGATCGAAAAAGCAGGCGCTGTCTATATCGACAACTCGTCCGCGTTCCGGCTTGAGGAAGGTGTCCCCCTCGTCGTACCCGAGATCAACGGGGAAGATGCCCTGAAACATCACGGCATCATCGCCAATCCCAACTGCTCGACCATCATCACCTATATGGCGCTGGCCCCCATCAACAGTATCTCCCGCATCACGCATGTGAATGCCGTGACATACCAGGCGGTATCCGGCGCCGGCATCGGCGGTTTCCACGAGCTCGGCGGACAGATCAAAGCACTTGAAAACGGCGAAGAACCCGAGATCAAAGTGTTCCCCCAGCAGATCGCGTTCAACTGCATCGCCGAGATCGGTTCCTATCTCGACAACGGGTATACGACGGAAGAGATGAAGATGCAGAACGAAGGCAGGAAGATCATGCACAACGATGACCTGAAGGTCACATGCACATGCGTGCGCGTCCCTGTATACAGGTCGCATTCGATCGCCGTCACATTCGTTACGGAACAGCCCGTAGCAGTCGAAGATGCGGAAAAGGCTGTCGCGGCGTTCAAAGGCGATGTCCTTGTAAAGGATCATGTGCCTTCCCCGCTGGAGACATCCAACCAGGACCTTGTCTATGTCGGCAGGATCCGGAAAGCCCTGACAAATGAAAACGGGCTCGTGCTGTGGTGCTGCGGCGACCAGATCCGCAAAGGCGCAGCCGCCAATGCCGTATCAATTATGGAGTATCTTAGCAATCACTGATGTGATAGAATAGGTCAGTATCAAGAGAGGTAATTTATGTTTCAGAGAACACTGGCAGGCGCATTGCTGATAGCCGCAGGTACCGCAGCCGCCCTGGCTTACAAACTGATCAGGGACCGCAGGAATGAGATGCCTGAGGAAGAAGATGACGATGAGATCCGCTTCATCTCCATAACGGATGAAGAAGAACCGGAAGAGATCTCGGCAGAAGCGAAGGAGATCTGCACCGTTTACCCGTATCTGGACCCGTCTTTTGCGGATCATATGCTGAAGGAGAACGCAGACCTGAATGAACGTTATCCGGAAGATACGCTTGTGACGATCACGCATACCGTATCCTTTGCGGATGAAAAGAGTGCCGATGAATTCGCAGATATCATGGAGCCCAGCGGGTACGAGATCCGCAAAGACGGCAGTGACCTGCAGGCTGTGCGCAGATTCTTTACAAGGGACGGTGCCATCGTTTCCGATGTCCTGAATGTTGCGAACCAGACAGAAGCACTGAACGGCGTATACAGAAATTATCTGGCAGAAAGCTGATCCTTTCACTCCCTGACCTGACGGTGAGGGAGTTTTGTGCTGTAAAACGAACGGGATCTGAAGGAGTAATATGAAAAATAAATCAAATTATCTGTATATCGGACTGCTTGGACTGGCAGTGGTCGTATTTGTATATTTCATGTCCAAACAGGGGAACCTTGCGACACAGGGCAACGGCTGCGGCGTGAATGCATATTCCGCCTTCGGCCAGGCACCCAGCGGCGCATGGGTCGATCTGACATCCGCATACCAGTCGGAAACGGTCGCGAAATTTCCGTTTGAGGTCCCGGAAGATCTCCAGGAGAAATACGGGGAGATCAAATACCGTGCCTATTCGAATGCGGTCAATGAAGTACAGTATATCGATGCAGAAGGCAATAAGACCCTGCAGCTGGACAAGGCGTATACATGCGACGGTTCGGAGATCTACGAACTGAATGAAAAATACAGGGCAGTGCTCACAAAAGACATAAACGGCTGTGAAGTGATCGAATACGGCGACGGTGAAAAAGTCAATGTCGCCATGTGGGCAGACGGTGATTACAGCTACGGACTGATCTGCAGCGCCGGAATGGACACGGAAGAAGCCGAAGCGCTGATAGCAGAATTGAAATAAGGCATGGAAACATGTCTTTTTAAGGAGGACCGATGAAAGCGATAGAAGTGCAAGACCTGAACTTTTCCTATGATGATACCGCACAGACGATCGACAATATTTCTTTTGACGTGGAAGAAGGTTCCTATACATGCATCGTCGGTCACAACGGCAGCGGGAAATCCACATGCGCCAGGCTGATCGCGGGACTCCTGGAAAAGGAAGGCGGGACGATCATGATCGACGGTCTGGAACTGAATATGGAGAACCTTTCCGCGATCCGCAGCCGCATCGGCATCGTATTCCAGAATCCGGACAACCAGTTCATCGGATCCACGGTCCGGGATGATATCGCCTTCGGCCTTGAGAATCACTGCGTGCCGCGTGAAGAGATGGATGCGATCATCGAGGAGAATGCAGCAAGGGTAAAGATGACAAAGTATCTCGATCATGAGCCTACGCATCTGAGCGGCGGCCAGAAACAGAGGGTCGCGATCGCCGGCATCCTGGCAATGAAGCCGAAGATCCTGATCTTTGACGAGGCTACATCCATGCTGGATCCCCAGGGAAAGGATGAGATCAAGAAGGTCATCCGCGGCATCCATGACGAGAGCGGCCTGACGATCCTTTCAATCACGCATGATATCGATGAAGTCGCCGGTGCGGACTACGTCATCGCCATGGACCACGGCCGGATCGCGATGACCGGTACGCCGCATGAAGTATTTACAAATGAGAAAAAGCTGAAGGAGATCAAGCTGGATATCCCGTTCAGCGTCAAATTCGCGAATGAACTGCGGAAATACGGCATCGATGCCGGCAGTCATATCACGATGGAAGGGGTGGTGCAGGAATTATGCCGATATCGTTCGAACATGTAAGCTATATCTATTCCAAGAATACCCCGTATGAATACGCAGCCCTGAAGGATGTCAACCTGAAGATCACCGAAGGAAAGATCACGGCGATCATCGGGATGACCGGCTCAGGCAAGAGCACGCTCGTCCAGCATCTGAACGCACTGCTGCTGCCGGAAGAGGGGACGATCGAGATCCTGGACAGGACGATCACTGCCGGCACAAAGCCGAAGCAGCTGAAGTCCCTGCGGAAAAATGTCGGACTGGTATTCCAGTTTCCCGAGTACCAGCTGTTTGAAGAGACCGTACTGAAAGATACGGCATTCGGACCGAAGAATTTCGGCGTCAGTGAACCGGAAGCCATCCTGAAGGCGAAGCAGGCGCTGCAGCAGGTCGGCATCCCGGAAACCTGTTACGAGAAGAGCCCGCTTGAGCTGAGCGGCGGTCAGAAGCGCAGGGTCGCGATCGCCGGCATCCTCGCGATGGATCCCTCCGTGCTTGTGCTCGATGAGCCCACGGCAGGACTTGATCCTTCCGGTACGGCATCCATGATGAAGCTGTTCAGCAGGCTGAACAAAGAACTGAACAAGACGGTCCTGATCGTTACACACGACATGGAACAGGTCTTCCGGTACTGCGACGAGGTCGTCGTCGTTGAAAACGGATCGATCCGCACCCATATGGGCGTGAAGGAGTTTTTCCGGGATTCCTCGCTGTGCCGGGAAATGAACATCCTGCCGCCGGCTGTCATCCGCATGCGGGACATGCTGAATGAGAACGGCTTTGCCATCGATCCTTCGATCAGCGATATCAGCGCGCTTGCCAGGGCTGCAGCGAAGCAGGTGAAAAAACATGGGTAATATAACACTCGGCAGATATATCCCGCTCGATTCCGTCATCCATAAGATGGACCCCCGGGCGAAGATCATGGCCATGCTGATGGTGATGATATCCATTTTCTTCCCGGCCGGCTGGCTCGGCTACGGGATCCTGTTCGCCGCCGCATGTACGGCGATCATTACCGCGAAACTGAGCTTCACCTTCATCTGGAAGGCAATGAAGCCGATGCTGATGATGCTCGTATTCCTGTTCATCATCAACATGATGTTCACAAAGACAGGAACGGTGCTGCTGACGGCCGGCCCTTTCGTCCTCTACAGCGATGCGCTGTTCCAGACTTTATATATCGCCGTCAGGCTGCTGCTTATGATCATGATCACGACATGTCTGACAGCCACGACGAAACCGCTCGATATGACCCTCGGCATCGAGGACCTGCTCAAGCCTTTCGAAAAGATCCATGTGCCCGCGCATGAGATCGCGATGCTCATCAGTATCGCGCTGCGGTTTATCCCCGACCTGATCGATGAAACGATGCGCATCATGCGGGCACAGGAATCCAGGGGCGTTGACCTGAAGGAAGGAAAGATCATGGAAAGGATCATGGCGATCCTGTCCCTGATCGTCCCGCTGTTCGTTTCCGCATTCCAGCGTGCCGAGGACCTGGCAAACGCCATGGAAGCCCGCGGTTACGCCCCCGGCGAGAAAAGGACCCGGTACAAGATGCTCAAAATGGAATTGCGCGATTATGTGCTCCTGCTCATAGCCGCGCTGCTGCTGGCAGGTATGATATGGCTGTCGGTGAAATAAAGCGATTCAAATGCACGGTCTCCTATATCGGCAGGACATACAGCGGCTGGCAGTCCCAGAAAAGGGGTGATTCCGTCCAGGAAGCGCTGGAAGCTGCCGTCAGTTCCGTTACCGGCACATATACGAAGATCACCGGCAGCGGCAGGACCGACGCCGGCGTATCCGCCCGCGGACAGGTGTTCCACTTTGATACAGACAAGGACCTGACAGCCGCTAGGTGGTACGGAGCCCTCAACAGTCATCTGCCGGATGATATCCGCATCATGGAAACGGAAGAGGTCGACGACCTGTTCCATGCCCGCTACAATGTCCGGAAAAAGCAGTATGACTACAGGATCCATACCGGGCAGTATGACGTCTTCTCCAGGGAATATGCATACCAGTGCCCGTATGCGCTCGATATTGAAAAAATGAAGGAAGCTTCACGTTACCTCATCGGCACGCATGACTTCACTTCATTCAATTCCAACCCGCTCTCGGAGATGCCCGACCAGGTGCGGACAGTATCCGGCATCGTCTTTCATGAGGAAGAAAACGGCATCCTGCGCATCTCCTTTACCGGCAAAGGCTTCCTGCGATACATGGTCCGCATGATGTGCGGATCCCTGCTTGAAGCCGGCAGGGGGCGGATCGAGCCGCTGCGTGTAAAAGAGATCCTGGAGATGCGCTCCAAGGATATCTCCACGAGGAATGCACCTGCGTGCGGTCTGACGCTGACATGGGTCGATTACTACGATGTTGCCGCGAAGGACAGCCTGTTCATCATCCGGGAGTTCCTGGAAGCGGATGAGATCCCGGAAGGACATGAACTGAAGGACCTGGAAGAGGGCGTGAAGGAAAGAAAAGACGGACGGATCTATGCTGTCTGGGACAGACAGGACCATTCCGTCAAAGGATTCTGTTCCCTCTCGCAGGGCGGCGTGAGCGTGCATTCGTATGATGACGCGCTGTATGAACAGATCCGGAGCCTGGCGGATGACATCCGTGAGCCTCTGCATAACGATATTTTTACGGGAAAGAGATGAACCGGCGTGCCGGTTCTTTTTCATATGCATTAAGGTTGAGACAGGGCAGCCGTCTTTGTTATCATATCAGTCTGAGGGGACATCTTATGAGCCGTACTGTTGAAAAAAGATATGCTACAAAGGAACTCCTGAAGCGGTTCGCACCGTATCTTTTCCGCTACAAAAAACTTCTGATCTTTGACCTGTTCTGCGCATCCATGACGACGCTCTGCGATATCGTCCTGCCGCGCATCATGAGTACGCTGACGAATACGGCAATGTATGAGCCGCAGGCACTGACGGTGCAGCTTGTCATGAAGCTCGCCTTAATCTATGTGATCCTGCGTCTGATCGACGCTGCAGCCTATTACTATATGTCCGCACAGGGACATATCATGGGTGTTTATATCGAGACCGATATGCGTACAGAGGCGTTCGACCATCTGGAAAGACTGTCGGACAGCTATTTCTCCAATACGAAGATCGGCCAGATCATGGGGAGGATCACGAGCGACCTGTTCGACGTTACCGAATTTGCGCATCACTGCCCGGAAGAATTCTTTATTGCGGGCATCAAGATCCTTGTTTCGTTTATCATCCTGTGCCAGTCCGACTTCCTGCTGACGGTCATCATCTTCGCATGCCTGCCGTTTATGCTCATCGTATCCGTAAAGCTGAACCTGCGCTTCCGGAAGGCTTCCAAAGCGCAGCGCGTGCAGATCGGCGAACTGAACTCGCAGGTCGAGGATTCCCTGCTCGGCGAAAGGGTCGTCAAGGCATTCACGGCAGAGGATGTTGAGATCCGGAAGTTCGAAGAAGGCAACATCAAATTCAGGAATATCAAAAAAGAACGCTACTATGCCATGGCCAGCTACAATATGTCCACCAGGCTGTTTGACGGCCTGATGTATACGACGACGATCGTCGCGGGCGGCCTGTTCCTTGTCAGCGGCAGGATCACTGCCGGTGACCTGGTGGCGTATATGCTGTATGTGACATCGCTGATCGCCACGATCCGCAGGATCGTCGAGTTCGCGGAACAGTTCCAGTCCGGCATGACGGGCATTGAAAGGTTCCTTGAGATCATGGATACGCCGATCGATATCGAAGACGCGCCCGATGCGAAAGACCTCGTCGTCAGCGACGGCGTCATCGAATTCCGCAATGTCGACTTTGAATATCCCGATGACCACAACAACGTTCTGAAGAATCTTTCCCTGACGGTGCATTCCGGTGAGGATCTTGCGCTTGTCGGTGAAAGCGGCGGCGGGAAGACGACGCTCTGCTCCCTGATCCCGCGTTTCTATGACACGACCGAAGGCGATATCCTGATCGACGGCCAGAATGTCAGAGACGTGACGCTGAAAAGCCTGCGCAGCGCGATCGGCATCGTCCAGCAGGACGTTTACCTGTTCTCGGGCACAGTCATGGAGAATATCGCTTACGGCAAACAGGATGCCACGGAAGAGGAGATCGTCCATGCGGCGAAGCTTGCCGGCGCAGACGGCTTTATCCGCGAACTGAAAGACGGATACGATTCCTATGTCGGTGAAAGGGGCGTCAAGCTTTCCGGCGGTCAGAAGCAGCGCATATCGATCGCGAGGGTGTTCCTGAAGAACCCTCCCATCCTGCTGCTGGATGAAGCGACAAGCGCACTGGACAACGAAAGCGAGATCCTGATCGAGAAGAGTCTTGAGAAGCTCGCAGAGGGAAGGACAACGATCACAGTTGCGCACAGGCTGACAACGATCCGGAATGCGGACAGGATCATCGTCCTCGGCAAGAACGGCATTCTTGAAGAAGGCGATCACGACAGCCTGCTCGAAAAACAGGGCACATACTACAGGCTGTGGAACGGCATACCTGCACAGGAGTGAAAGCTCCTGTTTTTTCATGCGAAAGGGCAGACGGTAAAAAAGCCGCAGATATGTTAGAATAAAAGCGAGGGATACCTCGTGAAAGGAAGTCCTTATATCTTCCGGATACGATTTGCAGGAGTATTTTAATGAGATACAGTAC
>JAILQT010000141.1 GCA_024698805.1 Solobacterium sp.
CGCGATCTCGCGCACGCGCTGCTTCATCTCATCCTGCGCGACCAGGTCGTTCTCAAGCGCGAAGGCGATATCTTCGCCGACGCTCAGGCCGATGAACTGGCCGTCGCTGTCCTGCAGGACAGTACCGACCTTTGCGGAGAGCCGGAACAGGCTGGAATTTTTCGTCTCGATGCCGGCCACCGTCAGTGAACCGGTTATCTTTCCCTTGTGGGCAAACGGGATCAGCCCGTTGATGCAGTTTCCAAGCGTGCTCTTGCCCGAACCGGACGGGCCTGCGATCAGGATCTTCTCTCCCTTAGCGATCGTCAGATCGATATGATGCAGCGTCGGTTCGCTCTGCTCGAAATACTGGAAACCGAAATCTTTGAATATGACTGCGGGTTCTCTCATGTTTACTCCTGTGTACTCTGTATCAAAAAAGAAGGAGGCGCCAAGCCTCCTTAACAATATCGGAATCAGTTATTCTTTGAAAGGCTTCCCTGTCCTGTTTTTGTGGATGCGTATGCCTTGAGCAGGATGCCGCCGATGACGACGGATACGATCGCATCCATGATGAAGGCTACTACACCCTGCAGGAATACCGTATTGACAGGTTCCGAATACATGACGATATCGAGAACAGGTGCTACCAGAAGCCATGCGATGGCATTGCCGATCACCGCAAAGATCGCGAATGTGATCAGTTCTTTGGAACCGCATCTGCCTTCTTCCGCAGCAGTGCCGACCTTCTTTGCACAGAAGCCTGTGACCAGTGCGGAAGCGCCGGAAGCGAATACCCAGCTCCACCAGGGTGAGCCGTAGGAGATAAAGTCAGACAGCGCATGGCCGACAAAAGCTACCAGGAAACCTGCGACAGGTCCGAAAATAGCTGCGAAGAAGCTTGATACGCCGTAAGCGATCTGCAGGTTCGTTTCCGGTACGGGTGAAGGAACTTTGACATACATGAAGAGAACAAGGAATACAGCAGCACCGAGTCCTGTTGCGACGATCGTTTTTGTGGAAGTGTTGGATTTCATCATCTTACCCCTTTCTGGTGATCCCCTTATAAGTGTAAAAACCTTATAAACTACATGATTATATTAGTTTCATTTTGTGAAAAGTCAAATACATGTCAGTTTATACATACAGGATATTATTTATCGGCACTGCGGAAGTTCAGCACCTTCGGCTGTGTCTCGTCTGCCAGCCCGTCAGATACGGATTCCGCAAAGATCACGCCGCCCCGGATGCGCAGCGGCTCGTCAAAGTATACGGGATCCGTGCTGCCGGCAATATCATAATCCGAGCTCTTGACGTTCCCGTCAAAGTTCTCCTTATAGTCGCTGAGGCTGATGTGGATCCAGAGCTCATTGCCGTCGGGGTCTTCCGCATAGCAGATGAACCCCGAATAACCGCCGAGGTTATTGGCGGAGAGCGTATACGCAGGCATGATGCCGACGATATCGGCATAGGCGTAGTCGCCGCCGGCGCAGTCCTGCGTGAACGCAGCCGCATTTTCACTGTCAGGCGTTCCTTCCTCGTCGATGGAGGAGTAAACGAGCGTCAGCTCCCCGGCTGTATCCGCGAGATCATCCGTGATCTTTGAAGATTCCCGCAGCTGTCCGTGGATGCGCCTTGCAGGTGAATAATACATCGTATTATAGTCGCCCATGACGGAGCTTACGATGACGCTGCTGAGATCGAGTTCGGGATCGATGTCTTTCTGGTAGTCATCCACCGGGATGCAGATATAGAGGATGGTGCCGTCGGCTGTGTAGCATTCCGCGACGACATCCGTATAATCCTTATTGATCTGGACCTTGTCGGTCTTTTCATAGATGCCGTAAACAGGCATGACGGATACGACATCCGTGTAAACGTGATTGCCGGCCTTGCTGTCGGATGTATACGCATCTTCCTTAACAAGCGCAGCCCCGGTGCCGGAGCATCCGCTGAGCAGCGCGAGCGCCAGCAGGGACGCCGCGAAGCGTTTCGATTGTCTGATCATTGTGAACCCCCTGATGCGGACAGATACTGTGTCCGCCTGTAATCTCAATTATAAACAAAACTGATCGCTTTTCACAGCAGTGAGCTCGTTGAGGAAGACGGCATGCAATGGTAAAATAACAGTTAGAAACCGAGGTGACTATGCCGAAGAATAAAAGAGTCATACTGATCAGCGGTATGAGCGGTGCGGGAAAATCCACTGCAATGCGCGTTCTTGAGGATATGGGGTATCATGTGATCGATAATTTCCCCGTGCAGCTGCTGAGTCTTCTTGTGGATATGATCGAGACCAGTACGGACCCGAGGTATGCATATATAGCCCTTGCGACGACAGCACAGGATTTCCCGGCATTCCTGCGCGGCCTGAAGGGGCAGAACATGGAGGTGCAGGTACTGTTCCTTGATGCGAGCGATTCCGTCCTCCTGCACAGATACAAGAGCACAAGGAGGATGCACCCGCTGCTCCTTGTCAATACCGCGAATACCCTTGAGGAGGCGATCGCTGTCGAAAGACAGATGTTTGCCAGGAATATCAACAATTCATTCATCATGCTGGATACATCCTATCTTGCGGAAAAAGAATTCAAGCGCAGGCTGGAAGTATATTTTTCGAAAAGCAGGATCCCGTCATTCTCCATCTCGTTCGTATCCTTCGGCTACAAATACGGCGTGCCGATGGATGCCGACCTTATGGTCGACGTACGTTTCCTGCCGAATCCGTTCTGGGTCGTAGACCTGCGCACGTATTCCGGCGAGGACAAGCCAGTCTATGACTATGTGATGGATAAACCTGAGACACAGGAATTCATCGATAAACTGCTTGCGTTTACGGATTACGCATTCGAGCAGTACAGAAAAGAAGGGAAAAATCATTTCACGGTGGCGATCGGCTGCACAGGGGGACAGCACCGTTCGGTGACGATCACTAATTTCCTCTATGAGCATTACAAGAACAAGTACAATTGTTATAAGGAGCATCGTGATGAAAAAAACTGGATCCGCAGTGAATAAGGTAGTCGTCATCGGCGGCGGGCACGGACAGTCGGCAGTGTGCAGGGGGATCAAAAAGATCCCGGATATCGATATCACGGCGATCGTGACCGTAGCGGATGACGGCGGCAGCACCGGCAGACTCCGCCGCAAATTCCATATTCCCGCCATGGGGGATATCCGCAACGTCATGATATCCCTTGCGGAGAGTGAGACCCTGATGTCCACACTGATGGACTACAGGTTCGAAGATCCCATGCATACGGAAGAGGACGTAGCCGGCCATAACCTCGGCAACCTGATCCTGACAGCCATGACGCAGCAGTGCGGCAGCTTCCTCGAGGCGATCCGGACGATCGGAAGGGTCCTGAATGTCAGGGGGCGCATCATCCCGGCGACGAGCCAGGTCATCACGCTGTTCGCGCTGATGGAAGACGATGTGATCGTGCGCGGGGAAGCGAATATACCCAACAGGTCCAACCGGATCCGGAAGGTGTTCTATGACGTGCCCGTACGGGGGTCCGGGGAAGCGATCCAGGCGATACGGGAAGCGGATGTGATCATTTACTGCATCGGTTCCCTGTATACGAGCGTGATCCCGAACGTGATCATCGACGGAATCCGTGAAGCACTGCAGGAAAGCAGCGCGCGCAAAGTGCTCTTCTGCAACGCGATGACGCAGCCCGGCGAAACGGACGGCTTCAGTGCGGAAGACCACGTCCTGGCGCTGCGTGACCACGGCGCCCCGCTGGATACGATCATCGTTCCGGACGATGAGATACCGGAAGCCCTGCTGCAGAAATATGCAGAGCAGGGCAGTACGCGGGTCATGCTGAGAGAGGAAGATCATGATTACCGCGTGATCAGGGAAAACCTGCTGGAGTTCGATGACGGACTTGTCCGCCATAACTCGCAGAGAATAAAGAAAGCAGTCGAAGACCTGCTGGAGGAACTCTGATGTCATTTGCGACCGATGTCAAACAGGAAGTAGCTTTAAAGGAAATGGAAGGAAACGACGCAAGGGCGGAACTGTCCGCGCTTCTGCAGATGACTTCCTCCCTTTCGCTTTCTTCCCGCGGCATGGCGATCGCAGTCACCGTTGAGAACGCATCCGTAGCCCGCGTGATCACAAGGCTGGTCAAAGACCGCTACGGCGCTGAGATCGAACTGTATGTAAAGCGCAAGATGAACCTGAAAAAGAACAGGGTATACGGCATACGCATCGTAACGAATGCAAAGGAGATCCTGGAAGATACAGGACTGTATTCCAAACGGGGACTGCTGGACAGGCCCCTGAAGAAGATCGTGCAGTCCGACTCCAACGCGAGGGCGTACCTTGCGGGGGCGTTCCTGGCTTCCGGCAGTATCAACCCGCCTGAAAAGACGAACTATCACCTGGAGATCACTGCCGCTGCCGATGCGCAGGCGGAACTGCTGCAGGAACTGATGGCGCGCTACGGCATCAAAGCGAAGATCATCGAACGCAGGAACAGGAAGATCGTCTATGTCAAGGCTGCGGAAAGGATCGCGGATTTCCTCCGCATCATCGAAGCGTCCCAGGCAGTATTGAAATATGAGAACATCCGCATCTCCAGGGATTTCACCAACCAGATCGTCCGGCTGAACAACATGGACGTGGCCAACGAGATCAAGACGCAGGCAGCCAGTGCGAAGCAGCTGGAGGACATCCGCATCCTCGAAGAGAACGACAGGATCCGGTTCCTGGACCAGAAGCTCCTGGATGTGGTCAGGCTGCGCAAAGAAAACCCGTACGCTTCGCTGAAGGAACTGCAGGCGATCTATGAAAAGGAGACAGGCACGGCAGTCTCCAAATCGGGTATGAAGCATCGTTTTGACAAGCTCCGCGAACTTGCGGAAAAGGTGAGTGCACAATGAGCCGCAATGCAGTACAGATCCTGAGGGCCGTGATCCTGCTGGTGCTGGCAGCCGCCTTCCTGACGTATTTCTGGTGGCTTCTGCTGATACCTGCAGGCCTGCTCATCTGGTATTATATTAAGACGAAGCGGGAACTGAAAAAGGCGGAGGATGAGATCCGCAGACAGATGGATGAGGAAGTGCCCCTGTCCGACCAGATGTTCCGGCAGCAGGTGAAAAAGAAACAGGAAGATATTATCGAAGCAGAATATACAGTACATGAGGAAGAGTTATGATCATTAAAGCAACAGAAGAAATGACGAATGAAGTCAAAAGGATCTGGAAGGAATGCTTTCCGGACGAAGATCCGAGATACCATGAATTCTATTTTAAGACCCTGTATAAACCGGAAAACTGTTATGTCAATCTGGTAAAGGGACGGATCGTATCCGTTGTTGTCCGCAATCCGCATGCACTGATGTTCAACGGGCGGGCGCTGCAGGCGAGCATGATCGTCGGCGCCGCGACGCTGCCGGAATACCGCAACCAGGGCTATATGCATGAGCTGATGGACGTCGTGATCGACGCATGCGAGCATTCGGAGCTGCTGACGATCCTGCAGACAAAGAACCCGGAGCTGTACAGGGCGTTCAATTTCCGGGAAATATACAGGCGGACGGAATATGTCCTGGAGCGCAAAGACGTGAAGCGCATCACCAATTTCGGCTGCGCGTATGAACCTTCCCCGATCGACCTGCTGAAGGTCTACTCCGCATTCATCAAACGCTTCAACGGCTTCTATGCAAGGGACCTGGAATACTTCATCAATTATAAAAAAGAGATCGCCGCTACAGGCGGGAAGATCGTTGCGTATTACAACGGCAAAGACCAGATCATGGGATATGCGGTCATGGCGCCGGCAGGGAACGAACTGATGGTCGACGAGATCGTCTACCTCGACGCGATGACGCTGGTGAAGCTGTGCAATGCGGCGCTGCAGGAAAAGAAGATCGTCCGCCTGCATGTATCCGAAGCGGAAGACCTTTCAAAAGTATTCCCGGAAGCAGCGAGAAAGAGCTACGGTTCGACATATGTCCGGCTGAATGATTCGCATCTTTTCGGCAGACTGTTCAACTGTCATGTATCGTCTGCGGAAGACGCTTTTGCGATATCTGTGAAACCGCTTAACCTTAATGAATTTGCTTGATTTATTGAGGCTTTGATAATTGACGATAAACCGTATAAAGTCTTATAATTTAATCGCAACATAAGGAGGTCTTGAAAAGACAATATGACAAATGTAAGAGTTGCTATTAATGGTTTTGGCCGTATCGGCCGTCTCGCATTCAGACAGATGTTTGGTGCTGAAGGTTATGATGTAGTTGCTATCAACGACCTGACAAAGCCTTCCATGCTCGCTCACCTGCTGAAGTACGACACAGCACAGGGTGGTTACTGCGGTAAGATCGGTGAAAACCTCCACACAGTAAGTGCTGACGACGAAGCAAACACAATCACAGTCGACGGCAAGACTCTGCAGATCTACAAGGAAGCAGACGCTAAGAATCTTCCTTGGGGCGATCTGAAGATCGACGTTGTCCTCGAGTGCACAGGTTTCTACACAAGCAAGGCTAAGGCTATGGCTCATGTTGAAGCTGGCGCAAGAAAAGTTGTTATTTCCGCTCCTGCAGGAAATGATCTGCCTACAATCGTTTACAACGTAAACCACACAACACTGAAACCCGAAGATCAGGTTATCTCCGCTGCATCCTGCACAACAAACTGCCTCGCTCCGATGACAAAGGCTCTGAACGACTATGCTCCGATCCAGAGCGGTATCATGACAACTGTTCATGCATACACAGGCGACCAGATGATCCTCGACGGTCCGCAGAGAAAGGGTGACGTCCAGAGAGCAAGAGCTGGTGCTGCTAACATCGTTCCGAACAGCACAGGTGCTGCAAAGGCTATCGGTCTCGTAATCCCTGAACTCAACGGCAAGCTCATCGGTGCTGCACAGAGAGTTCCGACTCCTACAGGCTCCACAACAATCCTGCACGCAGTTGTAAAGGCTGACGAAGTTACTGTTGACGGTATCAACGAAGCTATGAAGGCTGCTGCTAACGAATCCTTCGGTTACACAACAGAGAAGCTCGTTTCCTCCGACATCATCGGCATGAAGTTCGGATCCCTGTTCGATGCTAACCAGACAATGGTTTCCAAAGTTGCTGACGGCGAATATCTGGTACAGGTCGTTGCTTGGTATGACAACGAGAACTCCTACACATCACAGATGGTTCGTACAATCAAATACTTCTCCAACGTTGCATAATTGATTTTCCAGAATCGAAGCGGACGGCTCAGCCGTCCGTTTTCATTTTGTGTGCATGCACAGGACAGGACCGGTATTTACGATCTTTTTAAGATGATGGTCTATGCTTGACAAAGATGGTAGAATGTACGCGAGGAGGCGGACTATGGAAAACAGACTTCCGGAAAAGCTGGCACTTTTACGAAAGTATTACGGATATTCGCAGAGTGATATTGCGGATACGGTAGGCGTACCCGTTACCGAATATATGAAATGGGAGAACGGAAGTGCGATATGCACCATCTACCAGCTTCAGAAACTGGCAGACCTGTTTAAGATCTCCCTGGACGCACTTGCGGACAATACCAAGAAGATCGCTGTCCCGGAAAAAGACATCAAGGATGACAGCGTCGATATCCCTTTTATGGACCAGGTCGGCAAAGGGGATCTGTCCGATACGCTGGCAAACATGAACGAAGCGATCGAACAGACAAGACTGTTCAGGACCGATACCCAGCCTGCCGCACAGGATGAGGATACCCTCTCGGATACGCGCCTGGTCGACACAGAAGGTTTCCAGGTGACGATGGTCAATGAGATCGTTGACGATCTGCAGACGGACAAGTATGAGATCGAAGACAATGCCGAAGAGGAAGAGCCTAAGAAAAAAAGCTCCCTGCTTCTGTATCTGGCTGCTGCAGCTGTCATCGTACTGATCGCAGCTGTAGTCATGATGCTTTCCGACAAAAACGGTTCGACCGTGCAGATATCGGAAAAGAACAGATTCGCAGTCGGCGATACATATTCACTGTATGTGGATAATGACGGCTCATTGAAAGTCAGGGGACAGTTCAATCCCGCACAGACATTCTCGGATGTCGTGCAGGTCAGCGCATTCGGCTCGCATGCAGTCGGACTCAGAAACGACGGAACCGTCGTATCCTCGGCATCCAGCGAGGACCTGTCCTCCTGGGAAAAGGTGACGATGGTCGCGGCGGGACGTATGCATACCGCAGCACTGATGAGCGACGGGACAGTCGCCTGCGCGGGCGAGGAAGCCGCGTGCGCGGTGCGTGACTGGGAGAATATCAAGTCAGTCTATGCCGGCAGCGGGATCACGATCGGCATCGATGAAGAAGGAACGGTATTCACCTCACCTTCCACAGCGCCGGGAAACGGTGAAAAAGGCATCAAAACTGCCGCGGCAGGAAACGACCAGCTGATCCTTGTCAGGACAGACGGGACAGCTGTGAGCTATGGCCTGAACGGGGCGGAGGCAGTCGATGTCAGCACATGGCAGAATATCACTTCTGTCTCATGCGGCAGCGGCATCGCAGCAGGCGTAACGTCCCTGCATACGATCAGCACAGCCGGCAATGAAGCTTACCAGACCGCATGTGCCACCTGGGCAGATGTCCGTTATGCGGATATAAACAACAGTACCCTGGCAGCAGTCGACGGATCCGGCAAGGTCATAGGCATCGGCGAGAACAGCGGTCAGTACGACCAGTCTTCCGAACCTTCCGATCCTGCGGAGACGGAAGAGCCCCAGACACAGCTCGCGGCTGTGCAGAACATTACCTGGAATACAACGACAGCCAATGTGGCGATCTACTGGGACGCTGTGGAAAATGCGGATTATTACGAAGTATCCGTCAGCACGAGACCTGCCACAAGGATACCGAACATCGTTACAAACAGCACGAGCATACCGGTCAATGAACTGACGAACGGTGAGGAATACACGATCACGATCACGGCATATTCCGATGATGAGGCATACCTGCCCAGTGAACCGGCATCGGTACAGTTCGTGTACAACCTCGTGACGATCCAGCTGGACAGACCCGCAAATGTCACTTCCGAAGCGGATGAGGAAAGCTGGGCAGTCTCATGGGAGCCTGTAAACCACGCGGATTACTATACCGTTGTGCTGGACGGCGGTGAAAGCCGTACGACAAATACGTTCGGCATCACCTACGATATGAAGGAATTCGGCTATGAGAACGAAACGGAACATACGATCGAGATCACAGCGCATTCCTATGACGAAAAGTACACTTCAAGTGAAACGCTGAGCACGACAGTCACATATTCCTATGCGGTCAGGAAATACAGCGTAACGCTTGTGTTCCGCTGCACGGACGGCAGTGCGATCGACTCCACGTCCACGACGGATATGCAGCTGGAACCCGGCTTCTACCTGCTGAGCGATTATGTGCCGGACGGCTATGTCCTCGCCGATGCAAGTGAAGATGAATTTGAGGTCGCAAGCGATCTGACGATGATGGTCCTCGTGGATCCCGAATATGTTCCGACACCGGAACCGGATGAGGAACCTTCTGAAGAACCCGAGCCGGAAGTGACGCCATATGCTGAGGAGGAAGATCCGGATGAATAAAGTGTGGTATTACATGAAGCAGGACCGTCAGAAATACGGCCCCTATACAGATTCGGAACTGGTCAGTCTGATCCGCGAAGGGATCCTTTCCGGAAGTGATTATATCTGGATGACCGGCCTTACGGGCTGGCTGAAGATCTCCAATTCCATCTATTCATTCTATCTGTAACGAATAAAGCTGTGCATCTCCCCGTTATACAGGGGACGCACAGCTTTTTCATATCCGTCAGGCTGGCTGTGATTCATCAATGATCTTCTGCACAGCCGCAGACGGCATATGCATGAATTTTGCGATCTGTTCGGCAGGGATACCGTCCCGGAAGTTCTGAAGGATCAGTGACCGTTCTTTTTCGGCTTTGCCTTCCTGTCTTCCTTTTCGTCTTCCTTCCCGTCTTCCTTCCCGTCTTCCTTTTTTCCTCGCATCCATTCTTTCCTCTTCAATGTGCATGGAAAGGCTCATATAGTTCCTCCTTACGATCTCATCTTCTTTCATCTTCTGTACGGCTCTGTCGATATAATCGCACAGTTGGTCATCCACTTCAATGCCATTGACATAATCCAAAAACGCCTTCAGTTCATCGCTTACAGGTCCTTTCCTGCCTTTTGCATTCAGGAAGACCGTCCTTCTGCCGTCATTGAACCAGCCCCCTGTAAGTGCAGTATTCCCGGGCCGGGAATCATATACATACCTGTGCCGTCTGAACGGGTCGAACCTGCAGATGCAGATGACGATCACTTCAGGAACGCAGTACTCTTCTGTACCCTTCGGCAGTAGCCCGCTGTCGATATTGGAACCGTAAATGCGCATCCTGCCGCACAGGCATTTCCTCCATGCATTCTGCATCTCGACAGCGATGATCCTGCCGCTTTTCGTCCGCAGCAGGATATCCAGTGCATTTTCCTGAATACCCCGGATTCCCCCTGCAGGACCTCATGCCCGATGACGGTGAATTCCTCATCCTTCAGCTCCGGTATGATCCTTTTCAGCAGTTCTTCCGTAATATCCGGATGGTGCCTCAGGACATACTGGAAGACGAAGTTATCCGTAAAGCCCGCATACTGCCATCTCTGTTCATGCGAAGGCGTTTTTATGTTACCCGGCATCCGTATCATCTTTGCCATATCACGTACCCCCTCTGCCTATATGTTGTCCCGCAGATCACAGAAGACAAAAAAAATCATTCAGATGTCTCTGAATGACAGATCTCACTAATGTGTCAGGAGGAACCAGACCGCACCGCCCGAAGCGATGCAGAGCAGGGTATACGGCAGGATATAGTTGATGACAAGCGCTGCGTATTCACGGATCATCGCGCTTGGCCAGTAGTAGAAGGCTATCCTTGAGCCGATGCCTGTCAGCGGGAAGGAGAGCTTTCTTGAATACAGCATGGCACGGAGCACATGATAACTGGATGTGACGAGGGCGGTGAGCTTCCTTCCCTTGCGGCTGAAGATGATCTCCTTTGAATTCTGCAGGTTCTCAAAGGTATCTGACGATCTGTCTTCAAGCAGGATGTCATTCTCCCGGATACCGTTTTCCAGCAGATAGTTTTTCATTGCCTGCGCTTCGGAGATCTTCTCGTCGCTGCCCTTACCGCCGGAAACGATGATCCTGCAGAGGGACATGGAGTTCTCATATACCTGTATGGCTTTGTCCAGCCTGTCCGCCAGAAGCTTCGTTACTTTTTCACCGCCCGCAAGTCCGGCCCCGAGTACGATCACATAGTCATAGTCGATGCGCCTCGGGAGGATGCCGATCAGCAGCGAGTAGAACATGAAAGCAAGGAACACCATGGAGATATAGAACACGGCATAGCCGCATGCGAACAGAAGGAACAGCTGCCATCTTTCCAGATCAGACGCATGGAAGAAGGCTGCGATCAGGAATATCTCGCCTGCGAAGATCAGGATGCCGAACAGCATCGATAAGAGGTTCGGTATGCGAAGACCCTCTTTCCTGATCATTGTGAACCCGTTGAGGATCAGCAGGAACGGCACAACGAGGACGAAGAATTCGATGATCATCGCCAGCGGTATATAAACAGCCGGAGAAGGCCGGGTATGCACAAGGAAGATCGCCGTCATCACAAGGGCATTCAGAAAATAGACGCCGTTCCGGAACCTTCTCCTGTCAATGAGCAGCGAGATCACAAAGAGCAGCCATGAACCGCCTGCCAGTGCGGTATACAGATACTGTAAGGGAATATGCATGGTTCAATTATAAGGGAAAAACAGAAAAGATGAACTTTTTCGCAGATACTTGCAGCTTTTTGCGTTATACTGTTGGAAACCGCAGATCGGAAAAGAACCCTGCCATACCGGTCAAAGAGAGGAATGCATACGGTGCGAGCGTTCCGGCAGATGGCGGCAGGGAAATGCATCCGGGAGGGACTCCCCGATAAGTAGGGGAGGACGGCAGCCGCGTTACAGGCTCAGAGTAAATGAAAAGTGGAACCGCGCTGTGCGTCTTTTTGCAGGAGCGTTTTTTTATTGGGAGGCGAATATGATCAGACTTTATAATTCCAGGACACTGAAAACGGAAGAATTCAAACCGATCCGTGAAGGACATGTGGATATGTATGTATGCGGACCTACCGTATACAATCATGCGCATATCGGCAATGCCAGGCCGATGATCGTCTTTGATGTCCTTAAGAGGCTGTTTGAGGCAGAGGGCTACACCGTTACCTATGTATCCAACTTTACCGATGTGGATGACAAGATCATCAACAGGGCGATCGAAGAAAACACGACCGAGTCTGCTGTAGCTGAGACGTATATCGAAGCGTACCAGAATGTCAGGAAGATGCTGAATACGGAACTTCCCGATATTACGCCGCGCGTAACGGAAACGATGGACCAGATCATCGATTTCATCGATGCGCTTGTTAAGAAAGGCAATGCGTATGTGACAGGGGATGACGTCTATTTCTCGGTCGATTCCGTAGCTACATACGGCGAGATCTCGCATCAGAAGCTGGAAGAGCTGGAAGCAGGCGCCAGGATCGAAACGAATGACCAGAAAAAGAATCCGTATGACTTTGTGCTCTGGAAGAAGACAGACAAAGGCATCAAGTGGGACAGCCCGTGGGGCGAAGGAAGACCCGGCTGGCATACCGAATGCGTCGTTATGATCAATAACAACCTCGGCAGCAGGATCGACATCCACGGCGGCGGAATGGATCTGAAGTTCCCGCATCATGAGAATGAAGCAGCTCAGCAGGAAGCCCTGAACGGCAACCCGCTTGCCAATTACTGGATCCATAACGCAATGGTCAATATCGACGGGATCAAGATGTCCAAGTCCCTTGGCAATATCCGCTGGGCAAAGGATGTCGTCAATACGCTTGGCGTCAATCTGACCAGATGGCTCGTATCATCCGTCCATTACAGGAAAGAACTCAATTTCAGCGATGATACGATCGAGACGGCACGCAAGGAAATGAACAAGGTGCTGACGCCGCTCCGCCAGGCATCCGTCAAATCACAGCTTGCAGGTTATGAAGCGTCCGATGCGTATGACGAGGCTTCCTTCAGGGAATTCCTTGACCAGCTGGATGATGATATGAATACGCCCAACGCATATACCGTGATCTTTGAGACAGTCAAGAAGATCAACCAGGCGATGCGCACAAGGGAACCGGACTGGGCCCGGATCAGCCTGTACAGGAATGCAGTCCTCCGCATGCTGGGAATACTCGGCATCGTACCTGAAGAGGTCACAGTCACGGATGAAGACAGGGAACTGTTCAGCGGCTGGAACCAGGCAAAGCAGGACAAGGACTTTGACAGAGCTGACCAGTTCCGTGCAAAGCTGATCGAAAGAGGTATCCTGTAAATGAAGACTTCCGAATGTTCCGGAAGAACACTGGCCTTTCTGGGAGATGCCGCATGGTCCCTCATCGTCCGCGAATACCTTGTGGAAAACGGCGACAGCAGGGGAAAAGACCTGCAGCAGCACAGCACGGGATTTGTCAGCGCAAAAGCACAGGCGGCGTTCTATGCAGCCCTGCATGAGGAAGGTTTCTTTACACAGGAGGAAGAAGATCTTTTCCGCAGGGGGAGGAATGCCAATGCCGGTTCGATACCGCATCACACGGATGTGCAGACATACAGGATGTCCACAGGGTTTGAAGCACTGATCGGCGGACTGCAGCTTGAGAAAAAACAGGACAGGATCCGGGAGATCTTTGAAAAGGTCCTCCGGACAGAGGTGACAGTATGACACAGTGGATGTACGGGAAGAATGTTGTTAAAGAGATCCTGAAGGGGGATGAAAAGGTCCTCTGTGTAGCCGTCGTCAATCTGAATGACGAGATCGCCCAGGCTGCGAAAAAAGCCGGCATCCGCATCCGGCAGATGGACAGGAAGGCACTGACAAAGCTGACCGGTACAGACAGGCACCAGGGTGTGGCTGCAGAGATCGAAGAGGTCAGGCTCTATTCCGTAGAGGAACTGATCAGGGATGTCCGGCCTGACAGGGGCCTTCTGATCATGCTGGATGAACTGGAGGATCCGCATAACCTCGGCGCGGTGCTCAGGACTGCGGATGCGGTCGGGGCAGACGGCGTCATATTCAAAAAGACGCATTCCGTAGGGCTTACGCCGACTGTCGCAAAGGTCAGCGCAGGCGCCGTGAAAACAGTCCGGTGCGCAGCGGTGACGAATCTCTCCAGGACACTGGAAGAACTGAAGAAAAAAGGCTGGTGGGCAGTCGCGGCCGACATGGACGGAAAAGACTACCGCATGCTGGATTATGATTTCAATACAGTCCTGATCATCGGCAATGAAGGCAAGGGTATCTCCAGGCTGCTGATGGAGAAATGCGACCATGTGATCTCGCTTCCGATGACAGGGAAGATCACGTCGCTGAACGCATCTGTCAGCGCCGGCATACTGATGTATGAGATCTATTCAAAAAGGAATCCGGTCTGATACCGGGACGATACAGGCAGCCCGTCGTGAAAGACGGGCTTTTCTGTATGCAGCTGCTTCATGCAGAAATGATGCGTATTCCGCGGTACAATGATAAAATTACATAACATGAGACCATGTTTTCTGCTATCTTAATATATACACGAATACGTATTTTTATATCGATAATCCGGAGGGCAAACCGATGTCTGAGCATCGTGAAGTACAGAAGAAAGCCAATCAGTATTTCTTTACAAAAGTGATCATCGATGCGCTGCTGATCATTCTCGGGGCCATACTGATCTCATCTTTCCTGCGGCGCATGCAGCATGATACAGCGCTGTACAAACAGAGGCAGAGCAGCGAGGAGGCTCTGAATGAAACTGTAGAGCTCCTGGCTGAAAACAGCACGGAGATAATGAATCTTACGGGGATCTTTCATGATTCCAACCAGGATATGCTGGATGACCTGCGCGAGCTGCTGGAGAGCGGTCTTTTTAACGACCTGGCGACTGCCGACAACGATGAGCGTACAGCAGCGTTCCGGGATATATGCGGCCGTGCCGGCGTGGATTACCTGCTCATCGCGGACAGTGAAGGGAAAGTGGTGATCAGCCCGCAGAGATGGCATGTCGGCAAGAGTTTGAAGAATACCGGCCTGATCAGCCTTGAAAACACGGAAGCTGTGCTGCGGGGCACAAAGCAGGCGGACGGCACCGTCATACCGGTCGAAGAGAATACCGGCAGCGAAAAGTATTATTTCTATTCTGTCCCGGTCACATACTACGATGATATGTATGCGATCGTGCTCGGTGCGAAGGCAGAGGTCCTGGATGTGCAGATCGCGTCCCTGCGTGATATGTCGGCAGTCTTAAGCAATGCGGCTGTGTACAATGACGGATTCATGTTCGCAGTCGACGCAGAGGACGATACCTTCCTGTATTATCCGGATGATAACGGCAGTATGAAAGGCACGAATGCCTTCGAGACAGGACTTTCCGAAGAAGCGCTGCAGGACGGCTATGCCGGCAGGCAGACGATCAACGGCAGCGTATATTACTGTGTATCGAAACAGTTTGAGGACAGTGTGATCATCTGTGCGGTCGCGGATACGGAGAATATCTATTACAACGACAGATATGTGCTGTTCTGGTCCAATACAGGGTTTATCCTGGTCATGCTGCTGTGCCTGATCTATGCGATCATCGTGCGGAATGATTTCGTACGCAAGGCTGTGGAAACAGACCGGAAGGTCATCGGTCACAGAAGGGGCGGGAAAGTATACTTTGACAGGTCCATTTTCCGAAGAGTATTCCCGCTCATGATCGCGGGCGTGCTGCTGATCTTCGGCATATCGTTCTATACACAGACCCTGCTTGAGATCGGTGAAAGCATCAAGGCATCGAATGTCGCGCTGGATGAAGTCATATCCCGTTATCAGGAAAGCAGTAAAAACCGCAGCCTGATCAGGGAGTATTACAACAGCCGTTTCCTGTCAAAGGCAAAACTGATCTCCTATCTGATCCAGGAAGACCCGACTGTACTGAACGAGGAGACGGACCGGTACCATACAGGATATGATGAGAATAATGAGCGTTATTTCATCCTGGATGATGAAGGCAATCCCCTGCGGTCTGTTTCCGAATCGCCGCGTCTGAAAGAACTCTGTGAAGCCAACGGGATCGCTTCGGTCTATATATTCAACGCAGACGGCCGGGTGATCGCTACGAATACACCCAACTGGTACTTTGCTGTCAGCCATGACCCGGAGGAACAGTCTTATGTCTTCCTCGACGTGCTGGACGGGAAGACAGACGCACTGATCCAGGATGCCATGGAAGACGACATGGGGGAACAGAACCAGTATATCGGCGTAAAACTGGTCTATTACACGGCTAAGGACGACCAGGGCGAAACCGCATATGTGCCGCATAAAGTCTATGAGGCATACAAAGAAGGCAGGGAAATGAGCCTCCTGACTTCACCGGTCGTACAGCACAGCTCCATGCTGCAGATCGGCCTGAACCGTGAGACATCCGAGAAGATCTTCGCGTCGACAGATGCTGCGTCAGTCCTTTCTTCGGATATGCTGAGCGGCGGCTTTATCATACTGTTCGACAATACGGAAGAACACAAATGCGTCTATTCACCGAACGAGGCATCGATCGGAAAGACTGCGGAAGAACTGGATATTTCCGACAATGCGTTCAGCGGGCTGGACTATTACGGTTTCCGCAGGGTCAACGGTACAACGTATTTCTTCTATTTCCGCTATGTGGATAACTACTATATTGCGACAGCAACGCCGAAATCCGAGATGTACCAGATGCGTCTGCTCATCTCCGGCATTACGGCACTCACAAGCCTGCTGCTGATCCTGATCCTTTCCGCTACGGTCACCGTAACAACGGAAGAAGAGGAGATGCTCTATGCGACGATGAGCGAATCGGAAGCAGCCAAAGGCCTGGATTCCGCAATTTTCAATATCATCCTGCCTTCCGGAAAGCAGACTTCCACGACAAAGGCTGCGGCGCGGTGGAACAACCGCTGGATACCGTGGGATGAGAAGAGTCCCGAACAGAAACTCCTGCTGATGATCAGCCTTATGATCGGGCTTATGGCCGTTTATGTGGCCGTGAGCGTCGTCGGGGCGAACAAGCTCTTCAAAGACGGTTCTGTCATCCAGTATATCCTCAGCATGAACTGGGACAGGGAGGTCAATGTCTTCGCATTCAGTGCCAGTGTGATCGTACTGGTCATCGTAGCTATCATGGCAGTGCTGTTCCGCATCCCGGTGCAGATGGCGTCATCGCTGTTAGGTGCGAGGGGTGAAACGGTCGCACACCTGCTGCTGTCCGTCGTCAAATACGGCGGTACGATATTCGCCATATTCTACTGCCTGTATCTGAACGGCATGGATGCGCAGAACCTGCTTGCCAGTGCAGGTATCCTGTCACTGGTCATAGGTCTCGGCGCGCAGAGCCTGATCAAAGATATCATTGCCGGTATATTCATCGTATTTGAAGGTGAGTTCCGTGTCGGCGATATCGTTACGATCGGCGGGTTCCGCGGCACTGTCATGGATATCGGTCTGCGTACGACAAAGATCATGGGCGTTGACGGAAACATCAAGATCTTCAACAACAGCGATATCAACGGCGTCCTGAATATGACCAAGGAAGCTTCCTACGCTTTCAGCAGGATCAGCATCGAATACGGCCAGGATATCTCCTATGTTGAGTCCGTACTGGCACGCGAGCTGCCGAAGCTTAAGGAAAAGAATCCCCAGATCCTGGACGGCCCGACTTACGCAGGCATCACCGAGCTTGGAGCCAGCGGCATCACGCTGGGCATCTGGAGCAAGTGCAGTGAGTCGAATGTAATCAGGGTCACCAGGTACATGAACCGTGAGATCCTGGAGATCTTCTACAGGAACAATATCACCGTGCCGTACCCGCATATGACGGTCACCGGCCTGGACGGTTACCCGCCGTATCCGGTAAAGGATACGTCAAAGGAAGAAGACGATCTGCCGGATAACGAACCGCAGAAGGAGTGAACACAGCGAAACGAAGGGACCGCAGCAGCCGTGAAGCTGTAACGGTCCCTTTCATTTCGGAACAGCAGTAAACTCAGATATTAAAAATGATGACAGGATACCCTCCCTGCCGGATCGGCGGCACGGACAGCACTGTACAGTTCCGGCTGCAGGTTTATGCGGCATAACGGCAATGGAAAGAATCTGAACAGAAAAAGAGGATCTGATACCTGTTAAGCTGTTAAGAAACTGCTTAACTGTCAGATCCTCCTGTTTTATTGATTCTGTTTGTGATGCCGGTGCGGATCATTTCACTGTTGCGGCGACATCGTCGACCAGGTTGATCGCATGATCGGAACAGCGCTCCAGATCCACTGCCATATCTGTCAGGATAATGCCTCCGTGGGGATCGCATGTCTTTTGGGCAAGCCGCTTAATGTGGCTGGCGACTACCTTGTCTTTCATCTCATCGACACGGTCCTCCAGGACCTCGGCTGCAGTGCATTCCGACTTGCTGCGTGTCTTGTATACGAACAGCGAGAAACCGACGGATTTCAGCGTGATATCCGCAAGATCGCGGAGTTCCTTCAATGCCTGTTCGGATAAGGAAGCCTTCCCGTCATGGATCAGTGTTTCATAATTGGAGATATTGATCGCATGGTCGCTGATCCTTTCCAGATCATCTACGACGCGGATCATACGCAGCAGCCTGTCCCTGCTGTCATCCGGGATGTCGACAGTCCTGAATTCGACGATGGTATTGACGATCTCCTGGGACAGATAGTCGACAGTCTCTTCCAGATCCTCGATCTTCTTTTTCTTTTCACTGTCATGATTGAAGAAGACGTCGATCGCCATAGTCAGGTTCTTCAGGGCAAGTTCACCCATACGGGATACTTCGCGGTGTGCAAGGTCTGCAGCGATCGCGACAGGGATATCCTGCTGTGTAAGGTATACGAGCCTGTGATCTGCCTGCCTCTGCTTCTCTGACTCATCCAGAGGTACAAGCTTATGGGATAGCGATACGATGAAGTTCGATACCGGCAGCAGTGCGATTACGGCAATGATCGCAAAGATCGTATGTGCATTCGCGATCTGACGGGCAACATTGCCGGGAGACAGCGACTGGATCAGGGTAAGGATCTGCGGCACCAGTGTGATCAGTGTAAGGATCAGGCATGCACGCAGCAGGTTGAACAGCAGGTTCAGAACCGAGCAGCGCCTGCCGGCACGGTTGGCAGTCAGTCCGGCCAGGAGGTTCGGTGTTACGGAACCGACCGCGGCGCCGATGACCAGATAAACTGCTGTCTGGAAACTGATCAGTCCCTGTACGGCGAATGCCTGGAAGATAACTGTCGCTGAAGAGGAACTCTGCAGCAGTGCTGTGAACAGGACGCCGAAGACGACCGTGATCAGCGGGTTGGACAGTGTTGAAACAAATGTGATGAAGGCCTGTGTCTGTGAAAGCGGGATGATCGCTGCTTTCATCAGCGTGATGCCCTGGAACAGCATACCGAAGCCGAGAATGACCATCCCGGAATAACGGACCGTGTTGTTCTTGAGGAACAGGTACATGATCGCACCGATGAACAGGATGAACGGCGCGTATGCCCCGATATTGAAAGCGGTGATCTGGGCCGTGACGGTCGTACCGATGTTGGCGCCCATAATGACGCCGATCGCCTGTGCCAGCGTCAGCAGGCCTGATGTTACAAAACCGATGACCATTACATCCGTTGCTGAGGAGCTCTGGATGAAGATCGTCACCAGGAGTCCGGACAGGACGGCTGTCAGTTTTGATCTGGTCGCTGTTTCAAGAAGTGTTTTCAGACGTTCGCCGCAGGCGTTTTTCAGACCGGTCGACATGATCGACATGCCGTATAAAAACAGTCCTACGCCTCCGGTCAGTGAGAAGAATTCATATAATGTCATTCTCGTTTCCTTTCCGGGTGTTACAACTCCATGAAATAATAACCAAATAATGTCAAGTTACGAATTGTTATTCGTAAAGATTGTGTAAGGTCTTATTCAGGGCTGCTCCCATCCTTCGGAAACAGGATGATGAACTCGGATCCTTTGCCGGGCGTGCTGTTTACCCGGATCTCCGCATTATGAAGCCTGGCCGCATGCTTGACGATCGATAAGCCGAGGCCGGTGCCGCCGACTTCCTTGGAATGGCTTTTATCCACGCGGTAAAAGCGTTCGAAGATCCGGCTGATATCTTCTTGGGCGATGCCGATGCCTTCATCGCTGACAGTGAGGGATACCTGGTCGGGCATGTTCCTGACCAGAACGCTGACCCGGCTGTTCTCAGGCGAATATTTGATCGCATTCTCACACAGGTTGTATACGATGCCGTGGAGGACTTCCGGAACACCGCTGAGTACTGCAGGCTCACCCGCAACATCCAGCGTGATGCCTTTCATATCGGCTTCCGTCTGCAGGGCGTCAGCCGCGTTCTGCGCGATACTGTAAAGATCTGCAGGAACTCTTTTCATGTCGTCACCGCCGCCGTCAAGGGCTGACAGGCCGATCGTATCTTCGACCAGTTTGGTCATGCGGTGCGCCTCCGAACTGATCTTCGCCGCGAATCCGGGGATGTCCTCCGGGCGTGCCATCCCGCTTTCGATCAGTTCCGCATAGCCCGAGATTACATGGAGCGGCGTTTTCAGTTCATGCGACGCATTGGCTGTAAACTCCTGGCGGATCAGGGAACTGCGTTCCAGTTCTTCGTGGTCTTTCCGGATCTGCTGATGCTGGTCTTCCAGTTTCTGCAGCAGCGGGCGTATCTCGGGATATGCCATCAGTTCCGGATCTGCGAAAGGATTGTCCGGATCCAGCGCGTTGATCGGTTTCAGGATCTTTGAAGAAAGACTGCCCGCGAGGATCAGCGACAGGAAAAACAGCACGGCCAGTGTGGATAATACCGGCAGCAGCAGTCTGCGGGAAAGCTGGCTGATGCTGCTCTGTGTAACAGAAAGGCGGATGACCGTCCCGTCATCCATCAGCTGTGCTGTGTAGAGCTGTTTGGCGGAAAGGGTCGAAGAGAAGCGCTGGCTCTCCCCGTATCCTGTTTCAAGCGCTTCGCGGATCTCCTCGCGTTCCAGATGGTTGGCCATCTGCTGGCTGTCGGCGTCGCTGTCATAGAGGATCCGGCCGTCGCGCGTGATCCATGTAATGCGGAAATTGGTCGTTCGCAGGTTATCGAAAAATTCCGATCCGGACATGGTAAGTCCCTGTCTGACCAGCTGGGTCTCATTGCGCAGCTGTTCAAACTGTTCCTCGGTAAAGTGGCTGTACATACCCCACAGTCCCATTGCCATGACCAGGATCATGACAACAGATGAAACAATAAATATGGAATAGAATATCCTCCTGCTCATACGCTCTCCAGGCGGTATCCTACACCCCTGACGGTCGTGATCAGTTCACCTGCCTGCTTCAGCTTTGTACGCAGTGTACCGATATGCACATCGACTGTCCTTGTTTCACCGGTATAATTCACGTCCCAGACAAGCAGCAGGAGCCTGTCCCTGGAAAAGACGATGCCGGGATTCTCCATCATCACTTTCAGCAGTTCATATTCCTTCAGTGTCAGACTGATCTCTTCCCCGCTGACTGTAACGCGGTGCTTGGCGGTATCCATGCGGACCGGTCCGTTCTCCAGAACAGTACATGTGTTTTTCGGGGCAGTACGCCTGAGGACGGCACGGATACGGGAGACCATCTCCATCATGCCGAAGGGTTTGCTTAAATAATCGTCTGCACCGAGATCAAGACCGATCACGCGGTCAAACTCGCTGCCTTTCGCAGTCGCCATGATCACCGGTATATCCCTGTAGCGGATATCCTTCTTCAGGCTTCTGAGGACTGTGATCCCGTCCTCTCCCGGCAGCATGATATCCAGCATGACCAGCTCCGGCAGACGCGTTTCCAGCGCACTGCGGAAAGAAGTGCTCTCCGCAAAACCGGCGGCCTCATAGCCTGCCGCATTCAGCGTATAGATCATCAGATCGCGGATACTGCTGTCATCTTCAAGACAATATATCATTGTAAGCCTCACAATTTTCAATGTTAATCATAGCAGATTTTCCCGGATACCGGGCAGCGTCAGAAAAGCCCCGGAGGGCTTTCATCAATCTCTTCGGTTGTCCAGATACTGATCGAACCAGTCGGTGATCTCTCTGAGCCTTCTTACCCTGTGCTTCGGTTTCCCGCTCCTGCTCAGTTCATGGTTCTCCCCGTGGAACAGGCACATCCTTGCGGGAACGCCGTGCATCAGCAGCGCCTGCAGCATCTGCACCGCGTCGCCCATCCAGCAGCGGTAATCCTCGTCGGACTGGATGAACAGTGTCGGCGTTTTTGCCCTGTCCGCATACGCGAGCGGGGAATGCGCCCACATCTTCTGCATGTTCGTCCAGGGATCCGCCTGGATCGCGGAAAGATTGTGGTAATAACCGATGTCGGTCGTCAGGCATTTTGAGAGATAGTTGGAGATCGACCTCTGTGAAGCGACGGCTGCGAACCGGTCCGTATGGCCGATGATCCAGTTTGCCATGAACCCGCCATAGCTTCCGCCTGTCATCGCCACGCGCTTTGCGTCGATCTGCGGGACTCTTTTCAGGACTTCATCCATGAAATCCATGATGTCATTGTAATCGCGCACGCCGTACCAGTCGCCGTAGATATCCGCGAAGTCCCCGCCTTTTCCGCTTGAGCCCCTCGGATTGCAGAAGAATACGATATAGCCGCAGGAAGCCCAGTACTGCATCTCGTGGAAGAAGCCTTCCCCGTACGCAGCCTGCGGGCCGCCGTGTACATCCAGGATCGCAGGATATGTCTGTTCCGGATCAAAATCCAGCGGGCGGATGATCCATCCGTCCAGTTCGATGCCGTCCCGGTCGTTGAATACGAAGTGTTCTGTATCCGCGATTGCATGCGTGCGGACATACTCTTCATTGAATGCGGAGATCTTCGTGACTGCACCGTCTTTTTTCATATACAGCTCCTGCGGCCTGTCCTTCTCCATAGCTGTAAAGAACAGCGGATCCGTGCCTGCGGCAGCCGTGACAGTGGTCATCTCACCAATCAGGTCCTTGATCGTGCCGTCTGCGTCCATTTCCCGGTATACGGAACCGTAACCGATATTCTGAACGAAGCGCAGCGTCTTCCCGCCGCTCACGGAAGGACTGCCGGCTGCGATATCGCTTCCGACAGGGTGGAGCGAAGGATCGATATCCCGGAACAGGCGGAATGTCCCGTCCGGGTCCGTGATGAAGAACGCTGGATTCTGCGATGTCCCGTACTTTTTGCCGTCCGTGGCTGCGAAAAGGATACGGCCTGCGAAATATACCGCGAAGTCGACCCTGTATTCCGCATGCAGGTCGATCTCATTCTTTTCCAGTGTGCTGAGGCTGACTGTGAAAAGCTTTGATTTCTGTGTATTCAGGGATACGAACTCGCTGCCCCAGAAGACCGCTTCGTCACGGTCCTCATTCACATCGAAACCGTGCAGGTCGAAATACTGATCGCTCAGAAGCGTGCAGCTGTCACTGTTTTTATCATACAGGTACAGGCCGTTCCTCTTCTTGTTTATGACGCCGCGGCCGTTGAACCAGAACGGCAGTTCGTCAAATACTTCATAGTCTTTTTCTTCGGCTGCTTTCTGTGCGGCTGCCTTCATCTCCTCTTCAGAGAATCCTGCCGTTTCCCCGAGCGTCAGGTCGCGGAGCCCCGAAACCAGGTACCTGCCGCTGCCGAGCGGCTTCAGCTGTGAAGCCGGAAACGGGAGCGTGAAATGCTCTGCCGCTTCACCGCCGGTCAGGCTGATCTTTTTATATACGGTCTTCGGAAGACTGCCTTCCTCGGAAACGGGGGAAGGGAACAGGACCGTATCCTCATCCTCGAAAACAGCGGACTTTCCTTTCCCGGAAGCGGTAAGCCGGAAAAGCGAAGGCGTGCGGGCTGTGTCAAAGACGTAGATGTCGCTGTTATAGGCGTTGTTTTTCATATCCCCTTCGATCACCGTAAGCGCCGCTTTTGCGCCGGAAGGCGATACAGTCAGTTCAGTCAGCTTTCTGATCTGTGCGAAATCTTCAATACCGATCTTCATTATGTATATTCCTCTTTTCCCCAATACTATAGCATTGTTTGCGCCGCGGTTTGCCTTGGACACTTTTTCATAGTATCATCTGTTCATGAGACTGAAGAGAAAAGTAAAAACGACATTATGGATCCTCGGGCTGGCTGCGATGACCTCCGGCATATACGGCGGATATTACGCGGCGCATGCGGATTATCTGGCAAAAACGCAGATCCGTCTCGACAGGTCCATGAAGAAAGCCTATGACAGGGCCTATAACAAACTGACTGCGGAATTCGCGGATATCGATTCTGTGGAATACGGCACATCCTTCAGCACCGCACAGCTTATCAAAAGCCATAAGGGCTCCCTGATCACGGAAGGAACCGTAGACCCGTTTACAGTCGGCGAGTATACACTGACCTGCACCCTGCATGATACCGATAAAAAATACGGGCAGGTCGTTGAGAAGACCATCGAGAAGACCGTATCGGTCGTTGATACGAAGGCACCTGAGATCGTACTGGCGGAAGAGAATATCGCGATCAAGCAGGATAAGGAATATGATCCGCTGTCCAATATCGTATCGGCTTTGGATCCTGTTGACGGCAATGTCGAAACAAAGGCGGAAACAGACCTGAATACGGCTGTCCCGGGGGTCTACACGGTAAAGGTCAGCGCCGAAGACAAAAACGGCAATACCGCGGAAAGGGAATTCCAGGTCACGGTGGTCAAACGTCCGCATTTCACCGGTACTGCCGGCCAGATCTATGATTACCTCACCGACGTGATGGGACTCAACGACGCCGCTGCCTGCGGGGTCCTGGCAAATATGTGGGCGGAATCCAATTTCATCCCGACTGCCGGGGACTATTATTACGGACTGTGCCAGTGGGGCGATAACAGAAGGGCTGAGCTCGCAAGCTGGTGCAGCGCGAACGGGTATGACTACACGAGTGTCCTCGGGCAGTGCGCATTCATGTATCATGAACTCAGCACCTCCTATACAGGCTGCCTGTACGGCCTTTACGGCGTGCCGGATACTGCCGACGGAGCCTATCAGGCGGCGCTTATATTCGTCCATCAGTATGAGGGCGCAGCGAGTGAGGGAAACCGTCCTTCTCTTGCGGTAAGCTATTACAATTCTTAGTTGAAACGCGGCATACATGATATACTGTATTAGGTAATAAAGGGGAAAAAACATGAGCGAATCCAATAATACACAGTCACAGGCAATGCCTGAAATCACGCTGACACTCACTCCCGATGAGATCATGCAGGAGAACGAAAAGAAGCTCGAAGAACTGACCGCGGCACCCAAGGAAAAAGACCCCCTTGAAGGGATCACGCTGAGCGAGGCGGAAAGGAAAACGATCGATGACTTCTCCAAGAAGATCGATATCACGGAATCAAATACGATCCTGCAGTACGGCGCGGCTGCACAGAAGAAAGTAACGGATTTTTCTGATACTGCACTGCAGAATGTACGTACAAAAGACCTCGGTGAAGTCGGTACGCTTCTGACAGACCTGGTCGTCGAACTGAAGGATTTCAACTCCAGCGATGAAGAAAAGAAAGGCTTCTTCTCCGGACTCTTTGAGAAGGGCAAGGATAAGGCTGCCACATTCAAGATCAAATACGACAAGGCGGAAGCCAATGTAAACAAGATCGCCAATGTCCTTGAGGATCACCAGATCCAGCTGCTGAAGGATATTGCGCTGCTTGATGAACTGTATGACAGGAACCTGCAGAACACCAAGGAATTAAGCATGTATATCCTGGCAGGAAGGAAGAAGCTGCAGGATGTCAGATCCAACGAACTTCCCGCGCTGATCGAAAAGGCCAGGAAATCCGGTCTGCCCGAAGATGCACAGGCTGCCAACGACCTTGAGCAGGCATGCGTCAGATTTGAAAAGAAGCTGTATGACCTGGAACTGACAAGGCAGGTAGCCATCCAGATGGCACCGCAGATCCGTCTCGTCCAGAACAACGATACACTGATGACGGAAAAGATCCAGAGCACACTGGTCAATACGATCCCCCTGTGGAAGAACCAGATCGTCCTGTCACTGGGCATCAGCCATTCCAAGGAAGCCATGGAAGCACAGCGCGAAGTTACGAATATGACGAACGCCCTGCTTAAGAAGAATGCGGAAACACTGCACCAGGCGACTGTTGAGACAGCCAAGGAAAGCGAAAGGGGCATCGTCGATATCGAAACGCTCCAGCATACGAACGAACAGCTCATCTCTACTCTGGATGAAGTCCTGATGATCCAGAAAGAAGGACACGAGAAGCGTGAAGCAGCTGAGAACGAACTGAGAAGGATCGAGAACCAGCTCACAGACAAGCTCCTGCAGATCAATACAGACAGGGACGTCACAAAGAGAAAGTGATCATAAGAAAAACATATTCCCGAAGGAGTATGTTTTTTTGCGTCCTGCACAAAACAAAAGCGGCGTTCCTGCCGCTTCAGTCTTATTCGTTCGGTGTGTATTCGAGATAGGAACCGGGGTTGCCGATCCACTTATCAAGATCGATACGGTACCATGTCAGTGAACCGCCTTCCGTGATCTCGTAAACGGGATATTCTTCACCGTAGTATGCCAGGCCTACAGCTTCGGCTTCCTGTGAAGCGTCGCTGCGGATGTTCAGGCCGTTGACCAGGACTGTGATCTTACCGATCTCTTCACCCGGGTCGTTCGGATCCGGTGTCGGTTCGACGATCTCAGCTGTAGGTGTCGGTGTAGGCTCCGGTGTAGGTTCAGGTACAGGCTCCGGCTTCTTGAACGGGTTCAGGAAGAGCAGCAGGATGATCGCTGCCAGCAGGACTGCCGCAATAATGATATACAGCAGGTGGTCCCGGATGAAATCCATCACATTGGAAGAATCTTCTTCCTTGATCGGGGGAGCACCGTATTTGAAAGGCTTGTCCACAAGGCCGAGGTCCTCTGTTTCCGCCGTCACCGAGACGCTTGTCTGCGCTGTCTGGACAGGGACCGAGATCGTATTGTTCGCAAACGAAGGGATCGTGAATACATTCCCGCTGTCCTGGTTCGGGACTTCCGGATCGGAAACGTCTGCAGGGATCTGCAGCGTATCAGGATCATCAGGGAAAGCAATATCCTGCGGCTGTGCAGCGAGAGGTGCACCGCAGTTCGTGCAGAATTTTCTGTCTCCCGGCATTACGGCGCCGCATTTCGGACAGATCAGTGTTTTTTCCATATAAGATACCTCCAGATGATCCGTTAAACATTATAACTGCTTTTTTGTTTTTCTTAAATGAATGAGAAGGCAATATACGGAAAAAAAGAATAAATTAAGGAAATTCCGGTCGTTTGTACGGAAAAAACTGCTGTCTGTCAAAAAAAATATCACTTTTCCTGCGGAATCATTACAATAATAAGTGTTCAGGAGGAATTACTATGTTTTGCGGAAATTGCGGAAAACAGATCAAAGACGGAAGCGCGTTCTGCGGCTTCTGCGGTGCCAGACAGATCACAGGCGCCCCTTCATTCCAGCAGCCCCAGCCGGGACAGCAGTTTGCACAGCCCCAGCCGAACCAGATGAATTATTACAGACAGCCCCAGCCTGTTTCGATCAGCGGCAATGATTTCAAGGCGATCGTCGATACACTGGTCGATCCTTTCAAGGATCACAGTTTCAGCATCCTGCCGGCATGCGTCATCCTTGTGCTGACTTTCCTGATCAATATCTTCAGATACTGTATCAACAATTACGGATATGACCATCCGTTCGTGATCTCCGTCGTCGTTACGCTGATCCTTCTGTTCGGTCTCTTCATCATGGTGTTCATCGACCATCTGGATTCCATGGATGTTGTCAAGGGACTCGGGAAAGTTGCCCAGATACTGGAAGTACCGATCCTGCTGTGGTTCCTTGGAAAGCTGATCACGCTGATCGGGAACTATGCGACATTCGCATATGTGCTCTCCAATACACTGGATCTGGCCGCATGGATCATGATGGGCGTTACAGCGGTGAAGATCTCCAGACAGAAGCTTCCCGATATCGTATTCGTCGGATGCATCGTCGTCATCAATCTGATACTCCGCATCTTTATGACTTACGGAGCACGATAGTCTGCCGCGCGCAGGCTTTTTTCTTTTTGCGAACAACGATATAATTTTCTCGGAGCAGTTATGAAGGACAGGATGGAATGGTTTGAAGAAGCACGCTTCGGCATGTTCATTCACTGGGGCGTATACGCAGCCGCAGGCAGGGGGGAATGGGTCCGGAGCGAGGAAAGGATGACGGAAGAGACATATCAGGGGTATGCTGATGCCTTTCATCCGGACAGGTTCGATCCTGAAACATGGGCGGAACTTGCCTGTCAGGCAGGCATGAAGTACGCTGTGCTGACAGCGAAACACCATGACGGCTTCTGCATGTTCTCCACGAATACGACGGATTATAACGCTGAAATATATAACGGGCGCGATTATGTACGGGAATTCCTGGATGCTTTCCGCAGCAGGGGACTGAGGGCCGGACTGTATTATTCGCTCCTTGACTGGCATCATCCCGATTACCCGCATTACGGGGACAGACATCACCCGATGCGCGATGAACCTGATTATATGGCAAGGGGGAGGGACTTCGGCACCTATCTCAAGTATATGCATGAACAGGTCCGGGAACTGTGCACGAATTACGGGAAGCTCGATATACTGTGGCTGGATTTCTCCTATGACGACATGACTGCGGAAAAGTGGCAGGGTGAAAAGCTCGTGCGCATGGTCCGCAGACTGCAGCCGGACGTGATCCTGAACAACCGGCTGGAAGGCAGCGGCGAAATGTTCGGCTCCCTTATCAGCGGGACGCCTTCCGTCTGTGCAGGGGATTTTGTCAGCCCGGAACAGATCATCCCGCCTGCAGGGATAACGGATATATACGGCAGGCACGTGCCCTGGGAGGCGTGCGTCACGATGAACGGGCACTGGGGTTACCATAAAGACGATTACCGGTTCAAATCACCGCGTACGCTCCTGCGCAAACTCGTCGAATGTGTATCCAAAGGCGGAAACCTGCTGCTGAACGTCGGACCGGATGCGTCGGGGGAGATCCCGGAAGAAGAGGAAGAGATCCTGCGGCAGATCGGGGCCTGGATGCGCGTGAACGGCGAAGCGGTCACCGGATGCACATATGCAGGCATTGAAAAGCCCGAATACGGAAGGATCACCGCAAAGGGGAACGTTCTGTATTATCATGTATTTGAAGAACAGATCGGCGGGATACCGCTGAGCGGCATACACAGGGACGATATCGAAAAGATCATCCTGCTTTGTGAAGACAGGGAACTGGAGGTATCGGATTCATGGATCGTCCGGGCATACCCGGACCTGGTATTTACGGACATCGGTGAAGGCACGGAGCTGCCGGATCCGGTCGATACCGTGATCAAAGTCATACGGAAAGGCTGATATGAGCGAGAAAAAACACAAAAAGAAAAGACTGAAGGTGGGGAACCTGATCATCATGATCATCCTGTTCCTGTACCTGACTGCGGGCATAGGCAGCGCGGTGTTTTTATCGCGGATGCTCGAGGGTGTTCCGGAGCTCGATGTAAAGGACTTCATCTCGCAGGAGACCAGCAGGATCTATGATGCCAACGGCGACCTCATCCAGGAGGTGGGTGCTTATCTGCGTGACAATACGATCTATGATTCCCTGCCGGAAAGCCTGATCGACGCGTTCCTTGCGATCGAGGATTCCCGTTTCTTCAAACACAACGGCTTTGATATCCCCCGCTTCACGAAGATCATCCTGGAGGCAGTCCGGTACAGGACGCTTGGCTCAGGCGGATCGACCTTTACGATGCAGCTGGTGAAGAACACGTATTTCTCGGTCGAGAACGGCGAAGAGAGCACCGAGAGGGAAAGGACGATCGCCTACAAGGTCCAGCAGATCTGGCTGTCGATGAAGCTGGAGAGGGTACTGAACAAAAAAGAGATACTTACGCTGTATCTGAACAAACTGAATTTCGGCAAGAACATACGCGGCATACAGAGGGCGGCGCAGTATTACTTCTCCAAGGACTGCACGCAGCTGAATATCGCGGAATCCGCGCTGCTCGCGGGCATCGTCAACCTGCCGAACCTGTATAACCCTTATGAGTATCTTGAACATGCGACCGCAAGAAGGAACAAGGTCCTTGAGATGATGCATTACCACGGCTATATCAGCGACGAGGAATATGATCTGGCCCTTGCCGTAAAGGTGGAGGACATGCTTGCGGGCGAGTACAACTATACGCTCGGGGCAAACAACCACCAGGCATATGTGGATGCTGTCCTGAACGAAGTCGTGAAGCTGACAGGCAGGGACCCGATGTATACAGGCATGAACATCTATACGGCCATGATCCCGGAGATACAGGATACGATCGAAGCGATCCAGAACGGGGAGATGGGCGTCCTGTTCCCGGATGATTTGATGCAGACGGCGATCGTCAGTATGAACAACCAGACAGGCGAGGTCGTCGGCATCGGCGGCGGCAGGAACTATATCGGCGCCCGTCTCCTGAACAGGGCGACAGATGTATACAAGCAGCCGGGATCGTCCGTAAAGCCTGTTCTCAGCTATGCGCTTGCATTTGAATACCTCGGCTATTCGATCGATGAAGTGCTGACGGACAGACCGATCACGCTGCCTTCCGAAAGCAGGGTGCTCGTCAATGCGTCCAGGAACTACAGGGGCGATGTGACCCTGAAGGATGCAGTGGCTTCCTCGCTGAATATACCTGCTGTACTTACTTTTGAGGATGTCGTCGCAAAACTCGGACAGAGCCGCGTCATCCAGTATATGTGGTCGCTCGGCTTTTCGCAGATCGAGAATGACAGCCTGGATTACCTGTATGCGATCGGCGGCAACGAATTCACCGCTTCCGTCATGGAGATGGCAGGCGCACACGGCGCAATGATCAATCTCGGCGTATACAACAAGCCGCATACGATCACGCGCGTCTATACGACCGTCGGCGAAGTCTATGAACCTGTGGGACTCAACCAGAGGGTCATCTCCTCCGGCAGCGCCTATCTTGCGGACAGGCTGATGCGCAACAATGTCGAAGGCGATATCTTCAATTATATGCAGATACTTGCCAGGGAATACCCTGTTTACGCAAAGACCGGCACGACCGATTACGGCGATGCCGGCGTACAGTACGGCATCCCTGTCGGCGCTGCGAAGGACAAGTGGATGATCGCCAGCACGAGCGAATACACGAATGCAGTCTGGGTCGGCTGGGACCGGGCGGAAAAAGGGATGAATACCTATTTCTCCTCGGCATACAGCAGCCTGAACATCCCCGGCAGGATCTGCCGCGACCTGCTCGATGCGGAAGAGGGCATCTCCACAGGCGGGATCCTCACAGGCGTCATGAAACCGGATGACGTGGAAACTGTCAGCTATGTATACGGCACATACCCGCATGTCAGCGAAGGCGAAGGCATCAGCGAATCGCTGTTCATCTCTTCTTCCGTATCTTCGGAAGGCCTGAAGAACAGGGACAGCGTCACGCTGGATGAATACTTAAGCGGGAAGGAGGCCCTGAAAGGCATCCTTGCGGCTGTGACGGAGGATGAGGTGATCATCCAGTGGAATACGGTCACGCCGCCGTGTTACGGTTCGCGCGACATCTCTCTCCATGACCGGTACAACGATATCGTGCAGTACGGCGCATGCCTGACGAATTACGGTTCGCTCGGCGGCGACCACACCTACAGCTACCATGCGGATATCTATGACGACGGGGAGCTTGTCCAGTCTGTCGACAGCGACAGCGCCTATTACCAGGGCGAATTCAGGGGTGAAGGCGAGATCAGGGTATGCGGGACCGTCACAAACGCCTCGGGTACAAGTGAAGAAGCCTGCTTCGTGGCACTGAAGAGACCGTAAAGCAATGTTAAGAATATAAGAGGTCCATATCGGCTATAATCAGACAGATGACAGTCAGGCAGAAAAGATACAGAAGAAGAAAAAAACTGAAACCGGGAATTAAATTCCTGGCTTTTGTGATCTTGCTTTTTACGGTTTACTGCATTCATGAACTGTTTGAAGAAGCGTCGTATGACCAGATCATCGATGAGATGCCGGAACCTTCACAGTCACCGCTGAAACTGCATGATTATAACTGGGACAATCTGAAAAAGAAAAAGCACCGCATGTCCTATGAAGATGATAATTACACATCCATGCAGGGCATCGATGTGTCATCCCATCAGGAAGAGATCGACTGGGCGCTCGTTAAGGAAGCCGGCATCGAGTTTGCCTTCATACGCGCCGGTTACCGCGGCACGACGGAAGGCCGTATCCACGACGATGAATACTTTGACGCAAACATGAAGGGCGCGGCGGAGAACGGCATCCCTGTCGGCGTGTATTTCTTTTCCCAGGCAGTCACGGAAGAGGAAGCCCTGGAGGAAGCGGAGTACACCCTGGAGCGGATCAGGGATTATGATGTCGCATACCCGGTCGTATTCGATATGGAAGAGCCGGAATATGAAAAGACCGTATCCCGCGCTGCAGCACTGTCGATCGAAGAAAAAACAAAGATCGCTTCTGTGTTCCTGCACAGGATCCGGAAAGCCGGCTATGAGGTGATGATCTATGACAGCACGATGCTGTTTGAAGAACATTATGATATATCCCGCCTGCAGGATTACCGGTTCTGGGTGGCGGAATACGGGAGTTATCCCCGTTATGATTATGAATTCGAGATATGGCAGTATTCCGAGAGCGGTAAGGTGAAGGGCATCAGCGAACCGGTCGACATGGATATCTGGTTTAAAAAAAAGGATGACTAAACATCCTTCTCCATCATGACAGTTTCCAGGAACACAGCTTCCACAGTCCCCCTGGAGATATCCCGGACCTTTTTTTCGATATCCGGCTGATCGCTCAGGAACGTGCACGTTACCTGCTCGTCATATTCCGTCTCGATGACAGTCGTGTTCCTTCTGAGCCATCCCTCCAATGTGCCGGACATGGCATACGGATAGGTCACGGCATAACAGCCGAAAGGCACGTCTTCGACCTTCGGCGCGTTGGCAAGCGCGGATGCGCAGGAACCGGAATATGCCCGGATCAGGCCTCCCGCACCGAGCTTCACACCTCCGAAATAGCGGACGACACAGACGCATACGTCGCTGAGTCCGCTTTTTTTGATGCTTTCCAGGATCGGCACGCCTGCTGTCCCGGCAGGCTCATGGTTATCGCTGGACCGCTGTATCGTATTGTTTTCCCCCAGCATATAGGCTGTGCATACATGTGTTGCGTCGGAGAATTCCTTCCGGATCTTTTCTATATGGTCGCGGGCCTGGTCTTCGGTAAAGGCAGGCGCGCAGCAGGCAATGAACCGCGAGCGGTTTATGACTGTCTCTTCCCTGTATTCTTCTCTCAGTCTCATATCCCTCGTCCCTGTCTGTTCAATGACATATCCTTCCGACCTGTATTTTACCATAAGGACATTGGCTGATGCGACAGGCGCCCCGTTTATGTGTCCGCATGCCCGGCGGGCAAAGCCTTTTTGTTTCCTGCAATGAATAATCCAGTATAATGAAGGAACAGGTAAACGAGTATGGGAAAGATCAGAAAACTGGACGCCCAGACAGCGAATATGATCGCTGCCGGAGAAGTCGTTGAACGGCCGATGGGCGTTATCAAAGAGCTTATAGAGAATGCGATCGATGCAGAGAGCACGCGCATCGATATCCTCATTGAAGAAGGCGGGATGAAGAAGCTGACTGTCCGCGACAACGGTACGGGCATGGACAGCGAAGATGCCCGGCTTGCCTTTGAGAGGCATGCGACATCCAAGATAAAGAATCAGAATGACCTCTGGTCCATTTCCACGATGGGCTTCAGGGGTGAGGCCCTGCCTTCGATCGCGTCTGTTTCGAAACTGACGATGATCACAGGCGACGGCGAAGACGCGACGAAGATCGTCACGGAATACGGCGAGATTATGAGCGTTTCCAATTACCCGTGCGACCAGGGTACGGAGATCACGGTCGAAGGGCTCTTTTACAGGACGCCGGCGAGGCTCAAGCATATGAAGAGCGGCGCCTACGAAGCTTCCCTGATCCAGGATGTCATCATGAAGTTCGCGCTCAGCCGGCCGGACATCGCCTTTCATTTCTACAACAACGGCAGGGAAGCCTTCCGTACGACAGGCCAGTCGGACCTGCTGGAAGTCATCTATACCGTTTTCGGAAGATCTGCCGCGGAAAACGCGCTGCCGGTCGAATTCAGCGACTTCGATTACCGTGTCAGCGGTTATCTGGTACGGCCGTCCGTAAACCGGGCATCCCGCAGTATGATGCATCTGTTCCTCAACAGCAGGATGGTCCGCACCTACAGCCTGTACAAAGCTGTGCAGGAGGCTTATTCCGCATATCTTCCCGACGGGAGGTACCCGATGTGCGTGCTGAATATCGAGATGGATCCGCATCTGCTCGATGTGAATGTGCATCCTTCCAAATGGGAGGTGCGTCTCTCCAAGGAAAAACAGCTGGAATACCTGCTGCAGGATGAGGTCAGGAAAGCGCTCCGTGAAGGCATGCCTGTGCCGCAGCCTTCGGTCAAGGAAGCGGCGTTCACATATTACGAACCGATGTCCTTCGATATCGATTCCCTTCCGGAAGAAAAACAGCCGGAAGAAAAGAAAGAAGGGAAAAAAGAACCTGTCCGCAAAGAAGCTGTGCCTGCAGAGTCCAGGCCTCCCGTCACAGAGAAGAGCGCTGCTGTTTTCCCGGAAATGCGCGTCATCGGCCAGTACAGGGACAGTTATATCCTGTGTGCCGTGCCGGCAGGGCTTGCGGTGGTCGACCAGCATACGGCTTCTGCGTGCATATTCTTTGAGAAAGTCCGTACACAGCTGAACGAAAGCCCCTTGATGAGCGACCTCCTGATACCTGTCACGCTGCACTGCCCGGATGACCTCGTACAGAGATGCGATGAGGTCAATGCGGCGGCCGCGGACCTGAATATCGTCTTCGAACCGTTCGGGCATGATACGCTGCTGGTGCGCTCCGTGCCGGTATGGATGAAGGATACGGATATGGAATCCCTGTTAAAAGACATCCTGGACCTGTTCCGGGATGAGAAGAATATCCGTTTTGAGAAGCTTGCGAAAGACAGCATCGCCCGCACCGCTGCCCGCTATGCCCTCAGCAAAAAGAACCTGACGACTGATGAGATGAATGCGCTGATCCGTGACCTTGCAAAGCTGGAGAATCCGTTTGTGTCCCCGTCCGGGAAGCCGGTATTCATCATTCTGAACGAAAGGGACCTCCTGAAGGAGTTCCGCAGATGAAGCAGGTGCTCGTGATCGCCGGGCCTACGGCATCCGGCAAGACCGCATTCTCGATCCGCATGGCAAAACTGCTGGACGCGAAGATCATCAGCGGTGACTCGATCCAGGTATACCGGGGGCTTGATATCGGCTCGGGAAAGGTGACGGAAGAGGAAAAGGAAGGCATCCCGCATTCCCTGATCGATATCCTTTCGCCGAAAGACAGCTTCAGCGCTGCGGATTTCCAGAGACTCGCACGCCGGGAGATCGAATCGTACGACGGCCTGTCGATCATCTGCGGCGGTACGGGGCTGTACCTGAAGGCGTGTCTGTATGACTATGTGTTCATGGAAGAAGAAGGCGAAGCTGTAGCGGAAGAACTGAAGCAGCTGGACAATGAGACACTGTATGCGATGCTGAAGGAAGCGGATCCCCCGCAGGCGGAGAAGATCCATCCGAATAACCGGCAGAGGCTGCTGCGCTCGCTTTCGATCGTAAAAAAGAGCGGCATGCGGCAGAGCGATATCGTTGCGAACCAGTCGCATCAGATGGTCTATGACGCTTTTATCGCCGGATGCACGATGGACAGGGCTGTCCTGTACGACAGGATCTCCAGACGTGTGGACGGCATGTTTGAAGCCGGTCTGAGGGATGAGACCGCATCGCTCCTGCAGCAGGGCGTCACCTTTGAGGATGCCTGCATGAAAGGCATCGGCTACCGGGAATGGAGGCCGTATTTTGCCGGACAGATGACAGAAGACGAAGTCCGGGAAGAGATCAAGAAACATTCGCGCCAGTTCGCGAAGAGACAGTATACATGGCTGAGGCACCAGATGCCCGTGCACTGGTTCCGCGCGGATGATCCCGCTGACTGCAGCAGGATGGAAAAAGAGATCCTGGAATGGAGAAACACACATGCATGAGAAGAATATCCTGGGGGATATACGCGGCTCCTATATCGCGGACGGAATGATCGTGATCTGTCTCCTGTTCGTGAATCTGCTGATCGAGATGATCATCGCAGCGGATATGCCGGGTTACTTCCTCGTCCGGAACCTGGTCCTGATCGGTCTCTATATCGGTTTCAAGGGCTGGCTGGCATACGGTGCCGTGAAGCAGATCCGGAACAGGATCGCATATCTGAAACGTTTCGGCATATCGCTGGATGAGGAACGCTTTATGCGGCTGACCGATGAGATCATGATCGGAAGCGAATGGCTCATCTGGTCGCAGGACAGGGAATACCGTTTATGGCATAAGAGGGTCCTGTCATATGTGAAGGAGGCAGAGACCGACCATCCGGGCGCTTCACAGGGGATCATGGAACTGTACTGTTCCGACCATCCCGGGATCGAGGCGTTCATCTTTACAAAAAACGGCGATGTGCCGGGAATTCTCAATGAGTGGCTGAAAGCATAGGAGGAACAGGGAATGAGTGTTAAGGAAACGATACTGAACAGGCGCAGCGTCCGGAAATATACAAAAGAGATGATCCCGGATGAAATGATCACGGAAGTCGTGCAGGCAGGCCTGCTTGCGCCAAGCAGCCGCAATCTCCGCTCCTCCAGGGCGGTCATCGTCACGGACAAACGGCTGCTGAGGCTGCTTTCCGCCTGCAGGAGCGCCGGGGCTTCGATGCTGCGGAAGTGCGCATGCGCCATCGTGGTCTACGGGGATGAGAGCCTCAGCGACGCATGGATCGAAGACTGTTCCATCATGATGTCCTACATGCAGCTGCGTGCACAGGAGATGGGTCTCGGATCGTGCTGGGTGCAGTGCCGGAACCGGATCAGCGCGCAGAACAGGGAAAAGGCGATCCCGGAGGATATCAAAGAAGAAAAGAACGTCCTTGTCCGTGCGAAGCGTCTTGGCAGGGCAGCCCTGCCGGAAGATATGATCGCGGAAAGAAACATGACGACGGACGAATACATCCGTACGCTGTTCGGCCTGCAGGAACACGAACGCATCGAAGCAGTCCTCGCCCTCGGCTATCCGGATGAGCATAAGGCTCCCTATACGGAAGCGGATGCGGACATGGACCGCGTGACATGGAAAAAGCAACCGGATATCACGGCTGCTTCAGAATGAATTTCCTTGCGATCGAAATACCGACCTTATACGGAAGCGGGCGAAGGGCTTTGTCCGCTTTTTTCAGTTCCTCAATGATATGGATATGCTGGGGACAGTGTCTTTCGCATTTCCCGCATTCAATGCACTGGGAAGGGAAAGCAGGCTTCTTCCGCATGCCTACGACCTGGGCGTATTCGAATCTTCCGCCCGATCTGGATTCCATGTACATCACGTTGTAGAACCGGAAGGCACCCGGGATATCCACGCCCTGCGGACACGGCTGGCAGTACCCGCAGCCTGTGCACGGGACTTTTATGTCCTTGTTGATGGCATCCTTGACGGCGGAGACGAGCGCGAAGTCTTCGTCGGTGAATTCATTTGTTTCACAGACGGAAGCGATCCTGCAGTTCTCTTCCGCCATTTCGATCGAATTCATGCCGGAAAGCACGCAGGTGATCTCTTTCTGGTCCCAGAGCCAGCGGAATGCCAGCTCTGCGGGTGAGTCGAACCTGCTCTGCGCGATCAGATCCTTTGCCTTCTTCGGGATCATATTCACCAGTTTGCCGCCCCTTAACGGTTCCATGATGATCACGGGGATACCCTTTTCGTATGCGGCGTGAAGGCCATCCCTGCCTGCCTGGGAGAATTCGTCCATGTAATTGTACTGGATCTGGCAGAAGTCCCAGTCATAGGCATTCAGGATCTTCAGGAACATTTCCGTATTGCCGTGGAAAGAGAATCCGATATAGCGGATCTTTCCTTCCGCTTTTTTCTGTACGATCCATTCCTTGATGCCGTGGCGGACGAGGTTTTCCCATGCGCTCAGGTCCGTGAGCATATGCATCAGATAGTAGTCGATACGGTCTGTGCGCAGACGCTTCAGCTCTTCATTGAAGCAGGATTCGATCCTGGCATTGCTTGTGATCAGATACTGCGGCAGCTTAGTGGCAATATTGACTTTATCGCGGATGCTGTTTCTTTCAAGGATCTCGCCCAGGGCAGCTTCACTGCCGGGGTAGATATAGGCAGTGTCGAAATAATTGACGCCCCTTTCATACGCAGCCATGATCTCCTTCTCTGTTTTGGCGATATCGATGCCCCTTCCGCTTTTGGAAAAACGCATGCAGCCGTAACCCAGGATGGAGATGTCTTCACCGTTTTTATTATTTCTGTACTTCATACTGATTCACCTGATATCTGAATTATTCATGAATACATAATCCAAGTCAAACGTTATGAACCGGTATGAACGCAGTGCGCATCACCGTTTCCCTGTGCAGTTTCTGGTGAATGCCTGCTGCAATGTGCTATTATTTCTGTAATATGTGTCAGGGAGGTTCGTATGACAGACAGAAAGAACAGGATCAGGGGATCCCTTATCGGCGGAGCTGCAGGCGATGCACTCGGCTATGCAGTCGAATTCATGAATGAAGGATCAATCTTTTCAAAGTACGGGCCGAACGGCATCACGGAATACGAAGAGGAATACGCTACTGCGGTCATTTCCGATGATACGCAGATGACGCTTTTTACCGCGCAGGCAGTCCTGGATTCCGAGAAAGACCCGCAGACCGAAGCGGCGAAGGAATACCAGTACTGGCTCTGCACGCAGACAGAATCGTATGACAGGTACCACATGCGCAATCCGGAAGAGGAACACCCGCTGATGAAGAGAAAGGAACTCTTTGCACGCCGGGCACCGGGCATCACCTGCCTGAATGCGCTGGAGAGCCGCATTGATAAGAAACCGCGCCGTGATTATCTCACTGTGAAACTGAACAATTCCAAGGGCTGCGGCGGCATCATGCGCGTTTCACCGGCTGCCCTCGGCTATAAGGGCGACATCCGCATGATCGATATGTACGGGGCACAGCTGGCTGCAGTAACGCACAGCCACCCGCTCGGCTATATTCCCGCTGCCGCGCTTGTGCATATCATCAGCAGGATCATCTTCCCGGAAAAGGAAATGACGCTCGAAGAGATCGTTGAGGAAGCACTGGATACGGTCAGGGGATTGTTCCCGAAATGCGAAGACATGGGTTATTTCACCGAACTGATCCGCAAGGCAGTCAGCCTGTCGAAGAACGACCGTGACGATCTGGAGAATATCCATGAGCTCGGCGAAGGCTGGGTCGCTGAAGAAACACTGGCCATTGCCGTATACTGCTCGCTGAAATACCGTGATGATTTTTCCAAAGCCCTGATCGCCGCAGTCAACCACAAGGGCGACAGTGATTCCACCGGTGCCGTAACAGGCAATATCGTCGGTGCCTGTGTCGGCCTGGAGGCGATCAGTGATAAATGGATCGAAGATCTCGAACTGAAGAACGTCCTGCTGCAGTATGCAGACCTTCTGTATGAGAAGAACGGAGATGATGAAGAATGAAGAAGATGATCAGAGCATTCCTGACTGTCCTGCTGGCTGTCCTGTTTATGATCCCGGTGACCGTTCCGGGAGCAGGCGCTGTGCAGGAGGTTTATGCGGAAACGGAGACGGAAGCCGGCTGGCAGCAGAACAGCAAAGGCTGGTGGTACAGGAATGAGGACGGTACCTATCCGAAAAGCCAGTGGATGCTGATAAACGGGAGATGGTATCACTTTGACGCGAAGGGATACATGCAGACCGGATGGATCGTCAGCGTCGGCAACTGGTATTACCTGAATAAGAACGGTGCAATGACAACCGGCTGGAAAAAGATCAGCGGCAAATGGTTCTATTTCGAACCGGACGGCGTCATGGCAACAGGCTTTAAAGAACTGAACGGCAGCTGGTATTACCTGAAGAGCAGCGGCGTCATGGCTACCGGCTGGGTCGCGATCGACGGCCACTGGTATTACTTTAATCCGAAGGGCACCATGGCCAAAGGCTGGAAGGCCGTCAACGGCAAATGGTATTATCTCGATACCGACGGGACGATGGTCACCGGCTGGCTGCAGTACAAAGACAACTGGTATTACCTGAACGCCAAGGGCGTCATGTCCACAGGCTGGGTCAAATACAAAGGCAAGTGGTATTACATGTCCAATGCCGGCAAGATGATGAAGAACGGCTGGTTCAAGATCAACGGCAGCTGGTACTATCTGAAGAAGAACGGCGTCATGTACAAGGGCTGGCTCTCAAGCAAGAACAACTGGTTCTACCTGAAGAAGTCCGGTGAGATGGCAGTCGGCTGGCAGGACGTGCAGGAAGAGACTTACTGGTTTGACCAGAACGGCGTCATGGCAACAGGTCTGCGCACCATCGACGGGGATTTCTGTTATTTCCGTCCGAAAGGCCAGCTGCAGTCTGACGGGAGCTCGCCGGAGATGATCAGGCTGAAGGAGATGACGACAGAAGAAAAGACAGCACAGCTGTTCTTCGTCAGACCGGAAGTACTGAGCGAACCGGATGCGTACGCCGTCGGCAATACGATGAAGACTGCATTCGGTGAGATCCCCGTAGGCGGCATGGTCCTGTTCGCACAGAATATCTCAACACCGGAACAGGTCAAAAAGTTTACAGCGGATATCCATTCCCTGGGTGAGACACAGGTCATGATCTGTGTGGACGAAGAAGGCGGTCCGGTCGCGAGACTGGCGAATACAAAGGGATTCAACCTGCCGAAATACAAGGATATGGAGACCGTAGGCGATACAGGTGATCCTGCCAACGCGAAAGAAGTCGGCAATACGATCGGCGCATACCTGAAGGAATACGGTTTCGACTGCGACCTCGCGCCGGATGCGGACGTAGACCAGAACGGCTACTCGAACGGCATCGGCAGAAGGGCTTTTTCCAAGGATCCGAAAGTTGCCGCGAAGATGGTGGCTGCAGCGATCGAGGGCTTCCATGAAGAAGGCGTTATCACATGCGCAAAACATTTCCCGGGACATGGTGCTACGGATACGGATACCCACTATGATTATTCCGTTACCGACAAGACCTGGGATGAACTGCTGGCATGCGATATCGTGCCGTTCAAGTCTGCCATCAAGGCGGGCGTGGATATGATCATGGCAGGACATATCTCGATACCGAATGTGACCGGCGATGAAACACCTGCGTCTGTCAATAAGAAGGTGATCACGGATAAGATCAGGAAAGAACTCGGTTATGACGGCGTCGTCATTACCGATGCGATCGGAATGGAAGCAGTCTCCGATGTATATTCCCAGGCAGATATCTCCGTCAAAGCGCTCAACGCAGGCGCGGACATCATCCTGATGCCGGAGGATCTCGAAGAGGCATATTACGGCGTGCTGAGCGCAGTCAATAACGGAACTGTATCGGAAAACAGACTGAATGAAGCCGTATACAGGATCCTTTATCTGAAAGCACAGTACGGAATGAAAGTGAACGAATAACTGAGAAAACGATCCCTCCCGCGCAGCGTCAGGCTGCTGCAGAAGAGGGGTCTTTTCTGTCTGGGAACACCGTAAAGCCGATGCATTTGGTCAGAT
>JAILQT010000066.1 GCA_024698805.1 Solobacterium sp.
TCCTCCTCTTTGTGAGGCAGCGTTTCTTCCGCAGGCTCTGCCGGTGAATCATCCTCCCTGTTCAGCAGCTGGTCCCAGAAAGGCGTTTCCACCATGGTGGCACCGCCGCCTTCCGGCTGCGGCGCAGCTGTTTCCGCTGCCGTCTGTGCTGCAGGTTCTTCCGCTTTCTTCCCGCATCCGGTAAGAATGACGGAAAGGACCAGCGCTGAAGCGATACTATGTTTTTTCATAAGGCCTCCCGTCATCCTGCCTGATAAATGTCCTGTTTTACTGCTGTGCCTGCATGACCTTGCGGCATCTCGGGCACAGGCCGTTTTCGTCGGCTTCCTCGCTGTAGTTCCAGCATCTCGGGCACTTCGTACCGCGCGCCCTGGTGATGAGGGCTGCACGCTCGCCTGCCTCATAGCAGACGGAGGAGACGATCAGGAACTGTGCAACAGCGCCGTTCAGTGTATTCTCCAGCAGCTTCTCTTCCGCTTCCGTGCAGGCGATCCTGACTTCGGCTTCCTGTGCGGATGCGATGAGTTTTTCGTTCCTGGCGATCTCAAGCGCCTTGTTGACTTCATCGCGGATGCTGAGGAGTTCGGAGAACTTTGCCTTCAGCTCCGCTGCGTCGCTGTAGTTCATGACTGCGGGATAGGATGTGTAGTGGACGCTCTCCTCTTCGTCGTTCGTGAAGTGCGACCAGATCTCTTCCGCCGTGTAGCACAGGAACGGTGCCCACAGCTTGACGAGCGCGTCGACCGCCTTCCAGTAGACAGTCTGCACGCATCTCCGTCTTTTATCATCCTTCGCATCGCAGTACAGGATATCCTTCGTGAAATCGCAGTAGAAGGAGCTGAGTTCGTTGACCATGAAGTTCATCAGCGCCTTGTTGGCTGCGACGTAGTCATATTCGAGGACGTATTTCCGGACAGAGTCAACGACTTCGTCCAGTCTTACGAGGATGTAGCGGTCGACCGGTTCGAGATCCGCATAGGCGATCATATCCTTCTTCGGGTCAAAATCATCGGCGCTGATGTTGCCGAGCAGGAAACGGAACGTATTGCGGATCTTGCGGTACTGTTCGGAAACCTGCTTGATATTCTTCGGGCCGAGCTTCAGGTCTTCCTTGAAGTCGGAAGTCATCGCCCACAGACGCAGCACGTCGGCGCCGTTCTGGTTGATGATATCCATCGGGTTGACGACATTGCCGACCGACTTCGACATCTTCTCGCCGTTGGAATCGCATACGTAGCCGTGGGATACAACTTCCCTGTACGGCGTGCCGCCCTTGACGGCCGTACCGATGATCATCGAGGAGTTGAACCAGCCCCTGTACTGGTCGGAGCCTTCAAAATACAGGTCGCACGGATAACCGTAGCCGCGTGCCTCGAACTCGTTCCAGGAGGAACCGGAGTCGAACCAGACGTCCATGATATCTGTTTCCTTGCGGTATACGCCGTTCGGTGATTTCTCATTCGTATAGCCTTCGGGCAGGAGGTCTTTCGCTTCCCTTTCAAACCATACGTTGGAACCGTACTGTTCAAACAGGTCGGCGATATTGTCGAACACTTCCTTCTCCATGATCGGCGTGCCGTCTTCGCAGTAGATGATGGGGATCGGTACGCCCCAGAGCCTCTGTCTGGAGATGCACCAGTCGCCGCGGTCCCTGATCATGTTGTACATGCGGACCTGGCCCCATTCGTTGTGCCATGTGACATGGTTCTGGATCTGGTCGAGGACACTCTCGCGCACCTTGTCGAGCGAGCAGAACCACTGCTTCGCCGCACGGAAGATGACCTTCTTCTTCAGACGGTCGTCATGCGGGTAGGAGTGGGTCATACTGTTGACAGCGAGCAGGAGTCCCTTCTCGTTCATCATCGTGATGATCTTCTTTGAGCAGTCCTCGAAGAACAGGCCTTCGCATTCTTTGCCTGCTTCCGCATTCATATAGCCCTTTTCGTCGACCGTGCAGATCGGGGCGATATCGTAATTGCAGAGGACAAAATAGTCGTCAAGACCGTGACCGCCGGCTGTATGGACGCATCCGGTACCGTCTTCGTCCGTGACATGGTCGCCGACGATGACCGGGCATTCCTTGTCAAGCACGACGTGGCTGTATGTGATGCCTTCGAGTTCCTTGCCGGTGAATGTGCGCAGGACGCCCTGGTTCTCCAGCTTGAATGTTTCCAGGAGCTGGTCCGTGAAGGATTCAAGGAAGATCAGCTTGCCCTTCTCTGTCTGCACTTCCGCATACCGCAGATCCGGGTTGAGCGAGACAGCCTGGTTTGCGGGGATCGTCCACGGCGTTGTTGTCCAGATCACGAAATAGTCATTCTCATCGAGGATGCCCTTGCCGTCTTTTACCTGGAAAGCGACATAGATCGTTGCGTCTTTGACGTCACGGTATACGATCTCGGAATCGGCGATCGCCGTTTCGTTGAACGGTGACCAGTAGATCGGCTTGAGTCCCTGGAAGATCAGTCCGTCCAGCGCCATCTTTTCAAATGTGCGGATCTGTCTGGCTTCAAAGCCCTTCTGCAGGGTGATGTACGGATTCTCATAATCCGCGATCTGGCCGAGTCTCTTCTCTGTCTCCATCTGGATGCCGATCTGTTTCCATGCGTATTCCGTGCACTTTGAACGGAATTCGGCTGCGCTCATCGCCTTGCGGTCAACGCCGAGCTTCTGGATCGCATTCTCGATCGGCAGACCGTGTGTATCCCAGCCGGGGAAGAACGGTGTATAGTAACCGCTCATCGCATGGGTGCGGACGATAAAGTCCTTGATGACACGGTTCATCGCAGTACCGGCATGAAGGTTTCCGTTCGCATACGGGGGACCGTCATGCAGAATGAAGGACGGCTGCCCCTCATGTCTCTTGATGATGCTGTGATAATGGTCATTCTCTTCCCATTTCTTCAGAATGCCGGGTTCTTTTTTTGCGAGATTGCCGCGCATCTCAAAGTCTGTATGCGGCATACGCAGTGTGCTCTTGTAATCCATGTCTTTCCTCTCCTTTAAAAGAATAAACAACGCCCCTGCTCTAAGGACGTTGTTAACGCGGTACCACCTTAGTTTACGGAATATCCGTACACTCTTTAGTTCCCTTAACGCGGGAAATACGTCTGCTCACAGGTGATATCGTTCCCATGCTTCACGTCTGCTCGCACCGTCCGCAGACTCTCTTCGCTTTCACATAAGACGACGTGTCCTGATCACCGCAGTTTCTTTTCTGCCTCATCCAGCCATCTGAGATCCGGCATCTCCGGGAGCCTGAACGCATCAAGTTCCTTCAGCAGGTCCTCAAGCTGGGTGTACATGCCGGATTTGACTTCCCCGGCGCTCCTGTATAATTTCGAGAGATCCATCAGGATCAGCCTCGACGTGCGCAGTGATTCCTGGATGATCTCATCCGCATTGCGCTTTGCCGTATCGATGATCGCGTTGGCTTCCCGCAGCGACAGCCTGGCAATGTTGTCGGCTGCCTGCTGCCTGGCTTCCTCCATCTGCTGGAGCTGCTGGCAGCGCGCTTTCATCTCCTCGTACTGCTTCATGACTTCCGCAAGCTGGTTCTGATACAGCAGGATCCTGTTTTCCAGCTGGTCGATCGAGGCGGCGTACTTTTCAATGGCATCGTCAACCGCAAACCGGTCATAACCGTTCCTCATGACGCGAAATGTCGGTCTTTGTCCTGCCATCCTTCTACCTCTCAAATATACTGCATGAATTCAGCTGCCGACCGACCGCTTTTTGTCCTGCGCAGCATGCCTTTGAAGACATACCTGCCGCTGCCGCGGATCGAAATCGTAACGTTATTATTGCATAATTCATCCGGTGCTTCAAGCACCCTGTGATCGACGCTGACCAGCCCTTCCCGGATCATATTTTTCGCATGATCGCGGCTGCAGTTCAGTATGCCCGCAACGAGCGCATCGAGCCTTGCCGAGGCAACGACACGCGTGAAGGAGCGTGTATTGAATACCTGCGCAGGCCTTTTATCCGTTCTTTCCAGCTGGATGCGCAGCTGGTTGACACGGGTCAGGTTATCGATCAGGAACTGCGCCATCGGTTCCGCCGTATAGATATACAGCATGCCGTCGTCGATCCAGAAATCACCGAACGAATGCCTGTCGATCTGCAGGTGCATCAGGGCGCCGAGCACGTCCCTGTGCGAGATCTTTCTGAATCTCTGGTCGATCTTTGCCTGCAGGCACACAATATCAGAAAAGTCATCCTCCTCATCATACAGGAAAATGACTTTCTTCTTTGCGGCTTCTTCATATCCCCCGTCATAGCGTATCAGCGCGGACGGAGGGAATATCTCCATCACTGCCGCCAGTTCCGCTTCGGTAAGGAAGTCGGATGCGGCAGAACAATGCCGTATTTGACACTTTTCTCTGAGATCCCAGAGATGTGCAGTCAGAGATTCGGTATCTGACTGCTTAGTCATCATCGCTGTCCAGCTTGATCTCCCCGTTTACGACAACAGATTTCGGTGCACAGAGGATAACATTGTGACCGATCTTCTGGATCGTTCCGTCAAGGGCGAATACGACGCCTGTCAGGAAATCGATCGTGCGCTGTGCATAGTCCCTCTGCAGACGGTGCAGGTTGACGACACACGCCCTTCTCTGCTTGAGGTGACGGGCGATCTCTTCCGCTTCGTCGAAGCTTCTCGGTTCAAACAGGACCATCTGCGCATTGGAAGGGATCCCGCTTACTTTTGATTTGGGTTCTTCAAAGCTGCTTACAGGTGCGCTTGTTTCTTCATATTCATCAATTTCGTTTTCCGTATCATCATCAACTTCGGGTGCAATAAAGTTCTTAAGTTTCTCGAATGCCATTTTCTGCGACCTCCATAAACACAGTTATTATATCATCACGATATTTGATTTACAACGTTTCAAAGACCATCCGGGAAGCTTGTAAAGCAGCGTACTTCCTCGTTTTCCGGAAGGCCGTATTCCGCCTTTGCAAGGCTGATGGCTTTGATCAGGAAAGCCATGTTCCTGCCGAGTACGCGCATCGTCTGCAGGCCTTCCAGATCCTTTTCCACATCCTCTGCCGTAAAGCCGTGCACCATGTTCCAGTATTTGCTCGAGACGACAGGCATCTGGGAGATGGTGAAGTATTTGTTCAGCTCGTCGAACGTTGCGGTGTTGCCGCCCCTGCGGCAGCTGACGACGGAAGCGCCGACCTTCATCTTTTTGGAGAACGAAGTGCTGTAGAACAGCCTGTCCAGGAAAGAGACCAGCGTGCCGTTGGCGGAAGCGTAATAGACGGGGGAACCGATGACGAGGCCGTCTGCCTCTTCGAATTTCACAGCGGTTTCGTTCACGATATCATTGAATACGCATTTCCCGGTCTTCGAACAGGATCCGCACGCGATGCATCCGCGGACGTCTTTGTTTCCGACATGGATCGTCTCTGTTTCGATCCCTTCTTTCTGAAGGGCCGTTTCCACTTCTTTCAGTGCGCGGGCTGTGCAGCCGTTCGCTTTCGGGCTGCCGTTGATCAGCAATACTTTCATCTTTTTACTCCTTTTATGCTTGAAATATCCTGCAGCGTCCGCTGCCGTGACACGGATCTCAGAAGGTGCTTTGCGGCCTGTTCCGATATGGATCCTGACATTGTTTTTATCAGCCATTGTCCGTTTCCTTCTTCTGGACGATGCCCCATACCTGCGCATTCAGGTAACGGATAAAGCCCAGACATGCGAGCACGCCTAGAAGCTGCACGGTGAGGAAGACAAGCGTCCAGATATTCAGACCGGATGCCGCATCGTGGCTGACCTCGCCCAGGGCTGTGAGCCCCATGAAGATGATGGCGATATACAGCTCAGCCTCGAATTTCTCCACGGTCTTCGCATATACATATTCACGCACGCGGCTGCCGGTAAAGCTCAGGTTGACCATCCTGTATGCCGTAAGCCCGATCATCAGCAGCGCCAGCGCATACGGGATGATCACGTAAGCGGTATTGAACATGCCGGCAGCGGGGATGCAGCCGCACGCGACCTGGCATACCGCTGCAGCACCCAGGAACAGCCACAGGTACAGGCATGCCCTGCCCCAGGTGACACTGGCTTCGTCAAAGCCGTATACCGTCCCTTTGTATATATAATTGCCGTTATCATCTGTTTCGAAATCATCCAGATACGCAAACCGTTTTTTCTTTTTCTTTTCCATGTGTACAAGTATAGCACAGTGCCGCGGCTGAATATAGGAAGGAACATCCGCCCCGGATGAAGAAAAAAAGGGAATACCCTTACAGCATTCCCCTGTATTCATTCCGTTTCCGCAAAGATATTCTCCAGATAAAAACCGGTGAAGGAATCCCCTGCTCTTGCACGCCACAGATCCCTTGCCGGATCGTCTGCCAGCTCCCGTATCTTTGCATGATCACCTGAGAAATAAGCGGAATTCAGCGCGACGGCATAGTCCGTCATCAGCGCCTGTTCCGCCGGATCGGAAGATGCCTTTGCGACGGTCTCCGCCGCCATCCGCAGAACAGTCTCCGCAAACCGGCCATACGCTTCCTGTTCCAGTATGCCCAGCTTCCCTTTTTCGTATGCATATCCCTTCCTGTCCGCCGGGATCGTGACCAGGCTGTACTGGAGCGGCCAGATCGCGAGGGACTCCGAACAGATATCCGTAAGGCCGTCTTTTTCCGCGGTATGTTCCAGATGGGAATGCCCGCTCAGGACCAGTTCAACGCCGTATTTTCCCAGCATGTGTTCCACGGCTTCGTGATTGCTGAGGACATAGCCGTTATACATCAGGCTGTTCTGCGGCAGGACGTTCTGGTGGCTCATCACGATGACGGTCATCCCCTTTTCCTGCGCATCCGCTAGCAGGGGTTCTGCCCAGACAAGCGTCTCCGGAAGTATCTCGCCTGTATGACCGGGAGTGTTCGCATCGAGCACCAGCAGCTGAAGATCGTCTTTGATCCCTGCCATGTAGGAAAGCGAGGAAGGATCGCGCTGCAGAGCTTCCGCGAAACCGAAGTCCGCCATGACGTCCGCGAACATTTCGGGCGTGATGACCGGGACGCGTTCCGCCTCATCCCCGAAATAGGAGGCTGCCGCGGGATACAGGATGTCATGGTTGCCGCTGATGACGAGCACCGGGATGCCTGCAGCCTCGATCTCTTTTAACACCGCAGCGACCTCATTGAGCGAGACGAGCTCCCCGTTGAAGGTCAGGTCCCCCGACAGCAGCAGTACGTCCGGCTTTTCTTCGATCGCTTTTTCCTTCAGGGTCTCCAGGATCAGAACACTTTCCTCGAACAGCTTGCCGTCATTGGAAGCTTTCAGGCGTGCGAAAATCTCGGAATCTTCATCATAGAGCGTTTCCGACAGGTAATGCAGGTCGGTGGCAGCCATGATCTTCACTTCTTCCGAGACCATTGCAGCTTTACTCTCCTGTTTCGGCGCACAGCCGCATACAGGCAGGAAAAGTGCCGTGACCAGGCACAGATTCCCCAAAGTCTTTTTCTGTTTACGTGTTCCGGATAACATGCATCTATTGTACGCTGTCTGCGGCTCTTCCGCTATCGGGACGACCGTATATACAGGGGATCTGAATAGATAAAAAAGATACAGCTGCTCCCGGGAACTGCTGTATCTGATTCAGTTTATTTCGTATGCTGTTTACCGGATCCCGTCCAGATCGTAATTCGCAAGATAATCTGCGGCTTTTTCACATACGTGCTTCAGCGTATCGCCGTCGAACGGACTTTCAAGGTCTGCGTTCTTCAGCAGGTCGGTGAATACTTTCGAGCCGCCCATCCTCGTATAGGCCATATAGTGTTTCCAGGCATTGTCGATATCTTCCTGGATCATCGCCCAGAATTCAAGTGCGACCGTCTGCGCAAGACAGTAATCGATATAGTAGAACGGCACTTCGTAGATGTGGAGCTGTCTCTGCCATCCTTCGCCTTCGGAATAGAACGGGATCTCACCGTCCAGCTTCATCCAGGGCTGGTAGATGCCGAGAAGCCTCTTCCAGACGGCGTGTCTCTCTTTGGGAGTCATCTCCGGATGCGCGTAGACCTCATGCTGGAAATGATCGACCATCGTCCCGTAAGGGATGAATTTCAACGCGCCGGCAAGGTGCGAGTAGAGATACTTCCTCGTATCGTCACCGAAGAAGTCTTCCGCCCATTTCTCCGCGAAGAACTCCATGGACATCGAATGGCATTCGCAGGATTCCATCGTCGGCCACATATAGCTCATCGGTACGGCTTTGCGGCTGGTATATGCCGCAAAGGCATGGCCTGCCTCATGCGTAACCACTTCAACGTCGCCCTGCGTGCCGTTGAAATTCGCGAAGATGAACGGCATCTCATAATCATAGATGCCTGTGCAGTATCCGCCTGCCTTCTTGCCCGGTGTGGAGAGGACGTTCAGAAGTTCCATATCCAGCATCTTATTGAAGAATTCACTTGTCTCGGGGGAAAGCTCATCATAGAACTTCTTTCCGGCAGCGAGGATATCGTCTGCAGTACCCTTCGGCTTCGGGTTGCCGCTGCGGAATTCAAGCTGGTTGTCCGCATAGCTCATCGGATAGGTCTTGCCGAGTCTTTCCGCCTGTCTTTTGAATACAGCCGAAGCGACCGGTACGACATATGCAGCTACAGCTTCCCTGAACTTTTCAATGTCTTCCTTCGTATAGCAGTTCCTGCCCATGCGGTAATAACCGAGCTGTGTATAGCCGTCATAGCCGAGCTTCCTGCCCATCTTATCCCTGACTTTTACAAGCTTGTCATAGATATCATCCAGCTGTTCCTGGTTCTCTTTATACCATGTGCCTTCTGCGATCCAGGCAGCTTTCCTTCTTTCATCATCCGGATCATTCTTAAAAGGCGTCAGCTGGGAAAGCGTATAGGTGCCGCCTTCAAACGGTACCTGCGCGCTGGCGATCAGCCTGCCGTATTCGCTTGCGAGCCGGTTCTCTTCCTGCAGGTCTTCTACGATCTCCGGTGAGAATGTCTTCAGGGCGATCTCGTCGTTGATGAACATCAGGTCGCCGAATTCCTTTTCGAAATCCGGACGGAATTTACCGCTGAGCATTGCCATGGAGAAGGACATCAGGTCTTCCTGCAGCGTCGGCATCGATTCATCCCAGAATCTGGATTCCGCATCATAGAATTCGTCACGTGTATCGATATCGTGGCGGATCTGCGCCAGCTGCTCGAATGTGCCGATATGCTTCTCAAGATCATCCTTCTTAATGAACGCTTCCCTGGCTGTTTCGTAGGAATCCGCGTTCTTTAAAGCCTCCGTCAGTTCCCTGAGCTGCGCTTTCACAGCCTCAAGATCCGGGCGTTCATACTTCATTTCACTGAATTTCATAACCAAAATCTCCTGTCACCATATAAATATAGCACAACTTTGTTTTACTTTATGCTATACTACTTTGTGCATACGGAGAATTACCCAAGAGGCCGAAGGGGGCGGTTTCGAAAACCGCTAGGCGTGAAAGCGCGCGGGGGTTCGACTCCCTCATTCTCCGCCATAAGAGAAAAGCACCCGGCAAAGGTGCTTTTCTTTATGCTGTGATCCCTTCTTCAGACCGGAAAAAGCCGCTGTTTTTCAAATTGATGCAGTACGGGAAATCCATTATTGTGTAATCAGATAAAGAGATAAAGGAGAAACAGAGATGGATAGAACATACAGCCTGAACGATGTCGCGATGATGACCGGCTTTACGACCCGCACACTGCGGAACTATATGAACCAGGAACTGCTCAAAGGAGAGAAGGTGCGCGGTGCATGGCAGTTCACGGAGGAAGAACTGGACTGTTTTTTCCGGGAGCCTTTTGTAAAGGAAGGACTGCGGATCAAGCGTTCCGGCCTTGTATTTGATTTCCTGTCGGAAAGAAACAGGAATTCCGAACGGATCTGCACAGTCCTGGATATACCTGCTTCCCTGCAGGAAGGAAACAGGCTGTCGGCGTTCTTCTGTGATCTGATGAACGATGCGTCGGATACCGTGTTTGCCTTTGACTGGGTTAACGGCATGTGCCGGGTGATCCTTACAGGTGCTGCGGACCAGGTCATGCGGATCCTGAATGCGTACAGCAGTCTGAAAAACGAAAACTGAACCTGATGAAAGAGCCTTCTGCAGCACTGCGGAAGGCTTTTTATTCTATGCATGGCAACATAACAAAACATAAATAATTTATCGCTTTTCGTTAATTTTATGTTGACAAGCATTAATTATGAGCTATACTGAAGACAGTAATTAATGATAAACATTAATTTCTTAACGAAAAGAGGTAATAACATGGAACAGGAAAAACTCAGAAACTACGCAGTCACGATCGACACGATCCTGAAGATCTTCCGCGGCTTTATGCTGGCGGCTGTGATCCTGTGCACGATCTTCATCCCGCTTATCCTGATCTTCGGCGAGAAAATGATCGCAAGCGCGAACAGCCTTGCGATCGGTCATCTTACGATCCGCTTCAGCGGGGATATGAGCGGGTATCTGGATGTTTCAAAACTCCGCATCAGCCTGATCGTTATGCTGGCAAGCGGGATCGTCACAGGCGGCGCCGGGTGGTACTGCCTGAACAGGCTGCGCGAGATCATTGCCCCAATGAAAGAGGGACGTCCTTTTGAGGCAGGCATCGCGGATAAGATCCGGGATCTCGGATGGACCGTGCTGATCGCCGGAGGCACTGTCGAAGCTGCACGCCTCGTCGGTTCCATCTTCGAACTGAATGCCTACGACCTCAGTTTCCTTCTGAAACAGGGAAATATATCCGGGTTCACCTTTAACTACACGATCGATCTGTGGTTCGCGGCTGCCGCCCTGATCCTCTTCTTCATGTCCTATATCTTCCGCTGCGGCGAAGTCCTGCAGAAGGAATCGGATGAGACGCTCTGAGGCATCTTATGGGGAGGATAATACTCAGGCTGGACCGCGTCATGGCGGACAGGAAGGTCTCCCTGAAGGAACTTTCCGACAAAGTGGGCGTGTCCAATGTAAACCTGTCAAAAATGAAAACAGGGAAGATCAGCGCGATCCGCTTCTCCACGCTGGAGGCGATCTGCGAAGCGCTGGACTGCCAGCCCGGCGACATACTTGAATACGATCCAAACGGGGAATGACCGTAAAAAAGGAGCATATCGCAATGCCCCTTTTTTGGTTAAGTCTAGTTTTTCAGTGCATCGAAGACAAGGTCGAGATTGTCCAGGACGTCCATGTCGACCCTCCAGAACTGTGCCTCATACCCCGGCCTGTTCCAGTAATTGCTGTAGCGCAGGTCCGTGATAACGGCTTTCCTTGTGCCGTCCGACTGCAGCCAGTTGCCCTGGAAGGATGTCCAGCCGTCCAGATATACGCCGACGTGCGGGACGCCGCCGGTCGCAACATAAGTATACATGATGATATCCCCTGCCCTTGCCTCGGAGAACGGCACCTGGTGCGCAAGCCTGGGATCCAGCGCGCTTAAGGACATGCCGCCCATGCCGAAAGCCAGTTTTGTCAGCTGGTATGCCATATCCTCGCAGCTGCCTGTCCTGCCGACCAGTGCATTCGCGGCTTTGTATACGAGTGCCGAGTCATACATGACGCCGTTGTTCAGGAATTCATAGGACTTCCCGCCGATGGTCATCTTTTTCTTCGTGACCATGGCGCCGTCGGAGCCGAAATAGAACCAGAAATCACCGTCTTTCAGCCACCCTTTCTGCATCGCACCCGATGAAGAGAAGTTATAGACTTTCTTGCCGATGACCTGCGGCCCCGTCACCATGACGCCGTCCTTGTCAAAGTAATACCACTTGCCGGACAGCTGCTTCCAGCCTGTAGTCATTATTCCCTTGGAACTGAAGTAATACCATTTCTTGCCGATCTTCTGCCAGCCTGTGACCATGACGCCGGAGGAATTAAAATAATACCATTTGTCCGAGATCTTCTGCCAGCCCGTGACCATGATACCTTTCTTGCTGAAGTAGTACCACTTGTTCGAGATCTTCCTCCAGCCTTTTGCGGCACCAGTTGCCTCAAAGTAATACCACTTTGAAGAGATCTGTTTCCAGCCCGTGAACACTTTGCCTGCAGACCCTGTATAATACTGGATCCCGTCGATCGTGACCAGCTGGTTCGCTGCCGCTTTCACGACACTCACTTTATATGCAGCAGGCACTGCGCCCGTAAATCCGCTGATGGAGAAATAGTATCTCCCTGCCGTCTCGGGCCGGAAAGTCCAGATGCGCGTTGTATCCGATACAGTCGAGCCTGTTTTTGTCAGGGTCTTCGTCGTCCCGGAAGGGGACAGCAGCTTCAGTTTCGCACCGTGTTCGTCCAGATCCGCAAATCCCTTCAGTTTTAACTGGTAAATGATCCCCTTCTGCAGGGAGATGCTGAAGAAATCTGCTTTCTTCTCTTCGCCGAACGCGCCGGTATAGACGGAACCGGTCTTCATCGGATCGGCCGTGAGCTTCGTGTTATTCGGCTCCGTTTCAAAGAATGCTGTTTCCGTAAAGGTATATTTATACGATGCATCACAGGGCAGCGAGGAATAGGAGTAGAACTCCGCGTTGCATTTCATATGCATCAGATAGGTCCCCTGCTTCAGGCCGACCTTATAGACCAGGTTCGCATCCGAATAGTAATCATCTGATTCCGTTGCGAATGCAATGACCTTTGCGCCGGTATCATCCTTGATCGTGATGTCATAGGTGCTGTAATACCCGTTATAGTCATACGGACGGGTGAATGTCAGTTTTACGCAGCCGTCTGCAGGTATCGTAAAGCGGTTGTATATGCCTGCCGACGCAGAGCCTGAATTATCCGAATCCCATGTATAATGCAGCACTTTTCCCGCTGTCATGACAAACGGGTCATTCCTGGTGCCGGCCGCTTTGGCCTGCACAGGTACTGTTAATGTCATGCATAACATGAAAACTGCCGTCAAAGCGATCATCATGCGCTTCAGTATGTTTTTCATGATTTGTTTCCTCTTTTCCTTTCGTCAATCATAGAACAGAACACCGGCTGCTGTCAGTGCTTTGCAGGTATAAAATGATGCTTTCGGTATATACAGACCGTATACCGCCGGTTTTACGGTAATCACGGATAGATCAGTTCCGCATCGATGCGCCAGAACTGTGTCTCATACCCGGGCATATCATAGTAATTCATGCGGCGATAGTCCATGATCACCCCGTAGTATCCGACGACCTGGAAAGACTTATAGCCGCCGAGATAAACGCCGCTCTGCTTCAGTGTGCCTTTGACCTTATCGACATACGCGATGAGATCGCCCGCCCTGGCTTTGGAGGAAGGGATCTGGTGGGCAAGATCGGGATCCAGGCAGCTGTAGGAATTGCCTCCCATGCCGAGGGAAGTCTTTGTCACCGCATATACCAGGTCGTCAGGGGTGCCCATCATATCGCCGGCAAACGTATTTGCGGCTTTTAACACAAGGTTTTTGTCATACATGACGCCGTTGTTCAGGAATTCATACGTCTTCCCGGAGATCTCCATCTTCTTCCCCTTGACCATGGCGCCGCCGGAACCGTAATAGAACCAGAAGTCCCCTTCTTTGCGCCAGCCTTTCAGCATAGCCCCGGAGGAGGAGAACAGATAATCTTTGCCGCCGATCGTCTGTTTCCCCGTGACCATGGCGCCGCCTTTGGCGAAGTAATACCATTTGCCGGACAGCTGCTTCCAGCCGGTGACCATAGCCCCGCCGGACGCAAAGTAATACCATTTTTTGGAGATCTTCTGCCATCCCGTCAGCATCGCCCCGGAAGAACTGAAGTAATACCACTTTTTGGCGATCTGCTGCCAGCCGGTGACCATGGCGCCTTCCTCATCGAAGTAATACCATTTTGAGGAGATCTGCCGCCAGCCTTTCGCCATGCCTTTCTTATCAAAGTAATACCATTTTTTCGCGATCTGTTTCCAGCCTGTGCCGATGGTGCCGGCAGTGCCGGTCAGGTATTGGATGCCGTCGATCGTGACCAGCGTATCGGCAGGTGCTTTGGCGATGCATACCTTGTATTCACCCGGATACACGAAGCGGGTATTGCTCAGGACGAAATAATACTTCCCGTCGGCGTCAGCTTTGAATGTCCATAAGCGTGCCCCGTCCGAAAAGGACGATTCATTTGTCCTGAGGAATTTCGTTTTGCCGGAAGGAGACAGCAGTCTGGTACTCCCGCCTGACGCAACATCATCCTCGCCTTTCAGCTTCAGCTGGTAGATCGTCCCTTTTTTCAGGGTGAAGCTGAAGAAATCAGGTGTTTCCGCTTCGCCGATCTCACCGCCGTAATATTTGCCGGCCTTCAGCGGATCCGCTGTGATCTTCGAATCATTCGGTTCGCTCTCATAAAACGGTGTTTCCGTGAAGGTATATTTATATGAGGCATCGCACTTGATCTGGTCGGAATAGGTATAATTCACATTGCAGTATATGTGCAGCAGGTAGGATCCCTTCTTCAGGCCGATCTTATACGATATGTTCGGATCGGTGGTCTTGTAATCGATCACCGTCCGGAAACGTATGACTTCGTTATCGGACATGTCCGTGATCGTGATGAAATAGGTCCCGTAATAGAGGCCGAACGATTCGTACGGCTTGCTGAAGGTAAACTTTGCGCATCCGTCTGCAGGTATCGTCAGAAGGTTGTATATGCCCTCTGAACCGTCACCGGAATTCTCCCAGTTCCATGTACAGCGCATCACCTTCCCGGCAGTCATGATGAACGGGTCATCTTTCGTGCCTTTCGCTTTGGCATATGCCGGCACCGTCAGCGTCATGCATATCATGAAAACCGACAGGAATGCCGTCAGTGCCTGTCTGATTATTCTCTTCATAGCCAGATCCTCTTTACTTTCAGACCCATCATAAAATAAAACACTGACGCATGTCAGTGCTTTGTGCTTTATCCGTCAATACTTCGGTATATACAAATTGTATATACTGATCATTTGCTGACCATGGCGCTGTCATAGAACAGCGGCAGCAGCACATATCCCTGTTCGCGCAGGCCGGTGATGATCTCCGGCAGGGCTGCCAGCGTATTATGGCTGTAGTCATGCATCAGTACGACGAGGACCTTCCTGTCCCATGTCTCTTCCAGCACATGGTCCCGGTATTCTTCCGGGCTCAGCAGTGCGATACTGTCCCATGTGGCCGAGTTCCAGTCGACATAGCCGTAACCCATTTCCCGCAGTCCTTCCGCGATCTCCGCAAGATGCCCCCTCGAACTGGAGGAACCGCCGGGGAAACGCACGAGGTTGGTCGTGATGCCCAGTTTTTCCTGAATGAACTCACGGTTCTTTTTCACGTCTCCGAGGAAATTCTCCGCGCTCTCGTACAGCCACGTCTGCATTGCGTGGGCGTATGTGTGGTTGCCGATCGTATGGCCGGTATCATATATCCTGTGATAGATCGCATCGTTCTCCTCGCCGGGTTTCCCCAGCATGAAGAATGTCGCCAGGACATCGTATTCATCCAGCACATCCAGGAACAGCGGCGTCGTATTCACATACGGGCCATCGTCAAATGTCAGATATGCGATCTTGCAGTCTGCTTTCCCGTCCAGGACGGCATCCTCAAGCTCCTTGCATAAACTGTAATATCTTTCTTTTTCTGCCGCAGGCCTGTCCTCCGCACCGTCGAGTGCAGCGAGTGCCTCCTCATGGGAAAGGATCAGGTCTTCCGCAGCCTCTGTCTTCACGCGCATCTCCGTCGCTTCCGCTTCCAGGGTACGGATCCTTTCTTCCGTATCCTTTTTCTCCGTATTCAGCCGGCTGAGGTACATGCCGCCCGCAAGGAAGCCTGCCGCAATAACGGTCAGTGCTGCAGTATTTCCGATAATCCGTCTGTTCTTTTCTTCCATACTTCGTATTCCTCAAGATACGGCTGCACTGCTTCCGTACGCTCTCTGAGCTCATTCTGAATGCTTTCTTCTTTTTCTTCTGCCCTGCCGAGTGATTCCGCAAGCGCTGCATTCTCCGTGCGGAGCTGCGCTTCCTTCACAAGCAGTTCTTCTGTTTTGTTCCGGAATAAAAATATATAAACGGCAAATGCGGCCAGAAGGACCAGCAGGATCCTGCGTATATGATTCATTTCTTCGTTTCCTTTTCCCGTAACATTATATACGCGTCATGCGGTGAATGCCATGACCGTGCATGAAAAAAAAGCGGATGTTTGGATCATCCGCCCGGGTTCGTATCTGTATCTGCGCCGGTCTAGTCTTTCCGGACGAGGATATCGTCACCCCGCAGGTAATACGGTTCCAGATAGACAGGCAGGCCGTCCTTCATGATGAAGTGCGGGTTGCCCTGGATCAGGGGCCTGAGGTATTCGTACGCTTCCTCGGTGATGCCGTTGAAATCCGGCAGGATCCATTCGGTCGGGAAGTGTCTGACGAAGTTGGCGACAGTCGATACATCGACAGCGATATATTCGACGTTATACGCATCCGTATCCCTGCGCCTGACACCGATCATCTTTCCGGTAAAGGAAGGATCCGCGCTCCGCATATGCGCGCTGAGGCCGATGCGGTGGCTCTCCGTCTGGTCATTCTCGGAGATCTCTGTCGCATGGCATCTCTGCGCTGTGGAAAGATCCTGTACCTTGCAGCGGGTCGCTGCACCGGATTCGATGATCATCTGTTCGATCGCCTTCGCTGCGCCGCCGAGCACTGCGTGGCCGAACAGGTCGTTCATCGGTTCGCCGGCAGCGATATACCTGCCGTCTTCATAATGCGCGCCTTCGGATACGACGACATAGCACTTGGATTTCTCCTGCACCGTCTTTCTGACCTTGGCCAGGAAACCCGGCTTGTCGAACGGGATCTCCGGCATGACGAGGATATCGACTTTTTCACTGAGGCACGCTGCAGCCGCAAGCCAGCCTGCGTCGCGTCCCATCGTCTCAAGGATGAACACTTCTTTCCTTGATGCCGGATAAACATTGAGATCCAGCCATGTCTGCAGCGCCGTCGTCGCGATATACTTCGCTGCGGACGGGAATCCGGGACAGTGGTCCAGGGCCATCAGGTCATTGTCGACCGCGTTTGCACAGCCGATGAACCTGCGTCCTTCGATCTCATGTTCTTCGGCGTATTCCGTCAGCGCTGCGACCGTATCCATGGAATCGTTGCCGCCGATGTAGAACAGGGTCGCGATATCATATTTTTCCAGGATCGCGAAGAGCTTTTCGAAATCCCCGGTCTTGGATCTCCTCATCTTGTAACGGCAGGAGCCGAGTGCGGAGGACGGCGTCTGTCTGAGGATCCTGTTGTCTCTGCCGGACATATCCGACAGGTCGACGATGCGTTCTTTCAGGATGCCTTCGATACCGTTAAGGCCTCCGTAAACATGGTCATAAATGGGGTTCAGCTGATTTGCCTTAACGATGCCTGCTACTGTGGCATTGATGACGGAGGAAGGTCCGCCGGACTGGGCTACTATACAATTTGACATACTGCCTGATCTCCTTGTTGATTTTATTATATCAGACAAGCAGTGTTTTTTTTTATTCTTCGCCGGAAAGCTCTTCCCATTGCGCCATAAGATGATCGATCTCGGTATGGATATCGTCGATATCGTCATCCAGTTCCTTCATTTTCGCATAATCGTGGTAATACTCCGGTTCAAAGCGGAGTTCACGCATCATTTCCAGCTCTTCCTCTTTTTCCGTGATCTGCTTCTCGATCTTCGCGATCATGCGCCGTCTCGACTCGGGGGAAAGCTTCCTTTCCTCTTTGCGGGCAGGCTTTTCCTTCACCGGTTCTCTGACCTGCCTGTTCTTCTGCCTTTCCGTATACTCCTGGTATGTGCATTCCGCGAATTCGCATGTGCCGTCGTTATTCAGAACGAGCAGCGACGTTGCGAGCTGCTGGATGAAATAACGGTCATGGGAAACGAACAGGATCGTCCCGGTAAAACCGCTGAGCGCCTCCTCGAGGGCTTCCTTCCCGGGGATATCGAGATGGTTGGTCGGCTCGTCCAGGATCAGGAAGTTGGAATGCTTCAGCAGCAGCTTCGCGAGGGAGAGCCTGACTTTCTCACCCCCGGACAGCACGTCCGTCAGTTTGAAGACGTCGTCTGCGGAGAACAGGAACTGGCCGAGCACGGAGCGCACTGCCGTACGGTCCATCTCGGGATTCTCATCCCAGATCTCCTCCAGGACGGTCTTGCCGGACGAGAACTGCGCCAGCTGCTGGTCGAAATAACCCGGCTCGATCTGATGGCCGAGCATGAAGCTTCCGGAGAGCGGTTCGACAAGGCCCATCAGTGTCTTGACGAACGTCGATTTGCCTGTGCCGTTGGGCCCGATGACGGCTACCCTGTCGCCCCTTCTTACCTGCAGCGTGACTTCACAGAGCTCATGGTCATAGCCGAGCTTCAGTTTCTCGGTCTCCAGCACCCTTTCCCCTCCCTTTACGGCAGGCGTAAAGCGTGCATGGAAGGTCCTGTCATCGATCTTTTCGACTTCGACCGTCTCCATCCTTTCCAGATATTTGATCTTGGACTGCGCAAAGGCAGCCTTGTTCTTTTTATAGCGGAACTGTTCGATCAGCGCCTGCAGTCTCTGCACGTCCTTCTGCTGGCGCATATAGGCGGACTGCTGGCGTTCGAGATCGTTCTGTCTCTGGATGACGAAGTTGGAATAATTGCCGGGATAGCGCTTCATCCGGCCGTACTCCATGTTGTATACGACGTCTGCGGTATGATCCAGGAACATCCGGTCATGCGATACGATGACGACTGCCTTCGGATAGTTTTTCACATAGCCTTCCAGCCATACGATTGCTTCCAGGTCGAGATGGTTCGTCGGCTCGTCCAGCAGCAGGATATCCGGCTTGGACAGCAGCAGCTTTACGAAGGCGATCCTCGTCTTCTGGCCGCCGGAGAACTCATTGACTTTGCGTCCGAGGTCACTCTGCGCGAAGCCGAATCGCGTGAATACGGTCTTCATCTCGGATTCCCAGTTGTAGCCGTTCAGGGCTTCATAGCGCTCCTGCAGTTCTGCATAGCTGCTGAGCACCCTCTCGCTGCTGTCGCTGAGCATCTTCTTCTCCAGTTCCTGCATCTGCCGGCCGATCTCGAAAACATCATGAAAGACGGTCATCAGTTCCTCTTCGACCGTGCCTTCATCATTCTCAATGACCTTCTGGGCAAGATAGCCGACCGTCGTCCCGTTCTGCATGGTCACGGTGCCCCTGTCGAAATTCTCTTCCCCGCACATGCAGCGGAGGAAGGTCGTTTTCCCGCAGCCGTTCCTGCCTACGATCGCGATCTTTTCCGTATTCTTGATCTCAAAGACGACGTCTTCGAATACGGCATCCGCCCCGTAATACTTTGATGCTTTGCTGACCTGGTATAACATATCTCTCCAAAAAGGGAATGATGATCATTCCCTGTAAATCAGAACATTAAATTCCTCGGTGTCCTTGCGAACGGGATCACGTCCCTGATGTTCTCCATGCCTGTCACATACATGACAAGCCTTTCGAAACCGAGGCCGAATCCGGCATGCTGGCAGCCGCCGTACCTTCTCAGGTCGAGGTACCACTGCAGGCCGTCCTTGGACATGCCGAGATCGTCCATCTTCTTCTCGAGGAGGTCGAGTCTTTCTTCCCTCTGGCTTCCGCCGACGAGTTCGCCGACGCCCGGCACGAGCAGGTCGCATGCGGCGACAGTCCTGCCGTCATCGTTCTGGCGCATATAGAAAGCCTTGATCTCTGCCGGATAATCGATCAGGAACACAGGTCCCTGGACATATTTTTCCGTGATAAATCTTTCATGCTCGGTGTTCAGGTCCATGCCCCAGTAGATATTGCTGTTCTCGAACTTCACATCGGCCTTCTTCAGGATCTCGATCGCTTCCGTATAGGTCATCCTGCGGAAGTCGCTGCTGCGGACATGGTTGAGTCTCTCCATCAGCGTCCTGTCGATCCTCTCCGAGAAGAACTTCATCTCTTCCGGACATGTCTCCAGGACATAGTCGATGCAGTATTTGACCATGTCTTCGATGACATCCATGTCATAATCCAGATCCGCGAATGCCATCTCCGGTTCGATCATCCAGAATTCCGCGGCGTGCGTCGTCGTGTTGGAGTTCTCGGCACGGAACGTCGGGCCGAATGTATATACGTCCCGGAACGCGAGCGCGTACGCCTCTGCCTGCAGCTGGCCGGATACGGTCAGGGAAGCGTGTTTGCCGAAGAAATCCTTTTCGTAATCGGCGTCGTCCCTTGTCGTGACCGTGAATGTCTCGCCTGCGCCTTCCGCGTCGTTTCCCGTGATGATCGGGGCGTTCACATAGACGAAGCCCTGGTCCTGGAAGAACTGGTGGATCGCCATGGCAAGCGCGCTTCTGACACGGAATACAGCGGAGAATGTATTCGTCCTCGGACGCAGGTGTCCGATCTCCCTGAGGTATTCAAAGGAATGTCTCTTCTTCTGCAGCGGATAGGTATTGTCGCATGCGCCTTCCAGCGTGATCTCCGTAGCCTGGATCTCGAACGGCTGGCGCATATCCGGCGTAACGACATATCTGCCGATGACGGCGATCGCCGTGCCTGTCAGATACTTTGCGACTTCCGCATAATTGCTCAGTGTGTCTGCCGAATAGACGATCTGGGCGTTCTGGAAATATGTCCCGTCATTCAGGGCGATGAATGAAACGCTTTTCCCCGCGCGGTTCGTGCGGATCCAGCCCTGCAGCTGGACATATTCGAACTGGTCCTTTTCAAGAGCGGTTCCTTCTTTTGTCAGTGTGTATAATTCACGAATACTCATTTCTGTAGGCATATTGTTATTCTCCTCTGTCAGTATGGTCTAATGAATTGGTCTCAAACAGCAGTTCCTGGATCGATGCGACCACATCGATATGACGTACATGTATCCCCTCGGGCACCGAGAAGTGTTCGACAGAAAAGCTGACGATACCCCGGATGCCGGCGGCGACCAGGAGGTCGACTGTCTCCTGGACATTCTCCGTAATGCAAAGGATCGCGATGCGGCATCCTTCCGGGACCCGGCTGGCGACTTCGCCGATCGGGTAGACCGGTACAGGTGCGTCCGCATACGGCTTCAGGTCAAACGCGCAGACGATCTCGCCGACGACGTGGTTCCAGTTGTTGTAATTCAGCAGGGCCCTGCCGAGATTGCCGGCGCCGACAAGGATGATCTTCTCATCAAAATTGACGCCGAGTTCTTCCGAAAAGACGGCGATCAGATGGTCGACATCATAGCCGTATCCCTGTTTGCCGAGGTTGCCGAGAAAGCTGAAATCACGGCGTATCGTCGTTGACGGGATGGATACATACTCGCCAAGTTCCTTTGACATGATCCGGTCTATTCCTTTTTTCCTTATGTTCCGCAGCGCTTTCAGATATACGGGATATCGCTGAAGCGTCGCTTTCGGGACTTTCTTATCTGTCATATCAGCACCTTCACATGCATACTATTATACTAAAGTTTGTGAAAAGTTCATCAGATTATTCAAATTCTTCACCGGGCATCAGCATCGACGGGTCCGCGGAAGCGTCATAGCCCCCGAACAGACCGCGTTTGTATGCGATATATCCTGCGGCGCCGATCATGGCGGCGTTGTCCGTGCAGCACCTCAGCGGCGGTATGACAAGCTCCGTACCGGAGTCCTTCATCTTTTCCGTGATCATCTCACGCAGGCGCGAATTGGCTGCGACGCCGCCTGCGAGCACCAGCATCGCCGGCCTGTATTCCCCGACAGCCTTTACCGTCTTGTCCGTCATGGAAGCGAGGGCTGTCTCCTGGAAGGCATATGCGACGTCTGCCGCGCTTACCGCCTCCCCTTTTCTCTCCTCCCTCTGGATCAGCTGCAGGACAGCTGTCTTCAGTCCGGAGAAGGAGAAGTCATACGGCGTGCTGACTTTCGGTACAGGCAGCGTGTAATGCGGCTTTCCCTCTTTCGCGATCCGGTCGATCTTCGGTCCGCCCGGATAGCCGAGCCCGAGCACACGCGCGACTTTGTCATAGGCTTCGCCGATCGCATCGTCCCTCGTCGTGCCGATGACCTTGAAATCCCATTCATCCTGCATCCAGACAAGCTCGGTATGCCCGCCCGAGATGACGAGCGCCATCAGCGGGAACTTCAGTTCGCTCACGAACGCGTTGGCATAGATATGCCCCGTCATATGGTTGACGGGCACGAGGGGTTTGCCGAAAGCCCATGCGGCCGTCTTGGCTGCCTGCACGCCGACATGGAGGGAACCGACAAGGCCGGGCCCCTGCGTATAGGCGACAGCGTCGATGTCGTCCATCGTCACGCCTGCTTTTTCAATGGCTTCCGTGATGACGGCGGAGATGTTCTCCACATGGATGCGGCTCGCAACTTCGGGCACGACGCCGCCGAATTTCGTATGTACATTGATCTGGCTGGATACGATATCGGACAGGATCCTCCTGCCGTCCTCTACGACGGCGCACGCCGTCTCATCACAGCTGGTCTCGATCGCCAGTATCATCGTCATATTCCAGTCCTCCCACCGGCTTGATCATAAGCCAGGCATCCTCTTTGTTTTCATAATAGTTCTTCCTGCGCGCCGCCTGTATGAAGCCGTATTTCTCATACATGGATACAGCCGCGTCATTGGAGACCCTGACTTCCAGGGTCACGTTCTCACACCCGCTGCGCACCGCTTCACGGATGCAGTGATCCATCAGTTTTGAAGCGACGCCCTTCCGCTGGTGTTCCGGTGCGACGCCGATATGGGCGATCTGCGCCTGTTCATAGGTGATCCACATGTCGCAGTAGCCGCAGACCTCCCCGTCTTCCTCATATACATATACCGTGGCAAACGGGTTCTCATTCATTTCGTAAAGAAACTGTTCCAGCGTCCACGGGTTGTATGTGAACAGTGCTCTGTTCATATCCGTCAGGCACTGTGCGTCTGTTTCTGCAGCAGTCCGGATCATTTCTTCACCATATAGGCATCGGACGGCTTCAGATATTCCGGCACGACCAGGTGCGCATTCTCACTCAGCTGCCACTGCTCCTGCAGGAGGCAGAAGTTTTTGACGATATCCGGCCACCTGTCCTCTTTCGATACCAGGTGCCCGTCGCCGATGATATCCGTATCCGCATCGATCTCCGTAACGCTGCGGACGGATTCCGCTTCGGTCGGAACACCGTTTTCATAGGCGCACGTATAGGCGCGTCCGCCCCTTGCGTCCAGCAGCACCCTGCCGCTTTCCTTCCCTGCATACAGCTGCAGCGTGCTGAGCGTATACAGCGGCCTGTCCTTCATCGTGCAGAACACCTTCGCGGCGGTCATCGCGATGCGCACGCCTGTATAGCTGCCCGGTCCCCTGGAGATCACGAGGGCGTCGATCCCATCCGGCGTTATGCCTGCAGCTTCGCACATGGCCGTCAGTTTCGGGAAGAATTCCTCGGACTGTCTTTTCCAGCATTTCTCCTGCACGGAAGCGATCACTTCACCGTCCCGGATCAGTCCCAGCACAAGGAATATATGACTTGTATCCATACATAATGTGATCATTTCAAAGCCTCCGTGATCTCTTCATACTGAATGCCGTGCGCCGTGACTGTGATCTGTCTGCTGTCTTCCTCCAGCAGGCGGATCGAGATGCGCAGGTATTCTTCCGGCAGCTGGTCCTCCATGAACCGCGGCCATTCGATGACCGTCAGTCCGTCATCGTTCATCAGTTCTTCAAAGCCCAGATCCTGCTCGATGCCCTCCAGGCGGTATGCGTCGATATGATTCAGGGTAAGTCTTCCTTTATATACCTTCAGGATCGTGAATGTCGGACTTGTCACATTCCTTTTAATGCCGAGTCCGCGCGCAATGCCCTGTGTCAGCGTTGTCTTCCCTGCCCCGAGATCCCCGTCGAGCAGGAACACCATTCCTTCTGCGGCAAGCTTTCCGAGCTTTTCGCCGAATGCCCTTGTCTCATCCGCATTCTGTGTAACCAGTTTAATCTCTTTCATTCCTGTTGCCTCACGCCACGTTATTATATATTCATTTTTTCACAAATGAAATAAAAAGCTCCCGAAGGAGCGTGTCATTACAGCATTGTCCGCATCAGCACAGCCGCATACGAATGCAGGCCGGGGAGCAGTTTATTGACGCCGATGAATGTGAACAGGACGACCGGGATACCGATCACGGCATACCATGCCATGAATCTTCCCCTCTTGTGCCTGTTGAGATGGAGGTGTATGAAGATGGAATACTGGATCCATGTGATCAGCGCCCATACTTCCTTCGGATCCCATGTCCAGAAGCTGCTCCAGGCTTCCTCTGCCCAGATGGCCCCCGATACGATCGTCAGTGTCAGAAGGATCAGGCCGAATGCGATGAGCCTGTACATGAAGTAATCGATATTCTCCAGTCTCTCATCCTGCGGATCCTTACGGTCGATCATGAGGTAGCGAATGCCTGCGCCTCCCGCCAGCATGAACGCCGCATAGGAGAACGCCGCCGAGCCGATGTGGAAACCGAACCACGCAGACCTCAGCGCCGGCATCAGCTCTGTCACTTCCCTGGGCTGCAGGGCAGCGTAGGACAGGATCAGAAACGTCATGATGATGCCGACCAGTTCGATCCACTCCGCTTTTGACCTGTAATGCAGGAACATCATCAGCACAGCGATGCCCCATGAGAAGGATGCGGCGAATTCAAACTGGTTCGAAAGCGGGAGCCTTCCCGCCTTGAAGCCGCGTACAGCCAGATAGACAAAACTGACGGCAGCACCGCACAGGTACAGGATCCATCCGGCCCTGCGGATGTTCTCTTTCCTAAACACCTGACCTGCGGCATATACGCAGAGTGCGGCAAAGTATAATACCAGTCCCGCGAAAAAGATATAATCAAGCATGATTCCCTCCGTACTTCTTCCTGATCTTCTCCAGCTCGATATGCAGGCCTTCATTCCTGTTTGAAAGCTCCGTATATCCGTCATTTCCAACGGCGATCTTTACCGGCTGGCAGAACAGCGCCAGGGCAAGCCCCGCAGTCATAATTATAACAGCGATGAGCAGGAGTGCATTGATCATGCCCGGGGTCTTCTTGATGCGCAGGCCCGGGTATTCGACAGGGTCCTCAAACGTAAAGGTGAAATCCGCGATATCGGAAGAATCATGCGGGAACGCCAGCATGACTTCCTGCTGCTGGCCGTCAATGACAGTCGTATAGACATAGACGGGATGTTCATATCTTCCCGATGTGCTCGTCACCAGGCTCAGCCTGCCGTCCTCTTCGATATAATCCGGATACAGGTTATCGATCAGGATGCCGTTGGCGCCGTCGGCGGAAAGGAAATCGCCTGCATCGATATAGAACGTATCCGAATGCCCGTTCCTGTCGATCGTGATGCGCCCCTTTGTGCCGTAGGTCTGCTGGTATACTTTGTATTCTTTGAATTTCAGCGGATGGTTGACACTGACGCGCTCTGCGCCGCTTTCGCTCCCGTCCGGGGCAGTCACATTGACGACGCTGGCATAGTCGAGCCTGTCCTCATCGTTGAGGATCGAGAAATCCTCCACATGGATGACGGTCCCGTCGTCCATCGTCAGCGACTCACCCGGCATGCATGTACGGTCGATGATCACCGGCATATACATCGCCGCCGCAAAGAAGATGACCGTCAGCAGGATGCCGAGATGCGTCAGGAACGAACCATACCTTCCGAATTCATTTTTGACATAGACCGATCCGCCCGGCTGTACATCATTCCTGCAGTGTTCCTTCTCCAGCAGGGAACGGACTTCTGAGATGCCTTCGCTGTCCAGCTTCACAGCGGCAGTTTCCGGCATGCGGACCGCGTCTTCCTTCCGGAACAGCCTGCCGGCACGGATCAGGGAGCACCCGATCAGGTTGAGGCACAGCAGGACGACGGCTGCGATAAAATACCAGCTTGTAAAAACATGGTCCAGCTGTAAAAAAAAGATCGCCGAATAGAATTTCGGATAAGCCCTTACATATGTCATCGGGCTTTCACCCTGGGGGATCAGCGAACCGGCCAGGGAGATCAGCGCAATGATCCCGAGCAGGATCAGCCCGAACTTCATGGACCGGAAAAACTGCATCGCTTTTTTCATGAAACACCTCTTTTGAAAAGCCGCCCGCCTGAGCGGACGGCTTTACCATTCCTTTGTCTTACTCCAGATAGCTGCGGACTTCCTTGATCAGTTCTTCCGCTTTATCCAGACATTCTTTTGTCAGCTTCGGGTTGTGCACGCCTTCGCTGTTCTCTACATAGACGAAATCCCAGTACCACTGCGCATTCCTGAACGCAAGTCTTGCCTTTTCCAGGTCTTCGCCCTCGATCTTTTTGTCCTTGATCGCAGCTGCGAGATCCTTGTCAAGCTGGACGAACGCTTCACCGAGCTCATTCTCACGTGTCGTTGTCTCATCCTGGATCGCCTTGACTTCGGAAGCGAGATCCTTATGGCACTGTGAACATGTGCTGTTCAGCAGTTCCTCGTTCTCAAGCGGCGTGATCCAGTAATGGTTCGTATAGACAGTTCCGTCTTCGGCTGTCGTCTTGCCCATATGGCAGTCTGCACATGTGAGGCTGTAGAAGGAACCTTCCGCACCATGCGGGCTTCCCGCACCCAGATATGTCTCGAATTCGGGGTGCTGGACCTTCAGTTTCCGGACGCCTGTGTCTTCGTCGACCCAGTCTGCGAACATGTTTCCTTCGCCGTCGACGATGGAATTCTCATATTCAAGCATCTTTTCCGGTGTCATTGAAGCGAGATTCTGATAACCCAGTGTCGTCGCTTTGGTCACAGGATCGAAATAATACTCTGTATGGCACTGGCCGCAGGACAGGTTCGCAGCGTCGATCTTTTCAAAATCTTCCCCTGCTGCGTCTACCTGGTAGCCGTGTGTGATCACGATCTCGCCGTTTCCGGTCTGATCGCCGTGGCAGTGGAAGCAGCCGAACGGGTCTGTGACTTTGGATTCGAAATCTTCAAATGCCATGGAATATGTCTCAACACCGTCATTAAGGACCGCTGCCGTAAATGAACTTGTTTTGCATGTAAAGCAGTTCGCGAGTTTGTGAGGTCTTCCTGTCGATGTCAGGTCCTCGATGACATATGTATGTCCCCTCGCACTGCCGTAGTTGATCGCAAAGCCGTAGCCTTCATACATCGTCTTCAGATACGGATTGACTTCTGTATATTCATGTACTTCATCATTTTCATTATTCTTCATGTATGATTCGTACTGAAGCGGGTACTGTTCCGCATAATCGTCTGCTTTCGTGAGGACGATGCCGGTACCTGCCTCTGCGATCTGGGCTTTCTTTACTCCTGTTTCTGCCGGTGTCTCTTCAGGCTGTTCGGTCTGTGCAGCTGTCTCTTCCGCGGAATCCGCAGGCTGTGACTCGGATGCAGGCGGCACGTCGGAAGACGGTGCCGGCTTACTGCCGGATGTCCCGGCGATCACACCGAGTATGAGCGCTGCAGCGAACAGACCGCCGATCATCGGCAGTGTTTTCTTGTCACTCATAATGAAAAACTCCCCCTACAGACATTTTAACCTACGAAATTGTCAATGTCCATATGGGGGAATTCTTTTACTCAGTGACTTTTGATCCTGTCGGCGATCTCCCTTACGGAAAGACCTGTTTCTTCCGCGATCCGGGAAAGGTCGTCATATTCATATTTGACCCTATCAACGCCGTATCCGGATGAATACTTCGCCCTTACAGCACCGAATTCCGTCTCTTCCGTGCGGATCTCACGCTTCAGCGCATGTCTCCTGCTCGTATATTCACGGATGCCGAGCGTCGTCGTATGCCGGAAGATCAGTCCAAGCATCTTCTCAACGTCATCCGCCCTGCATACGCATGTAAATACGATGCCGGGCCTGTTCTTTTTCATGATCACAGGCGTGAAATATACGTCCAGCGCACCGTTGGCAAACAGCACGTCCATCGCGCGTCCTGTCTCCTCGGGTGTCAGGTCATCCAGGTTGCATACGAGTTCCGTCACCTCGCCGGCATCTTCCGATTCGCCGAGGAATGCACGCACGCAGTTGGCTGCGGGGAAATCCTTCTTCCCCATGCCGTAGCCGATCTTTTCCGTTGCCATGACAGGCATCGTACCGAACGATGAAGCGAAGTATTTCAGCAGCGCTGCGCCGGTCGGCGTCAGGAGTTCCCCTTCCATCCTGCCGGCATAGGAGGGTATCCCCTGCAGCAGGTACGCTGTCGCGGGTGCAGGCACCGGCAGGATGCCGTGCGCGCACCGGACCATCCCGCTGCCGGTAGCGACAGGGGAAGCGATGACGCGGTCTGCGCCGACCATCTCCATCAGGATGCATACCGATACGATATCCGCAACGGCGTCTTTTGTGCCGACCTCATGGAAATGGATGTTTTCGACCGGCTGCCCGTGCGCATGCGATTCCGCCTGTGCAAGCAGGCCGTAGACATTCTTCGCGTCTTCCTTTACCTTATCCGAAACGTTCAGGCTGCCGATCAGGGCATGGATATCGCTGAGATGGGCATGGTGGTGATGCGTATGGCCTTCATGATCATGATCATGGTGATGATGATGTTCATGATCGTCATGGTCATGGTGATGATGATGCTCATGATCATCGTGATCATGGTGATGGTGGTGTTCATGATCGTCATGGTCATGATGATGGTGGTGCTCATGTTCATCATGATCATGGTGGTGATGATGGTCATGGTCATGCACGTCATGGCTCTCTTCCTCTTCACCGTCCGCGATGACCGTCATGTGCGTGCCTTTGATGCCGCACTTCTCAGCCTCTTCCAGGCTTACGGTGATGCCGCCGATGCCGGCTTCCGAGATCCTGCGCAGGAATTCCTGTTTGTCTGTCAGTTCGGAAAGGGCTGCAGCGAGCATATCACCGGCAGCGCCCATACGGCATTCAAGATACAGTGTCTTCATGCTTCAAGCAGGGCTGCGGCTTTCTCCAGCCATTCCGTTACATGGATATGCTGCGGGCATGCGTCTTCGCACTGCAGGCAGTGGATGCACGCAGATGCGGGTGAATTCTCTTTCGTAACATTCGCATAGCGCTTCTTCGCGTCATCCATCCTGTCGAAGATCAGATAACGGTTCATCGCCGTGAAGATATCCGGGATCCGGATCTGCATCGGGCAGCCCTTTGTGCAGTAGCTGCATCCTGTGCACGGGATCTGGTCAACGGAAGCCAGGATCTCCTGGACCTCGGCGATGACCTTCTTCTCGTCTTCGTCGAGCGGTTTGAAGTCAGCCATATAGGAGAGGTTGTCTTCCATCTGCTCGATATTGCTCATGCCGGAAAGGACGACCATGACCTGGTCAAGGCTTGCGACAAAGCGGATCGCCCATGACGCAAGTGACTTGTCCGGTGCGGCATTCTTCAGTGTTTCCGCGACTTTTACCGGCGGATTGGCAAGCGTGCCGCCCTTGACAGGCTCCATGACGATGACAGGCTTGTTGTGTTTGACGCAGACTTCATAGCATCTTCTTGAAGCGACTGCAGGGTTTTCCCAGTCGGCATAGTTGATCTGCAGCTGTACGACTTCCAGATCCGGATGTTTTGTCAGGATCTCTTCAAGGACTTCGGGCTGGTCATGGAAAGAGATACCGTAATGACGGATCAGGCCTTTTGCCTTCGCTTCCTTTACGAAATCAAAGAGGCCGTATCTCTCGTAATTATCGAGGTTGTCCTTTGACAGCGCGTGCAGCAGATAGAAATCAAAGTAACCTGCACCTGTTCTCTCCAGGGAGATCTCCAGTTCCTTCTTCGCGCTCTCCTCATCTTTGGCAGCCCATGATCCGGCATTCAGCTTGGATGTCAGATAATAGGATTCGCGCGGATATCTGTCCACAAGGGCTTTCTTCGTCGCTTCTTCGCTGCCCTGGTATACATAGGCAGTATCAAAGTAACGAAGTCCTGCTTTCAGGAACATGTCAGTCATGACTTTCGTCTGTTCAATGTCGATCGTGTTGTCTTCCAGACGCGGCAGGCGCATCAGGCCGAATCCGAGTTTCGGCATTTCCTTTTCAAAAAAAACGGGCATATTCTCCTCCTGTTATATCCATTGGTAAATTCATTTTTTCATATTTTGATTCTTAAATGTACTCATTTGCCCTGCATCCCTGCACATATCCTTTGACCTTCATCATGTGACGCACGGCATTGAGCACGGAGCGTTTGTCTTTCGACCACAGCGGCGCGAGCAGGTGTTCCCCGTCACCGTCGCCGGTCATCCTGTGCAGGACGATGTCCGGGTCAAGAACAGCGATGCATTCGGTGAGGATATCAACATATTCCTCTTTTGTCAGGACATGGAAGTCATCCGGCGCCTGCATATACAGTTTCCCGAGATCGCTGTCATCCGTATAATACAGCAGGTGCATCTTGACGCCTTCCGTACGGACACTGTTCAGATGGGCTGCTGTTGCGAGGATATCCTCTTTCGTTTCACCGGGCAGGCCGATGATCATATGCGTGATCACTTCAAAGCCGTTTTCATGGAGCCGTTTCACACAGCCGTCATATACCTCCAGGGGATATCCCCTGCGGATCATCCGGGTTGTTCTTTCATGGACGGTCTGCAGGCCAAGTTCGATCCAGATGAATTTTCCCGGATATCTTTCCTTCAGTGTTATGAGGACCTGCATCACTTCTTCCGGTATGCAGTCCGGCCTGGTCGCGATACTGATGCCGGCGAAAAGCGGATCGGCGAGGGCGCTGTCAAACAGCCGGAAGAGCCTGTCCGGACTGTCATATGTATTCGTATAAGCCTGGAAATAAGCGATGAAATCCCCGTCAGGGACTTCCTGACGGTTATAGAGGAGGTCATCCCTTGTCAGTTTCTGTCCGTTATAGGAAACAGCGAACTCACCCGAACCGCTGCCGGAGCAGAACAGGCAGCCGCCGTAAGATATCCTGCCGTCCCTGTTCGGGCATGTCATATGCGCATCCAGAGCAGCGCGGTACAGCCTCCTGCCGAATCTTTCCCGGCAGTATTCTGCGAACGAAAGCCAGTACATCTTACTTCTTCCTGAAATGATACATGATGATCCCGCCTGCCACGGCGACATTCAGCGATTCGAACCCGTCCATCTCGATCCGGATCGAACTGTCGCACAGACCGATGATCTCCGGATGCACGCCCTGTCCCTCATTGCCGAGGACGAATGCCATCCGGTGCCCTTCTGTGATCTCGGACATCGTGCGCGACTCCTGCAGCGAAGTCCCGTAGATGCGGAACCCGTCCCTTCGCAGCATCGGGATCAGGATGTTCAGATCCCGTCTGAGGACGGGGATATGGAACAGTGCCCCCTGCGTGGAGCGGACTGCTTTTTCGTTGTACAGGTCGCAGCATTCTTCCGAGCAGTACACAGCGTCAAAGCCGAAGGAAACAGCCGTGCGCACCAGGGTGCCGAGGTTGCCGGGGTCCTGGACGCCGTCAAGCAGGAGGACCCTTTCCGTTTCCTTCTCAACGGTCTGCCTGCATCTGCATACGCCGATCAGGTGTACCTGCGATACGTTTGCGGAAAGCTTCTTCATGACAGCTTCGGAAACATAAACGGTATTCTCAAATTCAAAAGGAACCGTCCCGTCACTGACCAGGGTATCGAGCTGTCCGGCCCTGCGTGCTTCTGATACGAGGTGTTCCCCTTCGACCAGGAACAGGCCGTATTCATCCCTGTATTTCTTCTTGTGAAGGCTGTTCCATTTCATTACTTTTGCGTTATTCAGCGAAACGATCTTTTCCATGCCATTATTCTATTATGATTTTCCCAAAAAAGGAAACCGGACAGATGCATACTTCATGATGACGGACAGGTCATTCATGAAATATGATTACTGTGTGTAAACAGGAG
>JAILQT010000009.1 GCA_024698805.1 Solobacterium sp.
TCCTTCAGATTCCCCTCACGGTTAAAGAACAGTTTCCCATTCTAGGACACCCTTGAGTTTGGCTAAGCCTTAGGGGTTACCGCCCTTGGCTGGAGGTACTTTTCAACCTCCGAGATATGTGCCATGCCCGGCACACAAAAAGTAATGGACGCGGGGACGCGTCCATTACGTAACTGATCAAACACTTATGTGTAAATGCTGTCCGGATAGCAGCGATCTGTCTGATCCCTGTTTTACGGGTTCTGGCAGACACCGTCGTAATCAAAGTAATAGTATTTGCCGTTGATATATTTTGAAGCATCGTAATATGACGAGCTGCTCGCAAACATTGTTCCGTCCGATTCAAACCAGTACCAGTTTCCGCCGATCTTTTTCCACCCGGTGACCATTGCACCGCCGGAAGTGAAATAGTACCAGTAACCGTCGATCTTCTGCCAGCTGGTCACCATTTTCCCGGAAGTCGTGAAATAATACCATTTCCCGGATATCTTCTTCCAGCCTTTCTGATAAGTGTAGTTTTCCGTTACATAATACCAGGCATTGTTTTTCTGGACCCAGCCTTTCTTCAGTGCGGTCGTTTTGTTATATGTGACGGCTTTTGCGGCGGAAGCTTTGCCTTTCTTTGTGCTGATTACACCAATGATCTTGTATGTATACTTCTTTCCGTTTGTCTTTGCGGCTTTATCAAAGTACTGCTGTTCGTATACCTCGGCGATCTTTTTATAAGATCCGGTACCAGTCTTTCTGTATACATAATATGAGAAGGCACCTACAGCGGCTTTCCACTTCACAATGACCCCTTCTTCCGTAGTCGTCAGACTTGAAAGTGTCGGCTGCAGCGGTGCATAGTAAGCAAAATTGTCTGTATAATCCAGCATTTGATAATGTGCGGGACCGCTGAAGTAAACTGCAGCTTTGATCTTGGTATCATTGCCGAATGCATTCTCTTCGATGGTTATACTGTTTCTCTTGATCTTTACGCTTGTAATGTCATAGCAATTGAAGAAAGCATATTTCCCGATGGATTTTACAGAATTCGGAATCGCTACTGTTTTAACATGGGCATAAACATTTTGAGAAGACGCATAGGCTGTCGCAAACAGATACGCAGGCACCCTCGTGACTCCGCTTCCGAATGTGACGGTCATTCCGTTTGTATTTGTCCCGGTATTATAGAATATCGAATTCAGGTCGCTTGAACTGTTATATCCGGTACTGCTGTTTATTGCGTTGCTGTTGCAGTCGGTAATGTTTCCGTTGATCGTTACATTCGTGAGATATGTACAGTTCTTGAACACTCTGGGGCCAAGTGTTTTTAAGCTTTTCGGCAATGTTACATTTTTCAGATTCTTAATGCCGTAAAACGCTCCTTCGCCGATCGTTGTCAGATTATTCGCAAATGTCAGAGAACGCAGTGCTGTTGCTTCGAATGCCCAGGGTTCGATCGTCTGCAAGGATGCCGCATCTGCGAAATTAACTGTGTTAAGATCATAGCACAAGTCAAAAGCTCCTCTGCCGATCGATGTTATTCCTGAAGAAAGATTAACTTTCTTTACATGGGCATATACATCTTTGGAATAGACATATCCTGTCGCAAACAGATATGCAGGAACTCTGGTAACTGCACTACCGAACGTGACTGTCATTCCGTCTGTATTTGTCCCGGTATTATAGAATACCGAGCTCTGGTTGCTGGAAGTGTTATATCCATCACTGTTATTCACTGCATCTTTGGTGCAGTCTGCAATGTTTCCGTTGATCGTTACATTCGTGAGATTTGTACAGTTCCTGAACACGATCTTCCCAAGTGTCTTTAAGCTTTTCGGCAATGTTACGCTTTTCAGATTCTCAATACCCGAAAAAGCTGCCTCGCTGATCGTAGTCAGTTTATTCGCAAATTTCAGTGAACGCAGCCCTGTTGAATAGAATGCCCAGGGTTCGATCGTCTGCAAAGCTGTCGCATCTGTAAAATTTACTGTCTCGAGATCATAGCATTTGTAAAATGCATCTCTTCCGATAGATGTTATTTTGGAAGAAAGATTTACTTTTTTTACATGGGCATATACATCTTTGGAATACATATATCCTGTCGCAAACAGATATGCAGGCACCCTCGTGACTCCGCTTCCGAATGTGACTGTCATTCCGCCTGTATTTGTACCGGCATTATAGAATATCGAAATCGAGTTGCTTGAAGTATTGTATCCCTCACTGTTATTAATTGAGCTGCTGCTGCAGTCCGCTATGTCGCCGTTGATCGTTACCGAACTGAGGTTTGTGCAGTTCCTGAATGCAGCACTGCCAATACTTCTGTATTCTGCAGGTATTGTGATTGATTTTAAATACTGGTTGCCTAAAAAAGCTTTTGTGCCAAGTGATGTCAGTTTATAACTGCTTCCTTCAATTGTTACGGTTGTCGGCAAAGTTACGGATGATGCAGTTCCGTTATAGCTTTTGATGCTGGCTTTACCGCTGCTTACCGTATATGTATAACTGCCTACAGTATAATCACCGTTCGCAACTTCAAATGCTTCGGGGATCTCTTCTGTTTCTTCTTCGATTATTTCTTCCGGTGCAGCAGGTTCCTCCGGAAGTTCTTCCTCAATAACAGTCTCCGGCTCTGTCTGCACAGGTTCCTGTACAGTCTCTTCCGGTTCTTCCGTTTCTTCAGGAACTGTTTCCTCCGGTATTACTTCCTCTTCGGGAACTTCTGTTACTTCAGGTTCTATCTCTTCAATGATCTCCTCCGGGATCTCTTCTGTGACAGGCTCTGTGATCGTTTCTGTTTCTTCAGGATCTGCTTCTTCAGAAGGTTCTTCCGTTACTTCTTCTACTGGCTCGATCACTTCAGGCTCTTCTGCCGTGATCTCCTCTTCCGGTACTTCTTCCCCGATTATCTCTTCCGGGATCTCTTCTTCTGCGATCTCTTCCTCTTCGATCTCTTCTGTCTCACTGATCTCTTCCGCTGTTTCTTCAGCCGGTTCTTCTTCCGCATAGATGTTCTGCGGGAATACCGCTGCTGTCATAAACAGAGACATCAGTACTGCATACAGCTTTTTTACCATGATAACCTTCTCCTTCCTGAACCGCATGAATGTTCATCACGATAATATAATTCTATAGTCGTATTTCCGATGCATCAATGTTAACATGCACCATCAGATATGATTCACACACCATGCCATTGACCGGGTCATCCTCAACATGACAAAACCCCCGTCCTGACGGCTGATATCCTTTCAGCCTCCCGGCGGGGGTTTTGTTTATTCTCTTGTTATGGGGAGTATGATCTATTCTGAATGAATATCAAACTTTCTCATTCTTACGGATATAATCCATCGCATCCCTGTAAAACTGGCTGTACGCAGCAGTATACGATCAAATCTATAATTCACAGAATTGTCATAACGTCTCAATGGACGCATTTTGCGTCCATTGATAAACTATTTTCTATTTTGACAGTTTCAGTTTGCTCGCTGCACTCCACATGGAGTAGTAATTTACGCTGCTTACTGTCTTGTAGGACCTTACCCTGACATAGTAGGTCTTGCCTTTTGTCAGGCTTCCGATCACCTTCGATACAGTTGTATTTGATTTAATTGTGACTGTTTTTGTTGTGTCAGATGTGAAGTCTGAACTTGTTGAATACTGTACCTGATAACCTGTCACTGCTGTGTTCCTGCCCCACTTCACAGTCAGCTTGCCTGCTGAGCTGTTTGTCAGTGATGAAACAGTAGGCCTTGTCAGCCAGTATGTCGTGATCTCTTTGTATACCTTGCTCGTTCCTGCATCCGCAAATGCAACGATCTTATACGTATACTTCGTACCGTTTCCTGTTGCCTTTGTATCGCCCCAGCTGACTGTATCACCGCCTGTGATCGTCTTCGCCAGTTTGCCGTTGCGGTAGATCTTGTATCCTGTCGCTCCTGTCACTGCCTTCCATGCGATCTTAATGCCGCCTGCCTTGTTCGCGACTGCGATCTTGGTTGTAGCTGCAGGCAGAATCGTGAATTGCACCGTCTTTTTGCCAGAGTAATTCCCCTTCAGTTTGACTGTGACATTGTATGTTCCGACTTTTGTCCTCCCGGATGCGTAAGTAACAGTATAATCTGTATCCTTTACCAGTTTCGTGCTGCCGTCCATGACTGTGACACCGGGCGTCCTTGCCTTGCCGTTATAGGTGTATTCCGTCGTTGTCAGCGTGACTGCAGGCGTGATCGCTTTCGCTGTGATCGTGAAGCTTACCTTCTTTGACCCGCTGTAGTTTCCCTGCAGGGTCACCTTGACATTATATGTTCCGACGTTCGTTCTTCCTGCACCGTATGTAACGGTATAGTCCGTACCCTTCACAAGTGTTGTATCACCATCTTTGACGGTCACACCAGGCGTTTTTGCTTTACCGTTATAGGTATAGCTTGATGTTGACAGTGTTACTTCAGGCGTGATCACTCTTGGTATGATCGTGAATTCCTTTGTAACTGTACCTGTGTAACCACCGATGCCTTCGATCGTCACTGTCGCAGTTCCGGTATTGATGTTATTCTCATAGCTAATCGTATAGTCTGTACCATTAACTAACTTAACACCGTTAACTGTTACAGTTACTGCTGGCTTTATTGCCTTGCCTGTATATGTCTGGGCTGCAATAGTTGAAATATTCGAAGCAGAAAGCTCTGTCGTATTCATGTCAACAAATGTAATACCATTCTCATTTGCGTATGTTTCTGCTGCGGTTCCGGAATATCCATAGATAACATAGTCATCATTAACTACATATCCCTGCACATATCCATTTGCATCATAGTCAAAAACATATCCAAATGCCCTGTTGCCAATATCTGACACAGTTTCAGGTATCACTACACTTTTTAAACTGCTTGCAATAAATGAATCTTCTCCAATTCTGACAACACCATCAGAAATCGTGACATTGCTTAATGCGTAACAATTACGGAATGCATAGTCTTCAATCGTGTTAACACTGCCGGGAATTGAAATACTGGTTAAGCTTTCACACCAATCAAATGCCCAATTATCTATGAATGTCACACTATCAGGAATTGTTATTTCCTTTAAGCTAGTACAGTTGTGAAACACACCCTCATTTAAACTCGTTATTCCATCAGGAATAGTAATATCAACTAAATTTCTGCAATTATAGAATGCATATCCCCCAATGCTTGTAATAGTTTCAGGGATAATAATGCTGGTTAAGCCGCAGCCGGAGAATGCATTATCAGGTATAGATTCTGTCCAACCAAACTCCAGATCTGAGTTACTGCCAATCGGACCAGCAGTTCTTAAAGAATCACACCCGGAGAATGCACCACCGATAATACTTTCACTACCTATACTTGTAATTTGAGACGGAATAACTAAATGTGCCAAGCTGCTACAACCACCGAATGCCCCCAACTCGATACTCGTAACACTATCAGGAATAGTTATTGTTGTCAGACTCTTGCAAGAAGAGAATAAGCCACCTGAAATGCTGTCAATTCCATTCGGAAGAATAATGTCAGTAAGAGACCCGCAGCCGGAGAACGCTTTTTCACCAATGCTGGATACACTATCGGGAATATCAACACTCACCAGATTATTACAATCGAAAAATGCTCTTTTTCCAATACTGGTTATCCCATCAGGAATCACTGCACTAACTAAGCCAGTGCATGAACAAAATGCATAAACAGGAATACTGGTAGTCCAGCCAAATTGATAATTTGCGTTGCTTCCAATCGGACCAGCTGTTTTTAAGCTGCTGCAACCATAAAATGCTTCATATCTAATATCTGTTATTTCTTCAGGGATTGTTAAACTTGACAACTCTGAACACCCGGAAAATGCATGACTGGGAATTATGTTTGTCCAACCAAACTGATAATTTGCACCGCTTCCAAACGTACCTGCAGTTTTTAAATTACTGCATCCTTCAAATGTTTTAAACCCAAAACTAGTGACGCTGGCCGGTATCATGATAAACGATAAACTGCTGCATCCCTTAAATGCATACTCTCCAATTTTTATTACCGTATCCGGCACTATAATACTGGTTATATTACTGCAATCCTGAAATGCACTGTCATTAATTCGTGTTACTGGCACCCCATCAATTTCTGAAGGTATACTAACCTCTGTATCAGTCCCAATATACTTTGAAATCGTTATTTCCGAGTCTTCAATGGAATACTCAAAATCATCCATAACATCATTAGCGGCTTCGATTTCAGTGGTTTCTTCGATTGTTTCCTCAATGATCTCTTCAGTTGGCTCTGTACTGATTTCTTCTTCAGGTTCAGCCACCTCTTCTTCAAGAGTTTCTTCGACTATGACCTCTGTTTTGAGTTCATCAGAAGCTTCTTCAGCAATTTCTTCTGAAGATTCCTCTTCCTGGATCGCCTCTTGCTCAGGCTCAGTGATTTCTTCTTCAATTTTCTCAAGGACTTCTTCAACAGGTTCTTCCGTTACTTCTTCCTCCGGTTCGATCACTTCAGGCTCTTCTGCCGTGATCTCCTCTTCCGGTACTTCTTCCTCGATTATGTCTTCCGGAATCTCTTCTTCTGTGATCTCTTCTGTTTCACTGATCTCTTCCGCTGTTTCTTCGGCCGGTTCTTCTTCCGCATAGATGTTCTGCGGGAATACCGCTGCTGTCATAAACAGAGACATCAGTACTGCATACAGTTTTTTTACCATGATAACCTTCTCCTTCCTGAACCGCATGAATGTTCATCACGATATATATAATTCTATAGTCGTATTTCCGATGCATCAATGTTAACATGCACCATCAGATATGATTCACACACCATGCTGTTAACCGAATCGTCTGTACAAAAACAACCCCGCCCTGATTACTGATATCCTTTCAGCCTCCCGGCGGGGTTTTGTTTATTCTCTTGTTATGGGGAGTATGATCTCATTCTGAATGTATATCACACTTCATCATTCTTCCGGATATAATCCTTCGCATCCCTGATGAAGCTTGCAATGATCAGGATGATTACGAATGCGATCGGGAATGCAGCGATGATCGATACTGTCTGCATGTTTGCCATACTGCCTTCGGAGAAGATCAGCGCGATCGGCAGCAGGATCAGCAGGATCGCCCAGAAGAATTTCATCCCGTTGGAAGCCTCTTCATCATCCTTCATATGCTTGTAGGAATATGCGGAAGCGACCATCGTGATCGAGTCGAATGAAGTTGCGTAGAATGCGATCATGGAGATGATCAGGACAATGATCACAAGCTGATGCAGCGGCAGTGTCTGCAGTACGGCAATGACTGTCTGGTACAGGTCGCCGCAGCTGTTGTAGAGCCCGATGACATCCATCTTGCCGAACATCTGCAGTCCGAGGCCGTAATTGCCGAGGACGATGAAGGAGATCAGCGTTGAGCTGACGCCGAAGATGTAGGCGCCCATAATGACCTGTCTGACAGTCCTTCCCCTGGAGATGCTGCCCATGAAGAACGGTGATGCGACACACCATACCATCCAGTAAGCCCAGTAGAAGATCGTCCAGTTCTGCGGGAAGGAGGATGTCCTCATGGCATCCGTCCATGTACTGAGTCCGATGAAGTTCTGTACCATTGCACCGAGTGCCGTAAAGCCGGTCTCGACGATATAGCGGGTCATCCCGCCGAACAGGAATACGTACAGCAGCAGTGCGCCGAATACGTACATGCAGATGTTTGCGAGGATGGATACGCCGCGCATGCCCTTCATGACGGAATATGTATATACGATGCATGTCGTCACGAGGATCGCGATCGTCAGCCACTTGGAATCGGGGATGCCGAACATCGAGGAGATCGCGCTGGAAAGGAGCGGCGTAGCGACGCTGAACGTCGTAGCCGTACCTGCGATCAGCGCAACGACAGCCAGGACGTCAACGATCTTGCCGGGAAGACCGTCTGTCTTATCCTTCAGGATCGGCCTGCAGGCTTCAGAGTATTTCTGCTTGCCGCAGCCCCTTACGTGCAGCATGAAGCCGAAGCACGCAGCGAGCACGGCATAGAAGCTCCACGGGATCGGTCCCCAGTGGAACAGCGGGTAGGTCGATGCCCAGTCCTGCATGGACCCGAGGTCCGCCAGATGCGGCTCCTGCGCATAGAGGATCCACTCGCACATGGAATAGAACAGGATATCTGCCGCAAGTCCGCATGTGAAGACCATGGCGCCCCACTGGAAGAATGTGTATTTCGGCTGTTCACCCGGTTTGCCAAGTGTGATATTGCCGATATCCGAGTAGGACAGATAGAGGGATATGATCAGTGTCCCGAGTCCGACTGCCAGATAGAAGACGCCGAATTCGTCGCCGAGGAAGGCGCGGATCTTCGTGAGTACATCCGTTGATCCTGCAGGATCGACGATGAAGAATACACAGAGAATGAATATCGCGATAAACGGTATGATCGTTGTCGCGGGATCGAGTTTTCTTTTTGTTTCGTTCATGATCTAGACCTCCATCATGCATAGGACGGATCTGCGTCGATCAGTTCCTCAAGGGAATCGATCTCGATCAGATCTTCTTTCCTGATCTCGTAGATACCGAGCCTGAATTCGTCAAAGTGACAGAACATCGCTACGTCGTCCCAGTAGATCTGCCTGTTCTTCTTTACGTCGAATTCATATTCAAGGAAATGCTTCAGCTTTACGCTGTCTTCGTGATTCCATCTGGAGATGCTGAAGAGCTGCCAGCCCCTGTTGCCGCCTGTCCTTGAGCAGGAAGTGACGATGCCTTCGTCATTGACCTGCATCAGCCATTCGGATGTCTGTGTTTCCGTATAGACGGAGGAATAGCCGCTCCTGTCGAATTCGCTGTGCAGGATCTTCGGATCGAATACGATCTGGTCCCCGTCGAGGATGATGACATCGTCGATGTAATCCCGGGCACAGTACAGCGAGGATATGTTGTTGCATGTGTCATAGTACGGATTCTCGATCAGGTCGACGTCGTACTTTTCCTTCAGTTCTTCAAACTGTTCCTTCAGATGACCTGTTACGATATGGATCTCATTGATCCCGTTCTCATGCAGGGCGTCGATGACGGAGTCGATCATCCGCACGCCGTTCACCTTCACAAGCGGCTTTGCGACCGTATCCGTCAGGGGTCTCATGCGTTCGCCTTTTCCGGCAGCCATGATGATCGCCCTTTTGATCCTGTTCATTCCATGCGCTCCTTTGCCAGTCTGTAATAATCCTTCGCGTAGCGGAACTGCGCCAGCGCGTATTCGCCGAACTCAACGCCGAGCTGCAGCTTGTATTCACACCAGTTGGACCATAAGAGTCCGCAGGCGGCGATATAGCAGTAGATCTTCGTGCGTGTCCCTGCATCGCATCCTTCCGGGAAATACGCATCGATCAGCTTCTCGACATGTTCCCGGTCATACATCGCGTAGATGCAGAACATGGCCAGGTCCACATGCGGGTCCTGCATGCCGGCGTATTCCCAGTCGATCAGGCGGATGTCATCCGTCATGATGAAGTTGTCGCATACCGCGTCGATATGCGTCAGGCAGATGTCCTTATCGCATGCATCGATGTAATTCTTCAGTTCGAATACACGCTCCTTTGTCTTTTTATAGTCCCTGTATACGGAATCCTTTCCGTTCCATAAAGATTCATAGAAATCGATCAGACCGAAGATATCAAAGAAATGATCCACCTTCAGCTTCATCTCATGGAATCCCCTGAGTTTCTTCATGCAGCGGCGGACATCGTCATCGTCCATCGGGTCGCAGTTCCTTGCGTCCTCGATGAATTTCGTGATCTTGTAGCCGTTGTCGGGATTGATATAGACGATATCGTCGGAAAGGCCCTTGTCGCGGATCACGTCGTATACGGCTGCTTCCTGCCTGCGGTTGATCAGCTGCTGTGTGCCTTCACCCGGGATGCGCATGATGTATTTGTGATCGCCGCATGTAAACATGAATGAGCGGTTCGTCATGCCCTTCTTCAGGACAGTCACATCGCGGATGGAAGCCGTATCGGTATGCAGGGCTTCCGCAGCGGTCGCGATCGCTTCCGTGTTGAGCTGGGAGGAATCCGCGTCGATCTCCCTCAGCTGCTCGTATGTATCGATCTCGATGACTTCGCCGGCAGTGACCACATTCGCATAGACGATCATCTTTTCATCGTCATACAGTGCGTCATCCCAGAAATAATCGGTCTTCTTCTCATCCTTTTCGAATGCGGCGAGTTTCTTTTTGACATATTCGCAAGCATCCTTTTTCAGGTAGGCAAAGCCGACCATCTCATTGCCCGCACCTTCCGTACGGATCAGTTCCTGCCTGCGGTTCACGCGCACAGCGGATTTGGACGTCTTCTTATCCGAGACCATATACCATGAATATGTCTCGTAGCGGCTGAACGGGTTCTCCGCACACCACATATCGCCGGGGATCACATAGGAATCCGACAGGTACTTCTTTGCGAGGTACAGGGAATGGAAATTGTTCTTCGAAGCGTAGTCCCTGTTGACGATCAGCTTTACATTGAAGTCGTCGATCAGGTATTCGAATGACTCCTTCATGAATCCGACTACGACATAGATATCACGGATATCCGCTTCGTGAAGCTGGCGGATGATCCTCTCGATCAGTCTCTCACCCCTGACTTCGATCAGTGCCTTCGGCGTATGCGAATTGATCGGGATCATCCGCATGCCGAGGCCTGCCGCGAGGATGATCGCGGAAGAAGGCTTCTGTTCCTGCAGGAAAGCAGTTCCTTTCCCTGAAAGTTTCATTCCGTCTGTGTATCCCTCTTTGTTCAGGGAACGCAGGGCCGTATTCACGGTTCCCAGGGAGTATCCGCAGGCATCTGCGAGTTCCCTCTGGTTTTTATATGTGTTTTCCGCAAGTTTGTTCACTAAATCTAATTCTATCTTGTTCATGAAACTCTCCATTTCATGTTTTATTATACAAATCTGTGATAAAAATGCAAGCGCATGAAAAAACCGGGTCTCCCCGGTCAGTCCTTTATGATCATTTTTCTGAGCGACGCCCTGTCGATCTTCCCGTGCGAGTTCATCGGGATCTGGTCATAGCGTATGTATTTGTTCGGCCACATATACTTCGGCAGCTTTTTGCCCAGTTCGCCTACGATCTGCCTGCGCATTTCTTCGGCAGCCTGGTAAACGCATACGATCCTTTCACGTTTCGTATCATAGATACAGCAGGCTACGGTAATGAACGGCATCGCATTCAGAGCGATCTCGATCTCGCCGAGCTCGATCCTGTGACCCATATGCTTGATCTGCGAATCGGCGCGGTTTGCGAAGACGATGTCCATATCCGCATTCCAGTAGCCCAGGTCCCCCGTATGGTACAGCATGTCCGCATAGCCTTTTTCCGACGGCAGTCTGCGGAAAGCTTCCGCAGTCTTTTCGGGATTATTGTAATAACCCAGTGCCAGACCTGTTCCTTCAACGCAGATCTCACCGACTTCATTCTGCTTTGTGATGATATTCCCTTCATTGTCAAGAAGGTATATCCTTGTATTCTCAAAGGCTTTGCCTGCCGGCAGGATGCCGTCATTGGGATACATATGGTCGATGACCTTATATGTGCAGTTGCACGTGATCTCCGTCGGCCCGTACAGATTGACATACATCGCATCCGGATAGCGCTCCATCCAGTAATTGATCGTCTTGGGAGGCATCACCTCGCCGGAGAACATCACATACCGGAATCCCCGGATGCCCTGTCCTTCCTCTGTATCGAAGGCTTTGAAATCCGAGATGATGCGTACTGCGGAGACAGCCCAGATCAGCGTATCGACCTTTCTTTCCGCCAGATACGCAACAAGTTTCTTCGGCATGACGAAGAGCTTGTGGGGGAGCACCTCAACGCAGGCGCCGTGGTACAGCGAATTGTATATATCCTTGACGGACACATCGAAATCAAACGGTGCCTGGTTGCCGAATATGCAGTCCGCATCAAAACCGAATGCCCTGTCAAAGACATCGACAAGGTCCATCACGCCCCTGTGCGCGATCAGCACGCCCTTGGGCACACCCGTCGAACCGCTTGTAAAGATCGAATACAGCGGATCCGTATCGATCGTATGTTCCATATAAAAATCAGTCTCAGCCGATTCCGGATCTCCGTCCAGCAGATCCTCGAACCTGTATGTTCCTTCAATGACATCCTCTTTATGCCTTGCGTCGATGATGCCGAGGGGATCCAGTTCCTGCAGGATCAGGTTCCTTCTTTCTTCAGGCAGCGTGTAATCGATCGGGACATAGAAATTCCCGGAATAGACGATGCCCATAAAAGCGATAACGGGGTCGACCGTCCGGCTGATCAGGACTGCGACCGGACGCTTGATCTGTCCTTTTGAGATATCACGGATGATCCTGTCCGCGATGCGCCTTGCGTCGTTCCTGTACTGCGCATACGTAACGCTGCGGTATTCATCCGCAAGTGCTTTTTTATCAGGGAAGTCCGCATAAGCGGCTTCCAGCATTTTTACAACTGTATTCATGTTAGTCTGTGTTCTGCACGGCTTCCAGCCGGTCCATTATTTCCTCATTCAGATCCCCTGTCAGAAGATCCCTGTTTGCCAGCACTTTTTCCGCAGGCCAGTCCCACCATTTCAGTGCGAGCAGACGTTTGATGATATCCTCATCAAACCTGTATCCGATCACCCTTGCGGGCACGCCTGCAGCGATCGCGTACGGCGGGATGCTTCTGGTGACCACGGCACCGCTGCCGAGCACTGCCCCGTCGCCGATCTCAAGACCGGGTTTGCGCACGATCGAAACACCCTGGCCGATCCAGACGTCATTGCCCACTTTGATCATCTCTTCATCCGGGTGCAGCGACAGCGGACCGCCGAGCTTGTTGTTCATACGGTATACAGGCATGATGCTCGCAGCCCTGTAATTGTGCTGGTTGCCGCCGATATCGACCATACGGGAGATCGCGCAGTATTTGCCGATCTCTGCCCACATGATGCTTGTATCCGCACCTGTATAGGACATATCGCCGATCACCGCTTTGCGGATGAGGTTCCTCTTCTCGATATCCACATACATGCCGAGTTCGGAATTCAGGACGACGCAGTCTTTTTCGATGACGGAGTAATCCCCGACTTTCGTACGCTTTACATATGCGTCTTCCGCGATCTGCGGCTTTGATTTGTCTTTGCTGATTTTTCCAATAGCCATATCAATCTGTCTCACTCAAATAAACTGTGCGGCCTCACCCGGCATATCCCGGATCGGGCCGCTGCGAAAAGCTTCTGTTTCCAGGCGCTGCGCCTGAAAAACAGATCAGGCATTCTGCATGTTTGTGATCAGTTCAAGCATAGCCGCAGCTGTGTTGAAATTCTCGGGAAGAAGATCATCTACGTTGATATCGATGTCATAATGATCGTTCAGTTCCCCTACGATCGAGATGATATCAAATGAATCAAGGATCTCATCATCGATCAGTGCTGTTGCAGCTGTGAAATCAACATCGGGTCTGATCTCATTCAGTATAGCGAGTAATTCTTCCATATATTCCTCCATAATTTGTGCGCATCTATTATAGCATGGTTTGTCTGAATGTCTTTATTTCCTGAAAAAAGTGCGGGACATTGCCGCACTTCATCAGAATTTCTGATAGATAAATGACGCCGCGTCGAAGCCGGGTCCGTACACGCCGAAGATGATGATCATCAGGATCGCAGTCAGATAGACTGCCCAGCGGAATACGGTATTCTGCTTCGCGACTTCCTTACGGATCACGATGCCCTTTTCCGCGATGATATCCGCAGCCAGCAGCACGATCAGCATCAGGATCAGGAAATGGAATTCCTTCATCTCCAGACCGAGCGTATACAGCGTTCCGTCGAAGAGCACCCAGGGGTTGAAACGGGTGAATGTTGCTTTGTACATGCGCATCGCATCCGTGAACGTCGCTGCCCTTGAGAAGTAACGGCCGACCGTGATAATGAATGTCGTCCGCAGCATCTGCCAGAATTTGAAGCCTGCGGATTCCGTATCGAACTTCATGAATGTGTTGAACGCATTGTACTGTTTCTCAAACAGTGTCGCCGTCGATACGAAGACCGCCTGATAGACACCGTACGCGATGTATTTCCAGCTAGCGCCGTGCCAGATACCGACAAGTATGAATACGATGAACGAAGCCATGAAGGACGGGATGACCTTTCCGTAATAGGTGCCGACCTTTTTCTTCAGGCTGCGGCCGAGCTTCATAAACGGCTTGGACAAAGCGATCGGATAGAAGACATAGTCCCTCATCCAGTTGCCCAGCGTCATGTGCCACCTTCTCCAGAATTCCGCTACGTTCTTTGCCATGAAAGGCTGGCGGAAGTTTTCCTGCATATCGATGCCCATGATCTCGGAAGCACCGAATACGATATCCATGCCGCCGGAGAAATCCGCGTAGATCTGGACGCCATAGAAGAATACACCGATAAATACGATGAAACCCTGATGGCTGTGCAGTTCGTAGTTGTTGAACACCTCGTTGACGATGATCGCAGTTCTTTCCGCGATGACCATCTTCTTGAAATATCCCCAGAGCAGTCTGGAAAAACCCTCCCTGAACCGGGCGGAGTCAAATCTCCTCTCTTCGATCAGCTGGTGACCGAGTTCGTTGAAGCGGTTGATCGGTCCCTGGATCATCTGCGGGAAGTATGTCGTAAATACCGCATAGTCGATCAGGTTCCTGCACGCCTTGTTTTTGGAGCCCCTGTATACGTCGATCAGGTAACCCGTGCTCTGGAATGTATAGAACGAGATGCCGAGCGGCAGCAGCAGGCCCATATCCGCGATCCTGGATGTTTCCGGCAGGAACGCATTGATGTTGCCGATAACGAAATTGCCGTACTTCAGTACACCGAGGATACCGAAATTGATCAGCAGCGTCGCGACAAGGTACCTCTTCTTCCGCCTCCTTGCCTTTTCCTTCAGAGCCGCTTTTTCTTCCCTGGACAGCGGTCTTTCCTTATTTGCCGTCCTGCTCTTGTACGCATTTTCGATCGATTCGATCTTGTATGCGCTGAACCATGTGGTCACTGTCGTGATCAGTATGAATGCCATCGCATCCAGTCCGCCGGCAATGAAATAGAAGATGATATTCGCTGCGAGCAGCACATATTTCTGCAGTTTGCCCGGTACGATATAGTACAGTCCGATCACAAGCGCAAGAAAGATAAAGAACTGAATTGAAAATAATGCCATTTTTTCTCTCCTTTCTATTTATACCTGTAATTCAGACTGCTGTAATGTCTGATGGTATATCTGCTTTTTGTCGTATCGATGCCGATACTGTCTGTCAGGTCATTCAGCTCCCTGTCATATACGACGATATAGAAGCCTCTTTGGTCTTTAATGTAATTTGTCCTGTTGATCATGATGACCGGTTCTTCCGGTTTCAGGCTGATCATCAGGCCCCTTTCGTCATTGATATAGTGATACTCCAGGCCTTCCTCAACGAACGTCTGCAGGTCTTCGATCTCCAGCTGTTCGATCACCTCCCCGCGGTCGATGACCGTCAGGGAACTTGCGTCAAAGTCTGTCCGGATCCCCAATTCCGCAAAGGAATCCCTGTAATCCGCAAACGGGTCCAGTTTATTGCCTGCTGCGTTGGCGATGATGATCGTGTATCTTTCATCATCTTTGATCATCTTCAGCCAGTCCAGATAAACGTCCAGTCTCTGCACTGTTTTCAGGATGCCTTCCGGCATGTAGGCAAGATAGGCTTCATAATCCTCCCGGAACGATTCATACCCCGCTTCGTCCCTGTGGTCCTTCACGTCATAATGATCCCGGATATATGTGCCGATATAGTCGGTCAGTTTTGTGGAACCGCTGTAATTGAGATGGAGGCCGTCCTGGGAATCCGCTTCGGGATCGATGCCGATCGCTTCCGCTTTGTCGATCAGGTTGAGATAGGGAACCCCTCTTTCCGCTGCGAAAGCCTCCATAGCGTATGCGGCGTTGACACGGAGCTGGTAGGTCTCCTGGCTGACTTCTTCACTCATCCCTGTCAGCGGGATGGTGACCAGGAGCAGGTCGGTATCATTCTGACGGCACAGGTCAATGATGCGTTCCAGATATTCCATACTGCCGGCACCCAGGGCATTCTTTGTATCGATCGCAAACTCAGCATACGGCCCGTCATAATTGACCTTTGAGTTGATCTTTGCGCCGTATGTCATCTCTTTTTCATTGGTCTCAAAATCACGTTTGGTCAGTTCTTCCCACCGCACATGGTAACGCAGCAGCGGCATGTACAGCGCCATTCTTTCCTTTACTGTGAATCCGCCGCCAAGATCGCGGATCATTGCGAGCCTGTTTTTTGAGAGCAGGGGCATCGTATCCGTTACCCAGTGCAGATGGGAAGGTATGAAGGTCGTCTCATCCCTGTATGCCCTGCCGCAGTCGAGGACGACGAGTTTAGGCCGGTTCCTTTCCAGGGCTTCTTTCAGGAGGTAATAGGACATTCCGAAGCTCTGTTCCCCGGTACCCAGGTTAAACGAAGTATATCCGTACTGACTCCACAGTTCCATCGGGTACAGCCCGAATGTTACAGTCGACGCCCCAAGCAGGATTACATCTGTTTTTTCATCCGTTTTGAAATAGGAAGCAGGAAGTTCAAGCTGCGACTTGTTTACGGTGACCCGCTGCAGATGCAGAACCATGCCCAGAATGCACAGGATGAATATCAGGTTTTTCAGCAGTGCAGCCAGCTTCTTCTTCATTTCTTCCGTTCCTTCAGTCTTTATACGAATAATTCAGTGCATTGTAATGCTTGACGATATATCTGTTTCTTTCCGTATCGATACCGATGCAGTCAGCCAGGTCTTTCTGTTCCTTGTCATAGACAACGATGTGGAAGCCTGTCTGTTCCTCGATGTAGTTCGTACCGTTGATGATCACAGCCTGGTCTGCCGGATCAAGGCTGATCTTCAGACCCCTGTCCTCATCTTCGTAATGGAACGGGACCTCTTCATCCGGGAAGGTATCCGGATACGGGACAGACCGTTCCGCAATGACACGCCCGCCGTCGATGACGGTATAGGAGCTGAACGTGCGGTCAGTCTGCAGGCCGAGTGCTTCGAAGGATTCCCTGTAATCGATAAACGGGTGCAGCATCTGCGAACGTATCTCCGTGATAACGATCAGATACCTGTCCGGATCGATCTCACCGAGCCATTTCAGATAGACTTCCAGATTATTGGCAGACCGCAGTGCGCCTTCCGGCAGATAATCCAGATATTCTTCATATTTCTTTTCAAAGGATTCATACCCTTTTTCATTCCGGTGATCTTTGATCGCGAAATGATCATGGATGTAGCTGCCTATATACCCGGTCAGCTTCAGCGCGCCTTCATAATTGATATGCAGACCGTCCTTCGATTCTTTTTCGGGGATCAGTCCGATCTGTTCCCCTTTGTCGATCAGGTTGAGATACTGCAGACCGTTACGCGAAGCGTAGCTTTCCAGCGCATAGGCAGCGTTGATGCGTTTCTCGTATTCTTCCTGGTCGATACCCTTGTACCTGCTCAGCAGCGGCATCGTGATCAGCATCAGTTCAGCGCCGTTCTGCCTGCAGAGTTCGGCGATCTTACCGAGGTATTCGACACTGGATGCACCGAGGGCATTCTCCGTATTGACTTCGAACAGGTCATACTGGCCTTCATACTTCACTGCCGTACTGACCCTCGCGCCCCAGGACATCTCTTTCTCATTGCCTTCAAAATCGGCTTTCTCCAGTTCATCCCAGCGGGTATGGTAACCGATCATCGGTACAAGAAGCGCAAGCTTCTCCTGTTCCGTAAAACCCGTGCTGAGCGCATTGATCATGTCGAGCCTGTTCCTGGAGAACAGCGGCATGTTGTCCGTCACATAATGCAGGTAGGCAGTATTCCCTACGGTCTCGTCACGGAATGCCCTGCCGCAGTCGAGGACGACCACGTCGGGGCTGTTCTGCCGTACTGCTTCCTTCAGCAGGTAATAGGAGATCCCGAGGCTCTGGCTTCCCGTACCGAGGTTGTACGAAGTATAGCCGAAGGAATCCCAGAGCAGGGCGGGATACAGGCCGAACGTCACGGTCGAAGGTCCCAGCAGGACGATGTCCGTCTTCCTGTCTGTTTTGTAATAATACTTTGTAATTCCCACATCGGTCGTGCTGATCATCGTATGCTGCAGGGACAGCAGCAGACATATCGTCAGCACGATGAATATACAGGTCCTGAGTATACGCAGAAGTATCTTCTTCATCTCTTCCCTCCTGCGTATCAGTTGTCAAACGAGATATTCTGTTCTGTCCAGTGAACAAGGGAATAAGATGCCTGCGCCGTATCCGCCGACAGGGAATCCATGAGGTCGTGTTTCTTTTTGTTGTATACGACCGCCTGGAAACCGTTCGTTCCGCTGATGCGGTTCATGCCGTCGATGATGACTGCGGGATCCGACGGATCAAGGCTGATCTTCAGACCGCGTACCGGATCATCGTAATGGATCTTATCGTAGATATATCCGGCATTTGCTTCCGGGATACTGCCTTCCGCGACGACATTGCCTTCATCGATCACGGCATAAAAGTTCCCGGCAAAGCTGCCTGTCAGGCCGAGCCTGCGGAACAGGTCCGCGTAATCTTCCATCGGGTTCAGCTTTGTTTTTTCCGGGTCTGTGGTATTCATGACCACAACGATGCAGTCATCCCTCCTGGATGCTTTTTCCAGCGCATTCAGGAAGATATCCATCCGGTTCGTGCTGATCAGGAGCTTCTCGTCGAGATAATTCCGGTAATCCTCATATGCATCGTTCAGATAGGCATAGGCGGATTCAGGCCTGTGGTCCGTCACCCGGTAATTCTCACGGATATACGTGCCGAGATAGTCGGTCATTTTCAAAGCGCCGGTGTAATTCAGATGCTGGCCGTCGACCGTATCGTATTCCGGATCCAGGCCGATCTCTTCATTGCCGTCGATCAGGTTCAGGTAACCCGTCCGGTTCTTCGCGGCATATTCCTCAAGCGCGTAGGCCGCATTGCGGCGCAGCGTATACGTCGGCTGGGAGATGTACTTTGATACACTGATCACGGGAAGCGTCAGCAGCAGCAGTTCCGTATCATTCTCTTTGCATAGTTTCGTGATGCGGTCAAAATACGCAAGACTGCGTTCGCTGATCGCATTTTCTGTTACGATGTCCTTCTTTTTGTATTCGTCAGAGACCGTGAGCCTGTTATCGACTTTGGAACCGAACGTATAGGTCTTTTCATCCCTGTCAAAGTCTTTTTTCGTGATCTCCGTCCATCGCGTATGGTATTCGATCAGCGGGAAATACAGCGCCTTGACCTGTTCTTCGTCGAATTCGCCGCTGAGTTCGCTGATCATGCCGATCCTGTTCTTTGAGAACATGGGCATGTTGTCCGAAACATAATGCAGATAGGATGCCTTTGCGATGACTTCGTCACGGAACGCACGGCTGCAGTCGAGAACGACCAGGGAAGGATGATCACGTTCGATCACTTCCTTGATCAGGTAATAGGACTGTCCGAGGCTCTGGTTCCCGCTGCCGAGGTTGAATGAGGTAAATCCGTAATCGTGCCAGAGCTCCATCGGGTAGATGCCGTTCATGATCGCGGAGGTCCCGACAAAGACGATATCCGTCTTCCCGGCAGGCTGGTCATAGTACGAAGTACTGATCTCTTCGGCGTTCCTGCTCTTCATCGCCCGGTTCAGGAACAGCACGCAAAAAAGGACCGCGATTACGAATATGACCGGCATAATTTTTCGGATGATCTTATTCATTACCGTAATCCTTTCCAGCTGTTTCACAGCATCCCGGCGCTATTATATTCCATTCGGAATATCCTGTCCATTTTGCACGGGCAGCTTGTCCGATATTTTCGGGCTTACCTGTCTGCCCTCTTCATCAAACCTGTATTTCTTGCCGTCGATCTCCAGTTCCCCTGTGGTCATTACACCGGAGGGCTGGAAATAATAAACGGAACCATCCAGTGCCAGCCAGCCTGTATGCATGACACCGTCTTCATTCATGTAATAACATTTGTCCGCGATAGTCTGCATGCCTGTGGTCATCACACCGGAAGCATCCATGTAATACCATCTGTCGGAAAGCCTGAGCCAGCCGGTGACCATCACACCGGAGGAATTCAGATAATACCATTTGCCCGAAAGGCTGAGCCAGCCTGTCTGCATAACGCCTTTGGTGTTCAGGTAATACCACTTGTTCGATATCTTCTGCCAGCCCGTGAGCATGACGCCTTTGGAACTCAGACAGTACCATTTCCCGCCGAGGCTGAGCCACCCTGTCTGCATGACGCCCTTGGTGTTCAGGTAATACCACTTATCGGATATCTTCTGCCAGCCGGTAAGCATGACGCCCCTGGAATTCAGATAATACCATTTCTCCGAGAGGCTGAGCCACCCTGTCTGCATGACGCCCTTCGCATTCAGGTAATACCATTTGTCCCCCAGGCAGATCCAGCCTGTTTTCATCACGCCTTTGGCGTTCAGGTAATACCATTTGCCGGAAAGTCCCAGCCAGCCGGTCTTCATGACGCCTTTCGCACTGAAGTAATAGCGCTTATCGGAGACGGTCTTCCATCCCGTGACCATGACGCCGTCCGCACCCAGATAGTATTTCTTTGTATCGAGCGTCAGCCAGCCGGTCTTCATGACACCGTTCGTATTGAAGTAATAACGCCTGTCCGAGACCGTCTTCCAGCCTGTGACCATGACGCCGTCTGAATTCAGGTAATACTTTTTCGCACCGATCGTCAGCCACCCTGTCTGCATCACGCCCTTTGAACTGAAATAATAGTGTTTCCCGGCGATGCTCTTCCAGCCTGTGGCCATGGAACCGTCCGTGTTCAGATAATACTTCTTGCCGTCAAGCGTCAGCCACCCTGTCTGCATCACGCCGCTCGCGTTGAACCGGTAATAGCTTCCGTTAAGCAGTTTCCAGCCTGTGGCCATGATGCCCTCTGTATCCAGATAGTATTTCTTTGCGTCAAGTGTCAGCCAGCCTGTCAGCATCACGCCGTTTGCGTCAAAGTAATAATAATTCCCGGAGATCTTCGTCCATCCGGTGGCCATGACGCCGTTCGTATTCAGATAATACTTCCTGCCATTGAGCGTGAGCCACCCTTTCTGCATGACGCCTGCCGCATTGAAGTAATAATACTTCCCGGAGATGTTCACCCAGCCGGAAGCGATCAGGCCTGCTTTTGACCCGCTCTCATAATAGTAATACCAGCTGTCATTCATCCAGCGCCAGCCGGTGTACATAACCCCGGAGCCGTCAAAATAATAATTCTTCGAATCGATGACCTGGTCCCCGGTGATCTTCCTGCCGTCTTCGCCGAACCAGAACCAGACGTCGCCGATCTTCTGCCAGCCCTTCAGCATATAGCCGGAGCTGTCGAAATAATACCAGTCGCTCCCTTTCAGCAGCCAACCCTTTACACGGGTGCCGTCTGCCTTCAGATAATACGTGCCTGCATCCGTGACGGTAAAGCCGGGATCAGCTGCCTTTCTACCGAGATAAAGTCCCAGAGCGTCAGCGAAGACATTCCCCCTGGTCTCCACTTCGGAAGTATACGCATTGTGCTCCGAGGACAGGAAGTAATTCAGGATGCCTTCTACCGTATCGACGATGCCCATGCCGAAGGAGATGCCCTTATCAGCCAGGCTGTCCACGATGCCCTCGGTCAGGACCGTCGTGTTCCAGTACCACATGAAAACATCATTGTCATCGTTGACGCTGTCGATCGCCGTGATCATATCATCCGTGATCTGCGCATTCGAACTGTCCGCCACCCAGAGGCCCAGCCGGAGGTCCTGCTGGTCTTCATGGATCTCCTGCAGGGATTCCATCTGTTCGGCATTGTTGTAATTGACGATATAACTCGATCTGGAAACGATGCCGTACTGATCCAGCAGGGCGCTCACAGCGGCTGCGCTGCCGTTCGTGATGGCTTTCACTTCGATATACAGTTTCGTATCGGGATGACTGCTGATCCAGGAACACATCTCTTCAAGCGTCAGGAGCGGTGTCCCCTGATAGAGTTTTCCTTTATAAATGCCGTAATCGTATGCCTGCAGCTGCGCAAGCGTCATCTTCGAGATCACCGGGTATGTCTTCGGTTCCGTCCCGTCCGGATTCCTTGCGTAGGTGATCTTGTTGTTGTGGCTGCATACCGCGACGCCGTCCAGCGTAAAGCGCAGATCCGCGACCATGATGCGGTTGCCTTTCTCATAGGCAAGCTCATAACTGGCGATGCTCTGTTCGGGCGGCGTGTAGCTCTCCGCCACATAATAGCCGAGCCTTGTGCTGGTCTCGACCTGCGAGAGCGACGTATAGCTGATCCAGCTGACCTTTTTGCCGGACGCGTTTACATAGTATTCATTGCCGTCGACCCATTCGGCCTTTGCCTTTGTGCCGTCGGACTTTACCCAGTATTCATCGATCCACGCATCGCACTGCAGGATACCTTCCTCATTGAAATAGTATTCATTTTCATCGATCAGGGTCCAGCCTGTGGCCATATAGCCGTTCTCATCGAAGTAATATGTATCCCCGTCGATCTCCATCCAGCCGGTCACATAGTCCCCGGAATCGAGGATATACCTGATCCCTCCTGCTGAGAATTCCCAGCCGGTATGAGCGTCGAACAGTTCTTCGCTGTGGCTCTCTTCAAGTTCCTCTGCAGCAGGTAATTCTGTTTCCGTAAGATCCGTATCCTGTACTTCTTCCGCGACTTCTGTCAGTTCCTCCGGGATCTCTTCGAAAGGAATGACCTCTTCCGGCTCAACGATCTCCTCTTCCGGGATATCTTCTTCAATATATTCTTCGATGGTCTCCGGGTACTCTGTCCCTTCCGCAGCATATTCTTCCGTTTCTTCCGGTACTTCTGTATCTTCAATAACAGGC
>JAILQT010000011.1 GCA_024698805.1 Solobacterium sp.
CAAACTTGGAATGTTGTTTTCATAATGCCTGTTTTCAAGGAATATCATCTGACTTCTGGCAGAAAAAACCTGGTCATATGATAAACGTTCACACAACCAGATTTTTTTGTTTTGTCAATTGCCTTAATTTACCGGCATTGGATCTGCGTCTCCTTCACTTTCATTTCCGATCAGCTGTCCTGTCTGCCGTCATACTGCAGGCAGAGCATCGTCAGGTCGTCGAACTGTTCCGCATCGCTGACGAATTCATCAACGGCAGCCTTGACGTTTTCAAGGATCACTTTCGGCGAGGCATGCGGGTCTCTGTTCAGGGCTTCCAGCATGCGGTCTGTGCCGAACATCCGGTTGTCTTCATCCGCTGCCTCGGGCACGCCGTCCGTATAGAGGAACAGCCTGTCGCCGGGCTTCAGAAGAAGCTCATACTCCTGGTATTCTACGTCTTCCATCCCGCCGACGACAAAGCTGTGGCTGTCCTTCAGCAGACGGAACGTACCGTCCTGCATGAGTGCGGGGTATTCATGTCCGGCATTGGCAGCCGTGAGCTTCCCGGTAGAGAGCTCCAGGATGCCGATCCATACGGTGATGAACATCTCCGCCTGGTTGCCGGAGCACAGGGTATTGTTCGTGACCTCGAGTACTTCGGATATGGGCTTGCCGAGCATAATGGAATTCTGCAGGATGATCTTCGAGCTCATCATGAACAGGGCTGCGGGTATGCCTTTCCCGCTGACGTCCGCGATCACCATGCACAGGTGGTCGTCATCGATGAGGAAGTAGTCGTAGAAATCGCCGCCGACTTCCCTGGCGGGATCCATCAGCGCGCAGATATCGAAATCCTTGCGGTCCGGGAATGCAGGGTATGTGTGCGGCAGCATGCTCGTCTGGATCTGGTTCGCCATATTCAGCTCGCTGTTGACGCGCTCCTTCTCCTGGGTGATGACGGTGATGTCCTTAATGTACTGTTTTGTTTTCCTGGAGAGGTCAGCGAACGCTTCCGCCAGGACTTCGATCTCATCGCCTGTCCTGTACAGGTCTTTCATCTCGAAGGGATCGTCCGTCTTTGAATTCGCCCGGATCGTATTCGTCATGGCGACCAGGGGCCTGACGATATTCGCGGCAGCGATCATCGCTGCGCATACGCTGAGTATGAAGATCAGCGTGATCACCAGGCGGCTGGTCTGCTGCGTGCTGTTCGTCGCTTCATGGAACTTTTCGGTCGCCTCGGCATTGATCCGGTCGAATTCCGAACTCATCTTTTTTTCCTGTTCCCGCGTCGCTTCCTTGTCGACGAGCGAGATATACGCCCAGCCGACGGAAGGCATCGGTGAGCCGGACATGTAATATTCCTTTTCCCCGAGACGCACTGTGCTGAGTTCCGTATCTTCATGCAGCGCCGTCGTGATGAACTGCGCCAGTTCCCTGTTATCGGATTTCCGGAGGTCCGAAGCTTTGTCCGCAGTGGTGACTTCGAAGAAGCCGTTGCTCTCAGGGGCGAGGATCACCTGCCCGTTATGGTTGACGATAAATGCGAAGCCGCTTTCACTGTGGGACGAAGAGATATAATCATTCATCGTGCTGAGGATGATGTCGATCCCGATGACACCGATCAGCTCGCCGTCCATCATGATGGGAGCGGAACAGGTGATGCAGGGCAGGCCGCTGAACGCATCTTTCTCGATACCCGTGAAATAGAGGCCCTTCGTTTCGGCGGCGCCGACGTACCATGGCCGCTGCCGCACCGGGAAAGGGACGACATTGCCGGTTTCATCCAGACGGTTCAGGGTATGCGAACTGATGCTGAGATGGGTCCCGTCTTCGAGACCGATAAAGCATCCTTCGATCTTGCTGGAATTCCTGCACATCGCGATCATCGAACGGCTCAGATGGCCGATGATGCCGAGATACTGCGAATCCCTGTAATCGACGCCTTCTTCGGTGAGCACCATCGCGGAAAGCGTTCCGTCCTTTTCCGGATCGGGAAGGCTCAGTTCGTAAGGCACGATGCTGTCCTTCTTTTCGATCAGGCTCTGCGCCATCGACTGCAGGATATAGGCGTCGTTGATGATCTCGTTAAAATCATTATCAGCGAGTTTTGACTGCAGGACCGTTGCCCTGCCGAGCAGGTCTGTCATGACCGATTCCATCGTTTCTTCCGACAGGTCCGTGATCGCCTGCTGCTGTTCATCCCGGGTATCGGCAACGATCTTTGTCAGCGACCGTCTCTGAAAAGCCGAAAACGCTGTGGATTCGGCAACTGTCACGATCAGTATGAGCAATACCAGAAGGACAGTTTTTTTCTGAAGTCCGTCTGATATCATATTGATCAGCTTTTTCATTAGCTGTTCCTCCTGCCCGGTCTATCTTACTATTCTATCATATATGAAAATTGCCATAAACCTTTAAGCACCCGACTTCACAGACGGAAAAAGAAAAACTCCTGAAGGCATCATGACCTTCAGAAGTCTTTTCATCTGTCCTGTCCGGTCTCTTTCTTCCCGCTGACCGACTTTATGATCAGGGGGAAGAGCGCGATCACGTAGAAGACGAGGATCACGGTGTTCACGAGATGTCCCCAGTGACTGCCGAGCACCGCGTCCAGTGCAGGTTTCATATATCTGATCATCGGGATCATCGGCAGCAGGCCGCACACGCCGATGAACAGTCCCCGCGGGTTCAGACCCGGTGATTCAAAGCCGATCCACCTGCGCTCGATATAACGGGCAGGGGGGAAGGCGATCAGCAGCGCGATGTCGCCGTAGCCGTCGTTCATCATCTTCTGCGGATCGACCAGCAGCTGACCGTTCACATACAGCATCGGGTACTGCTTGAACGTGATGCAGACGATGGCGAGCCAGCCGAAGATGAACATGCCAAGCAGCACCAGGTCTTCTTTTCCGGGATGTTCCCGGAGCCAGCCGATGCCTTTGTTCACCGCCCAGAGCGAGAGGACGGACAGTGCAAAACCTGCAAGCACGTCCTGCGGCGTATGGACGCCGAGGTAGTTCCTCGAGAACATCGTCAGGAACAGGAGGACCAGGCAGATGACGGAGATCCATTTCCTGACTTTCCGGTATGTCAGCGCGATGCCGCCGTAGATCGGTCCGGCTGTCGACGTATGCCCGCTCGGGAAGGAATAGCCTGTCGCGGTGCGTATGGAGTCACCGGCAGGAACGACGCGCGGGTCGCGGATCCACGGCCTGTAGACACAGGCTGTGAGCTTGACGATGGCGTTGAGCCCGCAGCACACATAGTACGATACGAGCGTGTAAAAGCCTTTTGATCTGTCGGCGATCCAGTAGATGAACGCCGGGATCATGATCAGGTATGTCACCGCGAACAGTGAAAGCTGTTCCAAAAACGGGGTCAGGACATTGTTCGTGGCTTCCCTGAATGCCTGCAGAAGCAGGAGATACCATATATCCATATTATTTTTTCTTCCTTTTCGGATAGAAATGATATTCCTTTTGACGGTGAATTGCAAACAGATCCACAGCGTTTCGAAGACTTTCCGCGTCTTCTCTTTTTCCGGGCCTGACCTCATGGTATGATTATCACATTGAAGGTGTACTATGAACGTATTTGACTGGGATAACACGATATACCGCGGCGACTCGACATTCGGCTTTGTGCTCTATCTGTACCGCACAAGACCGCTGACACTGCTCAGTCTGCCGAGGACAGCGCTGTTCGGCGCGCTCTACGGCTGCAGGATCGTAAAGAAGCTGACATTCAAGCAGAACCTTTTCCATATGTTTGTATTTGTTAAGGACATGGAAGACGCAGTCGATCAGTTTACATCCTCGCATCTGGACCATGTCAAGCAGTGGTATAAAGATATGCAGAAGGAGGATGACGTCGTCATCTCCGCTTCGCCGGAATTCCTGATCGCGAAGTTCTGCGAACAATGCGGCATCCGTACCTGCATGG
>JAILQT010000039.1 GCA_024698805.1 Solobacterium sp.
TATGCTTCATGGCGCTGTTTGCCTGTGTCTCATCAAGCATGCCGGCATACTGGTTCATGCCCGGCAGCATCTTCATGATGCCGCTCAGGGGACCGAGCTTCTCGATCTGTTCAAACTGCTTCAGCATGTCGTCCATCGTGAACTGGCCGTTCATCATGCGTTCCGCCATCTTCTCGGTCTCTTTCAGATCCATCTTTTCCTGGGCACGTTCAACACGCGATACGACGTCGCCCATGCCGAGGATCCTGTCTGCCATGCGGTCCGGATGGAAGACGCCCATGTCGTCGATCTTTTCGCCTTCACCCACGAACTTGACGGGGACACCGGTGATCTTCTTGACGGAGAGGACGCCGCCGCCCCTGGAATCGCCGTCGAACTTGGTGACGATGAGACCGGTAAGGGGCAGTGCCTCGCTGAATGCCTTCGCAACATTGACGATGTCCTGACCGGTCATCGCATCGACTGTCAGGAGGATCTCATCCGGATGCACCAGGGCGTTGATGCGGCGCAGTTCATCCATCAGCTCTTCATCGATATGCAGACGGCCCGCTGTATCAATATAGACGGTATCGTAGCCGCTGGCTTCCGCATAGCGCATGCCCTCTTTGACGGCATCGATCGCGGAACGGCCGGTGCCGAGCGTAAAGACTTCGACGCCGATCTCTTTGCCGAGCGTCTGCAGCTGTTCGATCGCTGCCGGACGAATCACGTCGGCTGCGATCATCATGGGATTCCTGCCCTGCTTCTCCTTGGCGATCTTGGCGATCTTGGCGGCACTGGTCGTCTTACCTGTACCCTGCAGACCTGCCAGCATGATCACGGTGATGCCTTCGGGTTTATAATTGATCTCTGCGGATTCCGTACCGAGCAGTTCAATGATCTGGTCATGTACGATCTTTACGAGCTGCTGCCCGGGCTCGACGCTGCTCAGGACATCTTCGCCCCTTGCCTTTTCCCTGATCTCTTCCAGGAAATTCTTGACGATCCTGTAGTTGACATCCGCTTCCAGCAGTGCAAGACGCACTTCCTTCAGCATCGATTCCATATTTGCGTCGGTCAGTCTGCCCTTGCCGGCAATATCCCGCATCGTTTTATTCAAGCGTTCGCTCAATGAATCAAAAGCCATAGTATTACCTCTCATTCAAACAAACGTATTGTACCATAATCAGCGGAAAGCGAAAGGATGTTTGATACAGGCTTTTGCTTCAGCCCAGATGGAAGACCATCTTTTCCGCAAGCACATACAGGAGATCACGGCCGTCTTCCGACTTTAACGTTTCCAGCCTGCCCCTGACGGCGACAGTCATGCCCTCGCTGCAGGCAGCGATGCACTCTTCCGTCAGCCCGCGCCAGAGCTTGACAGGCACTGTATCCTTTATCAGACTCCCGTCTATATCCCTGAAAGGCCGCACTACCTCGATCTTCATAAAGCCGACGATCTTTTCCTCTTCCTGCAATACTTCAGGCATTTCCGTGATCCTGCCGATCACTACCGCATCACTCAGCATATCGTTCACCTCACTGCCAGGATTATCGTCAGCTTCCGTGTTCCGTGCAAACCGCCGAATTTGCATGAAATGACAAAGAAAAGCAGATCTGCTCTGAGCAAATCTGCACTTTTCACAGGGTTAAGGCAAATTTCAGGATGTGATCCCGAAAAGTTTTTTCAGCTTTTTCTGTCTTTCGATCTTCCGTTTTGCCTTTTTGATGTCATTGACCCATTTACACTGCGAACCGCAGCCGTTGCAGTTCCCCGAACAGGTATCAATGCCGTTTTTCAGCAGATACCGGATATCCAGCACAGTGATCACACAGATGATCGAAAAGATGATGAACGTTGACAGGTTCATAGTTAACCACCTCTAACTGTAAGGATACTCCGGTTTTGCGGGATGTCAATCAATTGATTCAGTCGTTCTTGACAAGGACTTCCCTTGGTTTGGAACCCTGGGCCGGGCCGATGATGCCGCTCTGCTCAAGTATATCGATCATTCTTGCGGCACGGTTGTAGCCGATGCCGAAGCGCCTCTGCAGCAATGACGTGGACGCTTTCTGCGCTTCGATGACATATTCCTTCACTTCTTCATACAGCGGATCTTCCGCATTCATTCCGCCTGCGCCGTCACCGCCGTCGATATTATCCAGAAGCACGAACGAATCGTCATACATCGGCGCTGCCTTGGAACAGACGTCTTCCGTGATGCGCCGGACTTCGTCATCGGTGACGAAGACGCCCTGTACGCGCGACGGGGAATTCTGCCCCATCGGCATGTACAGCATATCGCCGTTTCCGAGCAGTCTTTCGGCTCCCGTATGATCCAGGATCGTCCTTGAATCCGTACCGGAAGATACGGCGAATGCGATCCTTGAAGGGATGTTGGATTTGATCAGGCCGGTGATGACGTCGACAGACGGGCGCTGCGTTGCGACGATCAGGTGGATGCCTGCGGCACGCGCCAGCTGGGTGATCCTCTGGATCGACAGTTCGACTTCCTTACCGGCGACTGCCATCAGGTCTGCGAGCTCATCGATGATCACGACGATATAAGGCAGCAGTTTGGGACAGGGTGAACCGTCAGGGTTGGGTTTGCCGTCCTGCTCACGGACCTTTTCGTTAAATACCTCGATATTCCTGACGCCGGACTTGGAGAACATCGTATATCTTTCATCCATGATGCGGGCAATGACCTTGAGGGCATTGTTTGCCTGGTTCGCGTCATTGATGACCGGGCCGATCAGATGCGGGATCCTGTGATACGGCGTGAATTCGACCTTTTTCGGGTCGATCAGCAGCAGCTTGACTTCTTTCGGGTCTGTCCGCAGCAAAAACGACGTGATGATCGAATTCATACAGACGGATTTGCCCGACCCGGTCGCGCCTGCGATCAGCAGGTGCGGCATCCTGTTGAGCCTGCATGTGATCGTTCTTCCGAGCAGGTCTTTGCCGACGACGAACAGGAGTTTCTCATTCTTCTCCTTCTCCGGGATCGTACTGATGAGCTCCTTCATTTTGACAGGCGTGCTCTTTACGTTCGGTATCTCGACACCGACCGCGTTCCTGCCGGGGATCGGGGCTTCCACGCGGATATCGCTGGCTGCCAGCTGCATTTTCAGCGTATCGGTCAGATTGGAGATCCTGGATACCTTTACACTGGCATCGGGACGGATCTCAAACTGCGTGACGCTCGGACCGATATGCGTATCCAGGAGCTTTGCCTCAATGCCGAAATTCGAAAGGATGCTGATAAGCAGTTCCCCTTTTTCTTTCGCGGCAGTCTCGTTCTCGAGATTCGCAGACCGCGGCGGCAGCGGGTCCAGCAGCGTCGTCTTCGGCAGCGTATAGACCTTGGGATATCTTTTTTTCTCCTGCTTCACGGCAGGCTTTTCTGCCGGTACTGCAGGCAGTTCCGTTTCCGGCTCGTGTTCCGGTTCCGAAAGGATCACCGGTTCTTCATATTCCGGTTCCGGGACTGCAGGGATCTCCTCTTCTTTGATCACCGGGAGCACAGCCGTCCTGTCGATCAGGTCGTCGACCGTGAAGAACAAATTATTCTTTTCCGGTGCTTCGATCTGCTGCACAGGGATCTGTTCGTCAAACGAGCTGTAGGTATTCGTATCGTCATCGATCGTGATGCCGAAACGCTGCGCAGGTGTATTCTCGAACGGATTCGGTCCGGGTCTCGCTGTTTCGGGCTCATCTTCCGGCTTTTCCCCGTCGGCACTGATCGTTCCGAACATGCGCTTCTGCCTGCTCTTTTCGACCATCGTCCAGAGATTCGGGTTCTCCCTTTCCTCATCCTCTTCTTTCTTCCTGGGCCGCATGTCTTCGGGTACCCGGAAGAAGTCCACGATCTTATTGAACGCGTTCTTGTATACGTCAAGCGATATCACGAACAGCATGACGACGATCAGCATGACAAGCATCGTGATGATGACGCCTGCCCTGCCGAACATCATGGACGCGATGCCGTACAGCAGCGTGCCGAAGAATCCTCCCCCGAGTACGAGTTCCGGATCGTCATTGAAGAAATTCTTTGTATTCTGCAGGAATTCCGTAAAAACACCGAAGCCGGTGTCCGTGCTCCTGACGCTCAGATAGGTCTGGGCAAGCAGGATGATGCATGCAGTCAGAATGAACGGCACCGGGTTCTTCCTGGCGCCGCTCTCCCTGGATCCGATGATATTGATCACCAGCATCACGGATATGATCAGCAGCACGATCCAGTAGAAGTCGCCGAACAGGTATCTTTCGATATAGAAGATCCACGTGCCAATCACGCCGGAATGCATCAGTCCGATCACGGCCAGCGCACAAAGGATCACGATCGTGATCCATAGGTTTCTTTCCTGTTTTGCGGCCTGGAGTTTCAGGCGCTGCTGTTTTGTCTTTCTTTTCTTTGAAGCCACTTTTTACCTCATTACCTGATATTGATCTCGACGATCGCAGGAAGCACCATCGGCCGCTTGCCTGTTTCACGCATGACATAACGGCTGATCTTCTCACGGATCTCCGACCTGCAGCTCATATTGTCATAGCGGTTCTCGCTGACAGCTTCGCGGATCGTACCCTCCATGATATTTGCGATCTCCTTGACGATATAGTCCGCATCCTTCAGATAGATGACCCCCCTGCTCTGCACATCGGGTCCGCCGATGATCTCTTTCGTTGTATGGTTCATGACGATGCCGACGATGATGACGCCGTCCGTGCTGAGGATCTCCCTGTCTTTCAGGATCATGCCGCTGGAGTCAAGGCTGTCGTTGCCGTCGACCAGTATATCGCCGACAGGCACGTTGTCAAAAGACCTTTCCGCCTTTCCGTCATTGAATACGACTGCCTGGCCGTTGTCGAGGACGATGATTCTTTCCGCGTTGTAGCCCATGTTAAGGGCGATATTCGCGTTTGCGATCAGCTGCCTGTATTCGCCCTTTACGGGGATGTAATACTTCGGCTTCAGCAGGTAGATCATCATCTTCAGGTCCTCGATGCCCGCATGCATGGAGAAAGCACGTCTTGAATCGACGTTGACGACCCTGCCGCTCTCCTTGTACAGGTCATCTTCCATGCTGGCCTCATGGCGTTCCGTTCCCGGAACTGCCGGGCTGGCGATAATGATCGTATCGTTCTGCCGGAATTCGATCACAGGGTCTTCTTTGGTCGCGATGCGGTGGACCTTGCGGAAGATCGAAGAACCTGTGCCTGCGATCAGGACGATGACATTGTCGATCTCGTTTTTGAACTGGCTGGGAGGGATCTCAAGGCCTGCAGGGATATGGTAATAGCCGAGCTTTGCCATGTCGCTCAGCAGGTTCCTGAGCTCGGTGTCATAGATCATGACCTTCCTGTTGTATTTGTTCGCCAGTTCGATCACTTCGATGACCCTGTAGATATTCTGGTTGTATACAGTTATCAGCATCCGCCCTTCGCTGTCTTCAAAATACTGTTCAATGAGCGGCGTGATCATATGATACGGCGCGGAATGGCCGGGTCTTGTGGAACCCACGGACTCCGCCAGCAGCGCAAGCACGCCGGCCGTGCCAAGGTCGGTGATATTGGTGATGTCGAATTTGAACGCTTCGTTCTTTATATCGTAATCGACGATGAACTCGCTTGAATAGACGACATAACCGTCCGCTGTTTTGATCGCGAGACCGAACCCGTCGGCGATGGACTGCGTCGTACCGAATGTGCGGACTTCCGTCTTCCCGACCTTGAATTTTGCGTTGCGCTGGACCCGGTGGACCTTGATGCCTGTCATATTCAGCTTTTTCATCCGTCTCTCAAATACAGCCGCTGTCAGCGGTGCCATATATACGGGCACGGACGGCAGTTCCTTCAGGAGGTTCGGCAGCGCCGCCATGACGTCTTCATGGCCGTGCGTGATGAAAAGTGCCTTGATCCTGTCCCGGTTCTCTTTCAGATACTGGAAATCGGGGATGATCATCTCGATGCCGAGCTGATCGCCTTCCGGATATTTCAATCCGCATTCCATGATAAAAATGTCTTCGTTGTTTTCGACTACATACATATTCTTGCCGTCTTCATCAAGACCGCCAAGTGCAAAAATGCGAACTTTACTCATATATGATTATCCTCAATCGACTTTCTTTAACAGAATTATAAAACAAACAGGCATTCATCACAATGCTTTGCCGTCCAGCGAGAAGCTGTGCGTCTCTGTGATCTCAACGTCCAGGATCGTATCGGTGCAGTCATGCCCGCATGTGAAATTCACGAGTTTGTTCTCTTCGCTGTAGCCGCTGAAGACATCCGGATTCTTTTTCGACGGGCCCTCGCAAAGCACCTTCAGGACTTCCCCCTTATAGGCTTTGTTGTTCTCGGAGGCATGCATGGACAGCCTCTCATTGAGGATCTGCAGTCTTTCCTTCTTTACGGACAGCGGCGCGATATCTTCCATGCGTGCGGCGGGCGTCCCGCTCCGGGGCGAGAATACGAAGGAATATGCCAGATCGAACCGGCACTGGTCGACAAGGTCCAGCGTCTTCTGGAAATCCGCATCGGTCTCCGTCGGGAAGCCGACGATCAGGTCTGTCGTGAACGTGATGTCGGGGATCCGGGAGCGCATGTCCGATACAAGCGAAAGGAAGTGCTCCGCCGTATATCCCCGGTTCATCTTCTTCAGGACTGCATCGCTGCCGGACTGTACGGGAAGATGCAGCGAATTCATGATATTCGGGTATTTCTTCATGACATCGATCGTCTCCGACGTATAGTCGCGCGGATGGCTCGTATAAAACCGGATCCGTTCAATGCCGGTCTCGGCGCAGTCCTGCAGCAGTTCGGCGAACCCGTTGTCCATGCCGAGGTCCCTGCCGTATGCGTTGACGTTCTGGCCGAGCAGGATGACTTCCTTCCTGCCGGAGGCCTGCAGGGAACGGATCTCGCGCAGGATCGCTTCCTTCTGTCTGGATCTCTCCTTGCCGCGGGTGTAGGGAACGATGCAGTATGTGCAGAACTTGTTGCAGCCGAACATGATATTGACAAAGCCCTTGCACGAGGAAGAGCGTTTGACAGGCATATCCTCGACGATCCTTCCTTCATGGGAGAGGACTTCGACGACCTTTCCTTCGTGTTTCATTGCCTGCTGCAGCAGTTCGGGAAGCCGCTCGATATTGTGCGTGCCGAAGATCATATCGACCTGCGGGTATCTGGTCAGCACTTCCTTCACGACCGCTTCCTCCTGCGCCATGCAGCCGCAGATGCAGATTACGCTTTCGGGATGCTGCTGCCTGAACCGCTTCAGCGATCCGATCTCGCCGAGTACGTGTTCTTCCGCAGCCCTGCGGATCGCGCATGTATTGAAGATCAGTACATCGGCGCTGCGGGCATCTTCGCATCTTTCGAAGCCCATCAGCTCCATCATGCCGCTGATCGTTTCACCGTCACGGACATTTGCCTGACAGCCGTAAGTCCGGATGAAGTATTTCTTATCAAATCCGATCTCCTGGGACAGCGCGGAGAATGAAACGCTGATATTTTCTGCAGCGTTCCTGCTTCGTTTTCCCGCCTGTCTCTGGTCCGGAAGTATATATTCTTTCGCCATTTCCTTCTCCATGTCCGTTATTATACCAAAAAGAGACAAAATGAAAACCGGCAGAGCCGGTCGTTTCACTGCTGACTTAGTCTTCTGCGATAGCTTCTACAGGGCAGGTACCTACGCAGGCAAGGCATGAGATGCAGACATCCTTATTGCATTCGGACTTTCCTTCTTCATCGAGCTCGAGAGCGCCGACAGGGCATGCACCTACACATGCACCGCATCCGATGCACAGATCCTTATTAACTGTTACGGGCATTTTAACTCCTCCTTATCTAGAATTATAGCATTCATTTTTGCGCGGTTCAATGAACCATTTCAGGGTCTGATCTGTATCCTTTCAATTTCAACGGCACGGTTCGTTTCATCATCCACCGTGATCAGGCATCCGCAGATCACAGACGGGCCGTTCGCAGGCAGATACGTCGTATTGATCCTGTTGATGCTCCGGTCGATCACTTCCTCGATATCCCTGCCGAGAATGCTGTCGTACGGCCCGCACATGCCGACATCGGAGATGAAGGCGCATCCGTTGATGATCCTTTCATCCGCTGTCTGCACATGGGTATGCGTACCGATCACAGCAGTCAGTGCATCCGCAAAGTAATGCGCAAACATGATCTTTTCGCTTGTCGCTTCCGCATGCAGGTCAACGATGATGATATCCGCGTCGATATCTTTCAGAAGTTCTTCGCAGACATGTACGGGGTCATCGGTTGCCCTGCTCATGAATATCTGTCCCAGGAGATTGATCACAGCGATCTTTTTTGTTCCACATTCCTTGATAAAAACAGACTGTCCGACATCAAACGGTTCCATATTCGCAGGTCTGATCATGCATGGGCAGTCCTGAAAACTGTAAAGGATCTCACGTTTCGCAAAGGCATGATTGCCCAGTGTGATAACGTCAGCGCCCGCATCGATCAGCTGATTGTAAAGCTTCGCTGTCACGCCTTTGCCATGCGCGGCATTTTCAGCATTTATGATCGTAAAGTCAACATGATAGCCGGACCTGATCTCATGGATCTTCCGGGAAACACTTTCGCAGCCGCTTTCGCTGACTACGTCTCCTAAAAAGAGAATATTCATTGTAATACATAAACCCTTCCGGACCCCGGCAAACAGAGATCCTTTTGATAAGTTTATATTACTTTCATAGTTGTTTTGTTTCAAGATACAAATAATTTCACAAGTATAAGCGGGATTTATAGCTCAAAAAAAGAAGAACGGAATCAATCCGTCCTTCTTATTTGGCAAGTTCCTGAACACGCACTTCACGGATAAGCGTGACCTTGATCTGACCCGGATAGGTCATCTCATTCTCGATCTTCTCACGGATGTCGTGCGCGATCTTGATCATGGCGATATCATCGACCTTTTCCGGCTGGACCATGACGCGGACCTCGCGGCCTGCCTGGATCGCGTATGCCTTTTCAACACCGTCAAAGCCGGAAGCGACTTTCTCAAGTGTCTCAAGCCTGTTGATGTATCCTTCCATCGATTCATATCTTGCGCCCGGTCTTGCGGCACTCAGTGTATCCGCTGCGGCGACAAGGATCGCTATAATATCCTTCGGCTCGCTGTCGCCGTGATGGCTCTCGATGGAATTGATCACGATGTTGTTCTCACCGTACTTCTTCGCTGCCTTTGCGCCGAGTTCGACGTGGGATCCTTCCTGTTCGAAATCGATCGCCTTGCCGATATCATGCAGCAGGCCTGCGCGCTTCGCAAGATTCTGGTTCAGTCCGAGTTCTGCCGCCATCATGCCGGCAAGGCTGGCAACTTCCATGGAATGCGCCAGACCGTTCTGTCCATAGCTGTAACGGAAGCGGAGTCTGCCGACGAGCTTGACAAGCTCCTTGTTCATACGGTTGATGCCGAGCTTGAATGTGGCTTCATTACCGATCTGGTAGATCGTTTCATCCAGTTCTTTCGTCACTTTTTCAACGACTTCCTCGATCCTGCCCGGCTGGATGCGCCCGTCCTTCATCAGGATCTCCAGGGACTGTCTTGCGACCTCCCTGCGGATCGGGTCAAAACAGGATACCGTGATGATATCCGGCGTATCATCGATGATCAGGTCAACACCTGTTGCCTGCTCGATCGCCTTGATGTTGCGTCCTTCACGGCCGATGATGCGTCCCTTCATCTCTTCGGAAGGCAGCGTGACAGTGGATACTGTTCTTTCGATCGTCTCTTCCTGCGCATAACGCTGGATCGCAAGAGATATGATGTTCCTGGCGTTGGCAGCAGCAGTCGTTTCAGCTTCTTCCTGCTGGTCGCGCAGATACGCGGCGATCTCTTTCTCAGTACGTTTCTCGATCATATCCATCAGTTCTTTTTTCGCATCTTCCTGCGAAAGACCTGACAGTTTCTCAAGAATAAGGACCTCGCTGGCGATCTTTTCACGCAGCTCCTCATCCATTTTATTTACTGTTGCCATTTTCTGGTCGGCCTGACGCTCTTTTTCAGCGATCTTCTTCTCGCTTGCTTTCACAGCGTCTTCACGGTATTTCAGCTGATCTTCCCTTCGGATCAGCTTGTTATCCAGTGACTGAAGGCGGCTTCTTTCGCTCTTGAGCTCTTTTTCGGCCTGCATCTTCAATTCATAGACCTGCTGCTTTCCGTCAAGCGCAGCCTGTCTTACCGTAGTTTCGGCTTTGGAATTGGCTTCTTCCAGGATCTCCTGTGATCTGTTCTTTGCCTGGTCCAGTCCGAGCTTCCCGGCAAAGAGCATTATGACGATTCCGATTACGATTCCTGCAACAGCAGCTAAAATGGCGGTCAAATAATTCATAGTTCACCTCCATTTACAGACATCAAAACTGAGAGTTGCCTCTCAACTAGTGGATTATAACATTTTGGAGAGTATTAAACAAGTTGCGAATAACCATGTCCTGCATCATACTGCCGCAAGAAACAGTCCTGCGGATATGCCGAGCGCAAGTCCGGCGCATACGTCGGAGATATAATGCACGCCGCCGAGCACGCGGACGGCCGCGATGCATACCGCTGCAGCCATCAGGAAGATGCCTGCCGGCGCATACATGAACAGCCATGCACAGGCGATCACGGCTGCGGAGAATACGTGCCTGCTCGGGAACGACCTTCCCCTGCTGTTCTTTTTCAGGATCGGCCTGTAGCCGTATTTCTCAAAAGGCCTTTGCCTGTTGATGACGATGCGCATGACGCTCACCAGCACGAGGCCGGCAAAAGGTATCATGACATAGGAAAAGAACGCTTCGTCATACGCATATGCGGTATACATCAGAAGGACCGGGTACGAAAGGAAGACCAGCAGCGTAAGTATCTTATCTGTCCGGACCAGGGTATCCTTGCAGTGTTTCCGGCGCATCTCTCTGTTCAGTTCTGTGTAATCCATATCTGATATAGTATTCCTTTTTCCTGAAAAAAAATACTGCAATCGCAGTATTTTAATTCTCTTCTTCCTTCTTTTCTGCAGCAGGGAACAGTTTTTCCTTGACCTTTGCAGTGATCTCGGCATCGAATTCCGGGTTGTTTTTCAGCATCTCCCGGACAGAGTTGAATCCCTGGCCGATCTTTTCCCCGTTGTAGGAGAACCATGCACCGGCCTTGTCGATGATGTCGTTCTCGACGGCGAGGTTGATGATCTCATCCGTATGACTGATCCCTTCGCCGTAGATCACATTTACGACAGCTGTACGGAACGGCGGTGCGACCTTGTTTTTGACGACCTTGATCTTTGTCGCATTGCCCACGGCTTCCGTGCCGCTCTTGAGGACTTCGCCTTTGCGGACATCCAGTCTTACGGATGCGTAGAACTTCAGGGCCCTGCCGCCGGGTGTCGTTTCGGGATTGCCAAACATGATGCCGACCTTTTCCCTGAGCTGGTTGATGAAGATCGCCGTCGTATTCGTATGATTCATGACGCCTGCGAGCTTGCGCATCGCCTTGGACATCAGTCTGGCCTGCAGGCCGACCGATGCATCGCCCATCTCGCCGTCCAGTTCCGCCTGCGGTACGAGCGCCGCAACGGAGTCGACGACGACCAGGTCGATCGCGCCGCTGCGGATCAGGACTTCGCAGATCTCAAGGGCCTGCTCGCCGGAATCCGGCTGGGAGAGGATCAGTTCGTCGATATCGACGCCGAGGTTTTTCGCATAGACAGGGTCGATAGCATTCTCCGCATCGATGAATGCGCATCTGCCGCCCTGTTTCTGGCATTCGGCGATCGCATGCAGCGCCAGGGTAGTCTTGCCTGAGGATTCGGGACCGTAGATCTCGATGATCCTGCCCTTCGGGTATCCGCCGATGCCGAGGGCCTGGTCAAGGGCGAGCGAGCCGGAGGGGATCGCATCCACCGATACCTCGGCCCTGTCGCCGAGGCGCATGATGCTGCCTTTGCCGTATTCCTTTTCGATCGTTTTCAGCGCTTCATTGAGAAGCTGTTCCTTTTTTTCGGGAGTCAGTGTTTTGTCTTTTGTATCTTTTGCCATATGTGCCTCCGTATAATATATTCCCGTTTTCCGAAGCAAAACCCTTCTTTACCTGGATTCGAGAATATCTTCTTTCATCTGGTTGAAATACTGCAGTCCGCTTGCCATGGATACGAATGCCGCAAACCACAGCATGATCTCGCTGAACGGTATGCCCATCAGTTCAAACGGCAGGTTGTTGACCAGGATCAGCGCGATCGTGATCATCTGCAGCACCGTTTTCAGTTTTCCCATCATCCCCGCAGCGACGACCTTCCCGTTGCCGGCGGCGACCATGCGGCAGCCGTCAACGATCGTATCGCGCATGATCATGATGATGACCGGCACGACGGGTATCAGTCCCCTGGACACAAACAGCAGGAACATCGTCGTTGTCAGCATCTTATCCGCGATCGGGTCGGCGAACTTGCCGAACGTCGTGACAAGGTTCCGTTTCCTGGCGATCCTGCCGTCCAGCGAATCGGTGATCGCCGCGATGATATAAATGACCAGGACGGCGATATTGACAGCCGAAAGGCTGACCGTATCGATCCGGAACACGGCCGGTTCAATACCGAACGATGCATATGGAAACAGATATACCAGTACGATGACCGGTACCAGAACGATCCTGAGGATCGTGAGCCTGTTTGGAAGATTCATCTTATATCCCCCTTTTTTATATGATCATCCTCTGTGAAATACGTACAGTCATAAGCCATGTTCTGTTCACATAAATGTGCGGCAGCCATTTATCTGTGATCTCTCACCCGCCTTCCGCTTCAGTTCGCATCGGGCAGTTCCCCTACCGTATTTGGGTTTCTCGCTTGAGGGGTTTATCGCGTTCCACCTGCGGTGTTTCCGCCGCAGCTTCGTCACTGTGACACCTTAAGGGCCTCCGCCATGGACATCGTCTTTAGGGTTCGGCTCCGCCGTCATCCGAAGATGCCTGACCTTATTGATTGGATCAGCACAAACACTACTGTCATCGCAGACAGTGCGAGCATGGACTTTCCTCTGGCTGCTGCCAGCGGCTGCCTCGTGTACGTATTTCACAGAAAACGATCATTTCCTGTTGTCAAAAACCTGTTTTTCAAGTCTGCTCAGACGCTTGAGGATATCGACGTTCGCAGAGCTTGCCTGGATCGGGTCCAGGTCTTCATTTGCCTTGATGCGCCCTTCAAGCTCGATCACTTTTGCACGCAGCGATGCATTCGTACGCTCAAGATCCGTAACTTTTGCCTGAAGATCCGCGATCTTCGCTTCATAAGTCTGGTAATCCTGGATCACGCTGTCAAGCATCGTGTCGACCTGGTCAGGGTTGTATCCTTTGAAATCGATGGAAAACTGCATATTTACGATCTGCTGCGGATCAAGATTGAGTTTGCGTGCCATGTTCAAATCCTCCGTCGATTTATTATCTCATCAGAAAATCTTAAAATCAATCATCTTCCTTATTGACTGCTTAGATTATATAATAAAGTAGTTATGAATAACGTTAACTATCCGAACGGCAGGAAAAGCAGCTGGAGCGCATCGCTCGCTTCCGCCGGCGGCCGCGGCATGGATCTTGAGCATGATATCAACGTGACGAACGGGTTCTACCTCAGTGAGGACAAAGCCGTGATCCACAAGAAGCCTACCCCGGTCACGATCGTTAAGGTCGATTATCCCAAACGCAGCGCCGCGAGAATAACCGAAGCGTATTTCAAGGTGCCGAGCACGACGGATTACAACGGTATTTATAAAAGCAGGTATCTGGATTTTGAGGCGAAGGAATGCGCATCCGAGACTTCCTTCCCGCTGAAATCGCTGCACCCGCACCAGATCAGGCATCTGAAGGACGTTATCCGCCACGGTGCCGTCGCCTTCCTTCTGATCCGCTTTACAAAGCTGGATGAGACCTATTATGTAAAGGCGGAGGATCTGCTTGCGTTTATCGAAAAAGAAGAAAGGCACTCTGTCCCGCACCGGTGGTTCGCCGAAAACGGGTTCCTCGTGCCTTATAACTATCTGAAACCTGTCGACTACCTGAAGGTCGTCGACAGACTCATCGCTGAAGGAGACTGACTATGGCAAGAAATAAGAACGTTAAGAAAAGAAGAATGAGGTTTCACGGATTCAAATTCCTGACACTTCTGATGGCAGTCCTTGTCGGATTTGAGCTTGTATTCGGGGCAGTCGCCGTAGCGGCGCTGAACACGTTCCTGAAGGACAAGCAGAAGATCGCTGTCAGCGACTTCTTTTCCCAGGAGTCAACGCTGATCTTTGACAAGAACGGGACCCAGATCGCCGACGTAGGCAAACAGCTGCGTGAGAATATCGTCTACGAAGATGTGCCCGAGGCGCTGGTCGACGCATTCCTGTCGATCGAGGACTCGCGTTACTTCCAGCATAACGGCTTCGATATCCCCCGCTTTACAAAGGCGATCATGGAAACGATCATCAATCATGACATGCAGGGCGGCTCCACGTTCACGATGCAGCTGGTAAAGCTGACCTACTTCACGAACGATGAAGAGAGCGTATCCAAGACTAAGGATATCGAATACAAGATCCAGCAGATCGCGATGGCGATCGAACTCGAGAAGAAATCCAACAAAAAAGCGATCTTCGAAATGTATCTGAACAAGATGAACTTCGGCAACATCGGCAACATCCGAGGTGTTCAGAAAGCCTCCCAGCAGTATTTCGGCAAGAATGTGCAGGAGCTCAATATCAGCGAATGCGCGCTGCTGGCGGGCATCGTCAATTCACCGTACTACTACAGCCCCTACTTCTATCTGGACCACGCTACGGAAAGGCGCAACACCGTGCTGAACCTGATGCGCAACCACGGCTATATCACGGCGGAAGAATGTGAACTGGCAAAGGCCGTCAAAGTGGAAGACCTGCTTCAGGATCCGAACAAGCAGGATGACGACGAACCGGCATACCGGTTCCAGGCTTATATCGATACCGTGCTGAAGGAAGCACAGGAGATCACCGGACAGGATCCCCTGAGCGTATCCATGGAGATCTACACAGCCATGGATCCGGAAGTACAGATCACGATGGAGTCGATCCAGGCCGGTGAAGTGGATTCCGTCATATTCGCGGATGACTGGATGGAAATGGCAGTCATCAGCGAGAACAACCAGACCGGCGAGATCGTTGGCATCGGCGGCGGCAGGAACTACGCAGCCGGCGGTTCGATGCTGCTGAACCACGCTACCGAGCAGTACAAGCAGCCCGGATCGTCCGTCAAGCCGTTCATCGACTATGCACCTGCATTCGACTATCTCGGCTGGGCAACGACGCATATGCTTGAAGACAAACCTGTCACATACGGCAACTGGACCTTCAAGAACGCTTCCGGCGCATACTACGGCGACGTCGACCTGGAAAAGGCGATCGCCCTGTCACTGAATACGCCTGCGATCCAGGCGATGCAGGCTGTCATTGATGAAAAAGGTGAAGACACCATCATCAAGCTCCTGCAGGGACTCAACTTCTCTTACTTCAAACCGGAGCTGTTCGATATCGGCTTCGCGATCGGCGGCAACAACTTCTATGTAACGCCGTGCGAACTGATGGCAGCGCATGCGACGCTGATGAACAGCGGCAATTATATCAAGCCGCATACGATCACAAAGATCGTATACAGAAACGGCCTGCAGGAACCGTTCGTTCCTAACTACGAGCCTGTAAGCGTCATGAGCCCGCAGGCTGCCTACCTCGCATCCTGGCTGATGCAGAGGGCGGTAGAATCACCGATCTTCAACTTCCTTGAAGTCCTGCTGAGACCGTATACCGTTTACGGCAAGACCGGTACGACCGACTGGGGTACTTCCGGTATCGAATACGGCATCCCTGTCGGTGCATCCAAGGACAACTGGATGGTCGCCCAGACGACACAGTATACGACTGCGGCATGGGTCGGCTACGAAAAAGCCGAGCTTGGCAAAGACTGCTACTTTGCCCCGTGGAAAACGAACCTGAACACCAGGGGCAATATCTGCTCGACCGTACTGAGCGTCCTGCACAGAGACAGTTATCCCGAACCTCTTGAGAGGCCGGAAGGCATTACCGAGATCACGCATATCAAGGGCACATGGCCTTATGCAAGGGTCGTTGAAGGCATCCCGGATGAATTCATCGTTACCGGACTGGTCAAATCCGAATTCGCAGAGCTTGAAGATCTTACTGTTGAGATCGACCCGCTCCTCAACCTTGACTCCTTCAACGCATCCGCCAAGGAAAGCGGCGAGATCGCATTTGAGTGGGCGCCTTACCCGGATCAGGAAAAACTGAGCATCACCGGCGAGAAATTCAACAGTTCATGGATCACCGGCGCTGTACGCTATAAGGCGCGCATCATGCAGAACGGTATCACGATCGGGGAGATCTCGAGTGATTCCAGCAGTTCGACGCAGCTGATCAGCGGCCTTGAAGAAGGCGTTGAGACACAGGCATGCGGTTACTACGGCTATGAGAAGACATCCGATACCTCCAATGAGATCTGTGTAACATTCACATCCGGGGGAAAGAAACTGATCAAGGCACCGAAGGCATCGGCTACACTGTCCGAGATCCGCTCCTGGGCGATCAAGAACAACCTCGAACTGAATATCGAATACCATAAGGTAAGCGATCCCGGCCTGGACGGCAAAATGTCGCTGCAGGTAGACGGCGCTGAGATATTCGGTCAGAAGATCCCTTCCGACTCCAAAGTAGACCTGCTGATCTATGAACTGCAGCCGGAAGAAACACCGGAGCCCGACAAGACGCCGAAGCCGACAAAGGAACCGAAACCAACGAAGGAACCGACACCGAAGCCGACTAAGGAGCCGACGCCGGAGCCGACGCCCGAACCCACACCGGAGCCGACACCGGAACCTACTCCCGAGCCGACGCCGGAACCCACACCGGAGCCGACGCCCGAACCGACGCCGGAACCCACACCGGAGGAGACGGAAGAACCGGAACCTACTCCCGAACCGACACCGGAGCCGACGCCGTTCGAGGATGAAGAAGACCCGTACGGCGGTGACAGTGATCCGAATGATCCCACACCGGATCCTACGGACGATCCTGAAGACGATCCGTATGCATACGACGGGGAAGAGTAACACGAAACAAATGCTGCACCATCGGAAGGATGATGCAGCTTTTCTTTTGGATGATGTATTTTCCGAAGTACAGCCGTGATGGTATACTTTCCTTGTCAGAAATACTTACAACAGGGAAACGGATAATGAAGAAAAGAAGATTTGCGATGCTGTCTGCTGCAGGCTTTCTGACCGTACTATTCCTGCTCAGCATCCTCATTACAAAACTTGAGATCGAAGAGTCCTATGCAGTCATTCATGAACATGGCCTGACCGGGACCCCCATGCCATTCGGCATCTTCCTTTTCGGTGCGCTGCTGTGGATTGCTTCCCTTGTGCTGTTCGTCATCATCGATGCAGTCCATGCGCTGCTCACACGCAGCGAAGAAGCTTTCTTCACCCGGTTCTTTCTCGATCTCGCTGTATTTGCCGGGCTGATGCTGCTGTACTGGCCGCTTCTGCTCGGTGCTGCCTGGATCGGCGCGCTGCTGGTGGATATCTGACACGGAAAAATCATTTATACAGGTTCTTAAAAGGTCACAGCCTCTGCCGGCTGTGACCTTATTCTGTTTACTGTGTGAGCGCTTCCGTCAGGATACGGAACAGTTCCGCCGGACTGATATCGATCATCTCACCGGTATGCTTCCGCAGGAAACAGTGTGCCTGCAGTAATGTGAATACGGCGCATATGATGATAAACAGGCGGAAAGAGATATGGATCATGAGCGCGATGACTGCCGTAAAGACGATGAACGGTACCTCCGTCTTTGTATTGCCCATACTGTCATTGATCACGATCCCTGTCTCAAAAAGGTGTTCCGCGATATCCCGGAATTCCTGCCGCATCGTTTCAAACATTTCCAGGTCCTCCTTTCCCTGTTACCAGTAAAGACCGGCTCTCTGCAGCCTGTCGTTGAGCGTGCTGAGGAAAGCATTTTCACCGATCGTATTGATCTTGTTGAAAACCGCTTTTGACCCTCCGGATGTGCATGCGCTCATGCGTACGACGCCGTCACTGTCCGAGAACAGCGTAACGTTCAGGGAAACACGGTTGTCGCCCATCATGCTGTAGCGTTCAAATACACGGACGGCGCATCTGCATCCGGAAGAACTGTCGTAAAAGTCACTTCTCTCTTCAAGTGACGCGGACATCGAGCCGCTGAGCACCGCATTCTCGATGATCTCCAGCGCTGCGTCGAAATCGCAGATCAGGATCTTTTCAATTTTTGCCATAATACATTCCCCTTTCCAAGAAAAAACGGATATCCTGCAAGGCATATCCGCTGAATGCATTTCCCGCTCATACGCCTTCCAGGTGTACGAGTCTCACTTTTTACTGCAGACCGGACAATTATGCCGTGATGACGATCTGCAGAACGGCAGGCGTAAGTTACTCCCTCAATACAATTACTATGATATATCGTTTTTACGGTTTGTAAATAATTTTGTGATTTATTTCACTTGTTTTTCACATTCATATGAAGCAGTACGTTTACGGATACCTGCTATAATAGATACAGGTACAGCCATATGTATACGAATCAGGATCTCATCCAGTATATCCGCAGATTTGTCCGTGTCACGCTTTCTGACGGCACGGTCGTTTCAGGTTATGTTTCCAACCGTGACGACCTGAAGAGCGAGGACGCATCGAAGATCGTTCTGATCAACGGGCTGATGCACTCGGAGATCAATATCTCATCGATCATCGATATCGAATCTGCCGAACGCACGGAGAATACGCGCATACCGCTCGTGGATACGGAACAGCTGGACCTTGCACGGATCCGGCAGCTCGATGAAAAGATCGACGAGCTTTTCAACCAGAGCCTTTCCGATGAGATCGTTGCCGAACTTCCTGACGGCAGGCGTCTCAGACGTGCCGATCCGGATGACTGATAATCCACTGTTCTGCAGCTTCTGCAGTCTTTTTCAGATAACGGATCACTTCCGCGGGATAAGCACCCGCGGCTGTTTCATTTGTGACCATCACAGCGGCAGCACCGTCTGCCACCGCATTGAAGATATCGCTGACCTCCGCCCTTGTCGGCACCGGTGAAGCGATCATGCTCGTCAGCATCTGCGTTACGACGAGGAAATCCCTGTTCATCCTGCGGCAGGCCTGCTCGATCTCCTTCTGGACTGCCGGCAGAGCCCACAGGTCCATATCGTTTCCCAGGTCCCCTCTCGCGATGACGATCATATCGGCTTCGGGGATAATATCCGCGATATTGCGGACACCTTCCATGTTTTCGATCTTCGCGAAGATCCGCATATCCCCGCATCCGCACAGGCGCATCTTTTCCCGGACTTCCCGGAGCTGGCTGCCGCTGGTCACGAACGGTTCCATAACAGCCGTGACGCCGTATGCCGGTGCGTCTTTCAGATTTTCTATGTCCTGTTCCGTCAGCGCATCGCCGATGATATCCCTGTTACGGACCTTGAGGCTTTTCCTGCTTTCCAGGCTGCCGCCGTGCGTGATCCTCAGCGTGAAGCCGCCGTTCTTCTTTTCCTCTGCGATCCCGGCGATCCGTCCGTCATCGAGGAGGACTTCATCCCCTTCGCAGACTGCTGCAGCCACACTGCGCGGTACGGGTATACCGTCTTCCTGTGCAAAAAGGACCAGGTCGTCCTTATGCAGCACGGCAGGTGCACACAGCGTACCGATGCGGATCTCAGGTCCCTGCAGGTCGATCAGCAGTTCCGCCTTCTTCTGTGCCTGCGCTGCCGCGTTCCTGTATACCGCAAGCAGGCCGCTGCTTTTTCGCAGCGACGTATGCGACATATTCAGCCTTATGCCGTCCATGCCGGCTTCGAACATCCGGATGAGTGTTTCCTCATCCGCACAGGCCGGACCGAGCGTACCGAAGATCTCTGTCATCTCAGATCACCTCGGACTGCCGTACCGGGTTAAGGTTCTTATCCTTCTCCCTGCAGAACCCTTTGAAAGGACAGTTCGTGCAGGCCGGCTTTCTTGCATGGCACATATAGCGTCCGAAGAAGATCATCGTATGATGGGTCCTGATCCATCTTTCCTGCGGGATCTTCTTTTTCAGTTTTCTTTCGATCACCTCCGGCGTATCGTTCTTATAGCAGAGGCCCAGTCTCTTCGAGACCCTGGACACATGCGTATCGACAGCCAGCGACGGGATCTGGAAACATTCCGACAGGATGACGTTCGCGCATTTCCTGCCGACGCCGCTCAGCGTGACAAGTTCTTCCATCGTCTGCGGGATCGTGCCGCCGTACTGGTCCATAACACCCTTTGCGAAGCTGATGATCGACCTGGCCTTGTTCCGGTAGAGTCCGAGGGAGGCGATCAGCCTCTCCACGTCTGCCTGGTCCGCCTGCGCGAGCGAAGCGATATCCGGGTATTTTTCGAACAGTGCCGGCGTAACGCGGTTGACGGATATATCCGTCGTCTGCGCGCTGAGTATAACGGCAACTGCCATCTCATATGTGTCCTTATGCACCAGTTCGCATTTCGCGTCCGGGAACAGTTTTTCCATGCGGTCGATGATCTCGACAGGGGTCATTTTTTCCATTCGTGCACACCATTCTCTATATCCGCTGCGGTATAGCCTTTCTCCGTCCACTGGGCGAGGATCCTGTCTACGTACGCTACGCTGAGCTTCTGGTAAGCGCTGGCTTCCCGCAGCGCATACAGGATGAGTTTTTTGTCTGTCGTACGGTTCCAGTCGCTGATCTTTTCCATCTCCCTCTGTGAGAGCGTCCTGCCGAATTCCGTCTCGAACGTATCGAACAGGGAGCGGTCCATGATCCGCTCATCCCTTGCGGTCCTTGCCTCGAACAGGCCGCTCACATCGAAACGGACGGATTTGCTGGATGCCCGGATCTCAAGATACTGCTTGGCGCAGAGCGTTGAGATCACTTCATCGATCCTGGCCGTACTGATGCCTGTCCTTTTCTCCAGCGCGTCGATCGTGATCTTCATCCGGTTCCGGTTCATGAATTCGATCATCAGGACGATCACTGCCTCCTCGGCACTGATGCCGAGCACGCCCATCTTGTCGAGGATCCAGTCATTTCTGTTTACATATGTTTCTTCATACCATTTCATAGGCTTCTCCGTGATTATTATACGGTCCGCGGGCGGTCAAATCCATCAGAATTGAATTGTGTGCCTGCATTTGGTAGAATATGCAGGTAACGGTACGTATCATGTTGAAAAAGATTATGTTTACGCTGCTTACGCTGCTGTGCATATACAGCGCTGCCGCAGTCATCTATAAATACTATGAGCCGCAGATCCATGTGCAGCCGACGGATTCACAGTCCTATATCGAATACGATTCCCTGAGCGATTATATCCTCTCTTCCGCGGACGGCACAGTACATTATCTGTACTTCTATGACAGCCGCAATGCCGACTGCATCTACGTGAAGAATACGATCTTCACAGCTGTCGAAAAAGAGACGAGGGTCAGTCTGGCTGACCTGATCGAGATCGTCAGTCTCTCCAACCTGGACCAGGATACGATCCTGCGCAAACTCCATGATGAATGGAACGTCAATTCCTACCCTTCCTTTATCTGCATCTCCGTCAACGACCGCCAGGCGTCTGTCGATTCGATACTGGAATGGGAAAGCGACCGGATGATCACTTCCTATGAGATCGAAGTATGGCTGACGGAAAACGGCATAGACATGGGCATCTCCGATTCCATGGAGACTGTGCCGACACCCGAACCGGATGAATGAACATGCATGCGCATGTTCATTTTTAATTTAAAAAAGGGACATCTAAATAGTTTTGTTGTGTGGATGACCTATAAACAGTTTGTGTTTATAGCCAGGCTGTCAATGTTATGTTGATAGCCTTTAAATATTGTGTGGATTTGCTGTAACCAACGTGTTGATGACCTTTCAGCACTGTGT
>JAILQT010000086.1 GCA_024698805.1 Solobacterium sp.
GGAAAAGCACGGATCAGCTGGCTCTGCACAGTGCTGTCCAGCTGCGCGAACCACGCAGGTACACGGTGTCTGTCTTTATCCTTCCCCATATATGCAGATCTCCTATAGAGTTAAGGTTATCAGAAAACACAGGAAAAGGAAGTCATATGAAAAGCATCCCCGCCCGGGGATGCCTTTTCATCAGTATTCAAACGTTCCTTCAAAAGCGATCGACGCGCCGCCTGTCAGCGTGACACGGTCATCGCTGATGCGCACATACATATCGCCGCCGGGAAGCTTGACCTTTATATCCGCATTTTCCCTGCAGTATCCGAGCCTTACCGCAGCTGCCGCGGCAGCGCAGGCACCCGTGCCGCAGGCAAGCGTAGCGCCGTTGGAGCGTTCCCAGACCCGTACGCGGAGCGTGCACGGGTCAACGACGCGGACGAATTCGACATTCGCCCTGTCGGGGAATATCTCTGCATATTCCAGCGCGCTTCCCTCTTTCTCCAGATCGATCGTATCGATCGCCGGATCAAAGATGACGCAGTGCGGATTGCCTACGGAAAGACACGTGATCCTGTATTTCCCGTAAGGCATGTCCACGATTTCGGGAAGATCTGTATTGACCGGGATATCTTCCGGCTTCCAGTGTACTTTCCCTACATCGACGGATATCGTCCCGGCTTTCCCGCCGTTGGTATATACCTTTACGGTATGGATGCCTTCCGCCGTTTCGATCGTCATCGTATCTTTTGTGACGACGCCTTTATCATACAGGTATTTGCCGATGCACCGGAGGTTGTTGCCGGCCATCATGCCTTCCGTCCCGTCCATGTTGAAGCTGCGCATCCTCGCATCTGCTTTTTCCGATGCCTCGATCAGGACGATGCCGTCGGCACCGATACTGAAATGATGCCTGCAGAGCGTGACGCACAGGGACTCGACGCCTGTGATGGAGTTATCGAAATTCTCAATGAAGATGTAGTCGTTGCCGCAGTCATGCATCTTGGTGAATGCGACCGTACGGCGCTGCTTCCTCATATGGTTGATATCAACAAGTTCGGTATTGCCGGCATTGTAGCGGCCTGCGATCATCTCCGCAAGCGCATTTGCCGTATCGACACTGGTGAGACACGGAATGTTCAGACGCATTGCCTTCTGGTGCAGGGCAGTGTAGTCGCCCATCGTCTCATCCTTGGCAGCGCCGGTATAGATGATATAGCTGAGTTTGCCTTCATCCATCAGGCGCAGGATATCGTCGCCTTCCGTCACATTGGCCGCAGCCTGCACAGGGATACCCATTGAGGCGATCGCTGCAGCGGTGCCGTGCGTCGCGTACAGTTTCATGCCGAGGTCACTGAGTTTTTTCGCGACATCCAGGATATCCTGGTAATCATGCGTTTCAACACTGACCAGGACGCCGTGTTCCCCCTCTTTATGGAAATCGGGCACACGCAGTCCAGCGGCTGCAAGGCCTTTGTACAGTGCTTCCGCAAGCGTCCTGCCGATGCCGAGCACTTCGCCGGTCGATTTCATCTCCGGTCCGAGGATCGAATCCGCGTCGCCCAGCTTCTCAAAGGAGAATACGGGGACCTTGACGCAGCGGAAGACCGACTCTTCAGCCAGGCCTGTCCCGCAGCCGAGCGCCAGCAGTTCTTCTCCCAGCATGAGTTTTGAAGCGATATCCACCATCGGGATATCCGTCACCTTGGAGATATACGGGATCGTCCTTGATGCACGCGGGTTCACTTCGATAACGTACAGCTCGCCGCCGTAGATCAGGTACTGGATATTGACGAGGCCCTTTGTCTTCATCGCAAGCGCCAGCGCTTCCGATACTTCGATGACGCGGCTGCGGTCCTTATCGTTGAGATTGTACGGCGGGTAGACAGCGATAGAGTCCCCGGAATGAACGCCTGCACGTTCGATGTGTTCCATGATCCCGGGGATCAGCACGTCTTTCCCGTCGGAGATGACATCGACCTCCAGTTCCGTACCGGGAAGGTACTGGTCGATCAGCACGGGATTCTCGATCCCCTGCTTCAGGATCCTTCCCATATATTCGCACACGTCCGCGTCTTCGCGGGCGATCGTCATATTCTGGCCGCCGATGACATACGAAGGCCTTAACAGGACGGGGAAGCCGAGCTCCTGCGCAGCCGCGCAGGCTTCCGCCATCGTCCGCACCGCACAGCCCTTCGGACGCTTCACGTGCATCGATTCGAGCAGCGCATCAAAGCGTTCCCTGTCTTCCGCCAGATCGATGCTTTCCGCGGACGTACCGAGGATCCTGACACCCTTCCTGTCCAGGAACTTCGTCAGACGGATCGCGGTCTGGCCGCCGAAAGCCACGACGACGCCGACCGGTTTTTCGACCTGTATGATATTCCATACGTCTTCTTCGCACAGCGGTTCAAAGTAGAGCCTGTCCGCCGTGTCGAAATCCGTTGAGACCGTCTCGGGATTGTTGTTGATGATGACGACATCATAGCCCATTTCCCGCAGTGTCCATACGCAGTGAACAGACGAGTAATCGAATTCGATGCCCTGGCCGATACGGATCGGGCCGGAGCCGAGGACGATGATGACATCCCTGCCGCTCCGCTTCAGGGCGCGGGATTCACAGTACGGGTCGGAACTGGAATAGAAATACGGTGTGGCAGCGCGGAATTCCGCAGCGCATGTATCGACCATCTTGTAGGACAGTTCCGTGCCCGGGACTTCCTGCCCGCTGATCCGCTCCAGGGCGGCGTCGGTATAACCGAGGCGCTTGCCTTCCTTATACTGTTCTTCCGTGATCCCCGTACGGATGCTTTCCTCATAACGCACAAGGTTTGCAAGCCTGTACAGGAACCACTCATCGATCATCGTGACCGCATGGATCTCTTCAACACTTACGCCCTGCTTCAGGGCTTCAAAGACACGGAAAAGACGCAGGTCATCCTGCAGATGCAGCTCTTTCCGCATGTCCCTTCCTGCAAGTGCAGGCATGTCCAGCGTATCCTGTCCGATCTCGGCGCCCCTTAATGCTTTCAGGAGCGCTGCCTCGAAGGAGGAAGCGATCGCCATGACTTCACCGGTCGCCTTCATCTGCGTGCCGAGCGTCCTGCTCAGCGATGCGAATTTGTCAAACGGCCACTTGGGGAATTTGACGACCACATAGTCCAGCGCCGGCTCAAAGCAGGAACAGGTCACGCCGGTGATCTCGTTCCTGATCTCATCCAGCGTATAGCCCAGTGCCAGCTTCGTAGTGACTTTCGCGATCGGGTATCCCGTCGCCTTTGAGGCGAGCGCACTGGAACGCGAGACACGGGGATTGACCTCGATGACCGCATATTCAAAGCTCTCCGGGTCGAGTGCGAGCTGGACGTTGCAGCCGCCGACGATATTGAGCTCCGTTATGATATCCAGCGATGCTTTCCGCAGCATCTGGAATTCCCTGTCCGCGAGCGTCAGGCACGGGGATACAACGACGGAATCCCCGGTATGGATGCCGACAGGGTCGACATTCTCCATCGAGCATACCGCGATGACGTTGCCCTTGGCGTCGCGCATCGTCTCGAATTCGATCTCCTTCCAGCCGGCGATCGATTTCTCGATCAGCACCTGCGTGATCGGGGAAAGGTCAAGGCCTGTGCGCGCCGTGACTTCCAGTTCCTGCGGATCGTTCGCGATGCCGCCGCCGCTGCCGCCGAGCGTAAATGCCGGTCGGACGATAACGGGATAGCCGATCCTCTCCGCCGCATCCAGCGCTTCCTGCACGGTCACGGCGATCTCGCTGGCAACGACAGGCTGGTTGATCTTCTCCATGGCCTGACGGAACAGGTCACGGTCTTCCGCGCGGTCGATCGCTTCGATGTCCGAGCCGATCAGGCGCACGCCGTGCTCCTCGAGCCAGCCGTCACGCGACAGCTGCAGCGCCAGGGTAAGACCTGTCTGTCCGCCCAGCCCTGCCAGGATGGAATCCGGTTTTTCCTTTTCGATGATCCTCTTGATCGTCGCTTCATTGAGCGGCTCGAGATAGATCTCATCCGCCAGATGCTTGTCCGTCATGATCGTCGCCGGATTGGAATTCGCCAGGACGATATCGATCCCTTCCGCTTTTAAAACACTGCATGCCTGCGCGCCTGCATAGTCGAATTCAGCTGCCTGTCCGATGACGATCGGACCGGAGCCGATCACAAGTACTTTCCGGATCGTAAGATCTCTCGGCATCAGTTATTCTCCTCCATCATCTTCAGGAAACGGTCAAACAGATATGCCGTATCCTTCGGTCCTGCGCACGCTTCCGGATGGAACTGCACCGTAAAGCACATATGTTCCGGATAGTCGATCCCTTCGCAGGATCCGTCGTTCGCGTTGATCATGCGCGCCTTCGCATAAGCCGGCAGGCTGTCTGTATCTACGGCATAGCCGTGGTTCTGCGTCGTGATCCATGTCCTTCCCGTGACAAGGTCCTTGACCGGCTGGTTGGCGCCGCGGTGGCCGTATTTCATCTTGTAGGTCGAAGCCCCTGCAGCCAGCGCTGTCAGCTGGTGGCCGAGGCAGATGCCGAACATCGGCACCTTTCCCAGCAGCCTGCGGATCTGTTCGATCGTATATGTGTTCTCGGCAGGATCGCCGGGCCCGTTCGACAGCATAATGCCGTCCGGATCCATGGCAAGGACCTCCTCTGCGGCAGTATCATACGGCACGGCCGTGACGCTGCATCCGCGCGCATTCAGTTCGCGGATGATATTCTGCTTCGCGCCGCAGTCGATCAGGACAACATCGTATTTCCTGTTTTCCGCAGGGTAAAGCGTCTTCTCTTTTACGGACACTTCGGAAAGGACATCCGTTACCGCGTAATCACGCAGAAAAGAAAGGTCTCCCGGGTCCTTCGAAACGATCGCCGCGTTCATAACGCCATGTTCCCTGAGGATCTGCGTCACATGCCTTGTATCGATCCCGGCGATCCCCGGTATCCCTTTCTCTTTCAGAAATGTGTCCAGCGTTTTTTTACAGCGGAAATTCGAGGGGGTATCGCAGTACTCGCGCACCGCATACCCCTTCAATGCAGGTTCTCCTTCAAAATCTTCCGGAATGATCCCGTAATTGCCGATCAGCGGGAATGTCTGCATGACGATCTGTCCGGCATAGCTCGGGTCGCTCAGCGTCTCGATATAGCCGCACATGTTCGTCGTGAAGACCAGTTCCCCGGTACATTCCGTCTCTGCGCCGAAGCCGGTGCCTTCCAGGACGGTTCCGTCACCCAGGACCAGCCAGGCTTTCCTTTTCATGAGAGCGTGGCGGCGATCACCGCCTTGATCGTATGCATGCGGTTCTCCGCCTCTTCAAAGACGACGGAGCGTTCACTCTCAAAGACGTCATCGGTCACTTCGAGACCGTCCATGCCGTACTTCTCGCCGACCTTTTTGCCGATCTCCGTCTTCAGGTCATGGTAGGAAGGCAGGCAGTGCATGAAGATGCATGTATCCTTCGCATTCTCCATCAGCTTTGCGTTGACCTGGTAGGGCTTCATCAGGGAGATCCTCTCCTCCCATACCTTCTCAGGTTCGCCCATCGATACCCAGATATCGGTATAGACGACGTCTGCGTCCGCGACTGCTTTTGCGGGATCGGATTCGAACGTGATCACAGCGCCGGTACCGGCAGCGATGGATCTGCATGTTTCCGTGAGGTCTTCGGGCGGAAAATAACCTTCGGGCGAGCATGCCGTAAAATGCAGACCCATCTTTGCGCAGCCGACCATCAGGGAACGGCCCATGTTGTAGCGTGCGTCCCCCATATATACAAGATGAATACCCTTCAGTTTCCCGAACTTCTCACGGATCGTCAGAAGATCCGCAAGCACCTGCGTCGGATGGTATTCATTGGTCAGTCCGTTGTATACGGGTACTTTGGAATAATCCGCGAGCTCCTGCACGATCTGCTGGCCGAAGCCCCTGTATTCGATCGCATCATACATCCCGGCAAGCACCCTTGCCGTATCGGCGATCGTTTCCTTGATGCCGATCTGCGAACCGGTCGGACCGAGGTATGTGCATCCCATGCCGAGATCGTACGCAGCGACCTCAAAGGCGCACCTTGTGCGCGTACTGGTCTTCTCAAAGATCAGGGCGATGTTCTTCCCTTCACAGAGCCTGTGCGGGATACCCTGTTTCTTTTTCGCCTTCAGTTCTGCCGAAAGATCCAGCAGGCCCCCGATCTCTTCGGTACTGAGATCCAGCAGTTTCAGAAAATCTTTACCCTTCAGGTCCATCTTATTCCTCCGCGAGCACTTCTTTCAGCACTCCGATACCTTTCTTCAGAATCTCATCAGGGATATTCAGCGCCGGCAGGAGCCTTACCTTGTTGCCTTTGGCTGTCAGCACAAGGACTCCCTTCGCCAGGCATTTCGCTGCGATATCCGCTGCTTTCGCATGGACAGGCTCGATGCCGACCATCAGTCCGAGTCCGCTGAGACCGGCGACGCCCGGGGCGTTTTCCAGTTCGCTGCGGATCCATGCGGCTTTCTCCTGCACCTCTTTGAGCATTGCGTCATCGAGGCGCTGCAGGTTGCTGAGGGCGCCGGCACAGACTGCGGGGTTGCCGCCGAAAGTGGAACCGTTGTCACCGGGATGGAAGATATCCTGCACCTTCTCGCCGAGCATCGTCACGCCGATCGGCAGACCGCCGCCGATACCCTTTGCGGTCGTCACGATATCCGGCGTAAAACCGTACTGCATATAGGCATACAGCGTGCCTGTGCGGCCGTTGCCTGTCTGCACTTCATCGTCGATAATGAGCAGGTGCTCTTCTTCCGCCAGCTGCACCAGGTCCTTTACGAACTGTCTGTCGAGGGCGTTGACGCCGCCTTCACCCTGTACGCATTCGATCATGACCGCGCATACGCGGTGTTTTTTTACTAGTTCTTTAACGCTTTCGATATTTCCTGCTTCCGCATGCACGAAACCGGGCGTCAGCGGCAGGAACAGCTGGTGGAACGCATCCTGTCCTGTCGCCGCCAGTGTCGTGAGCGTACGGCCGTGGAAGGAATCCTTCAGCGTGATGATCGTATAACAGTCATCGCCCTTATGAAGCTGTCCCCATCTCCTTGCGGCCTTGATCGCGCATTCGTTGGCCTCCGCGCCGGAATTGCAGTAGAAGACCTTCTTCATCCCTGTCCTTGTGCACAGTTCTTCCGCCAGCTTTGCGCACGGGCCTGTATAGTACAGGTTCGACGTATGCTGGAGCGTATTCAGCTGTGCAATGACAGCTTCCTTCCAGACATCGTCGCTGTAGCCGAACAGGTTGACCGCGATGCCGGAGCCGAGGTCGATATATTCGTTTCCAGCTTCATCGAGCGCGACGGAGCCCTTCCCGCTGACAAGCGTTACCGGGAAACGTCCGTATGTCTTCGCAATATAGGTTTCATCCAGCTGTCTGATCGTACTCATTTCGTATCCTTTCTGAACATCGTTCCTGCGCCTTCGTCTGTCAGTATCTCCATCAGGATCGCGTGCGGCACGCGTCCGTCGATAACGACTGCTGCGGACACGCCTTCTGCGAGGGCGTCGATGCAGCACTGCACCTTCGGGATCATGCCGCCGCTGATCGAACCGTCGGCGATCAGGTCCTGCGCAGCCTGTACGGTAAGTTCGGACTGCAGCGTATCCGGATCGTGGCGGTCTGTACGTATGCCGTCGATATCCGTCATCATGATCAGTCTTTCGGCACCGACGGCTGCAGCGATCTTCCCTGCCGCGGTATCGCCGTTGATATTATAGATGTTGCCGCCATCATCACAGCCGAGCGTCGAGATGACCGGGATATAGCCGCTGTCGAGCAGGCTCAGGACCGGCTCCGGGTTCACTTTCGTAACGGTCCCGACATAACCGAGCTTCTCATCCTTCTGCACAGCCTGGATCAGTCTGCCGTCGATGCCGGAAAGGCCTACGGCATTGCCGCCTTTCATCTGCAGGAGCGAGACCAGGGACTTGTTGATGCGCCCTGCCAGCACCATCTGCGCGATCGATACGGTCTCTGCATCCGTCACCCTGAGTCCGTCGACGAACTCCGGTTCCTTGCCGAGACGCTTCATCAGGTCGGAGACCTCCGGGCCGCCGCCGTGGACGAGGACGACGCGGATGCCGACCATGCTGAGGAGAACGACGTCTTCCATGACCTGTTCCTTGAGGTCGTCGCTGATCATGGCATTGCCGCCGTATTTGACGACGATCGTCTTGCCGTAATACTTCTTCATATACGGCAGCGCCTGTACAAGCAGTTCTGCCCTTGTGCTGTTATCCAGTGCGTTTACATTCATGTCCGGTAATCTCCGTTGATCTTTACATAGTCATAGGTCAGGTCGCAGCCCCAGCATACCGCCGACGCTTCGCCTTCATTCATTTCGATATCGATGATGACTTCATCCTCATGCAGGATCTTCTTTGCGAGATCCTCATCGAACGCAAGTCCTTTACCCTTTGCGCAGACGTCGATCCTGCCGGCTTCCGAAGCGAAGGCAATGTCCGTCTGCAGCGGGTCGAAGGCTTCGCCGGAATAGCCGAGCGCGCACAGCACCCTGCCCCAGTTGGCATCTTCGCCGAAGATGGCAGCCTTCGTCAGCGAGGAGCCGATGACGGATTTGGCCAGCGTCTCCGCTTTCGCTTCGCTTTCACAGGAAGCTACCCTGCATGTGATCAGGTGCTTCGCGCCTTCCCCGTCTTTTGCCATCTTCCTGGCAAGTGCCGTGCAGATCTCCTTAAGCGCGGCAGCGAATACTGCATAGTCTTCATCCTCCGCTTCGATGCAGGCATTTCCTGCCTGCCCGTTCGCCAGGATGATCAGGCTGTCGTTCGTGGATGTATCCCCGTCGACGCTGATCCGGTTAAAGGTCACGTCACAGACTTCCTTCAGCGCTTTTTTCAGGATCGCCGGGCTGACGGCGCAGTCGGTCGTCAGATAGCACAGCATCGTCCCCATATTCGGATGGATCATGCCGGACCCCTTGGAGATGCCGCCGATCACAGCCTCTTTGCCGTTCACTTCGAACGATACCGCATATTCCTTCTTGACCGTATCCGTCGTCATGATCGCGGAAGCCGCAGAATCGGAACCTGCTTCATCCGCGGACAGCGTATCCATAAGCAGCGGCAGGCCTGCTTCGATCTTTGCGATGTCCAGGTCTTTGCCGATGACGCCGGTCGAACCGACCAGCACCTGCCCTGCCGGGACGCCGAGGGCGTCTGCCGCAAGCTTCTGCATGGCGAGCGCATTCTCCATGTCATGCGGCGCGCATGCGTTGGCGATGCCGGAGTTGGCGAATACCGCCTTTGCCGTACCGCTCTTAATGCATTCCATATCCACGAGGACGGGCGCTGCCTTTACAGCGTTCTTCGTAAACATGCCGGCTGCCGTACACGGTGTGTCCGATACGATCAGCGCAAGATCCTTCTTTGTCTGGTTAGGCCTGATGCCGCAGTGGATGCCGCCTGCCTTAAATCCCTTCGGTGCACAGACACCGCCGTTGATCCATTCCATCGTTTTATCCTTTCCATACAAGACCGGTATCTTCCGCCAGTCCCGTCACGATATTCATATTCTGGATCGCTGCCCCGCATGCGCCTTTGCCGAGATTGTCAAAGCGCGATACGAGCGTGATCCTGTCTTCATTGCCATAAACACTGATCTCGAGATCATCCCTGCCGCTGCATGCGGCTGCCGAGAGGAAGCCGTTCTCATCCGCCTGGCCGCTGAAATGGATCAGCGGTGTCGTATACAGTGCCTTATAGCAGTTCTTTATATCTTCGATCGAGCCGTTTACCTGTCCGCCGTGCAGCGTGATAACGGTCTCCATCCCGCTGAAGAAATCAGCCACGACCGGACAGAATACCGGTTCATACGCAAGGCCGCAGATCTGTTTCATCTCCTTCAGGTGCTTGTGCTTCTGGGGGAGCGCATACATGCGCGGTCCCTTCAGCAAAGGGCTCCTGTCTGCGGCTTCATATTCCGCGATCATCTTCTTCCCGCCGCCGGAATACCCGGTCAGGGAGAAGCAGTCCAGCTGTGCGTCCTTCTTCAGGATCCCCGCTGCGATCAGCGGCTGCACCAGGGTGATGAACCCGGTCGCGTGGCAGCCGGGATTTGCGATCCGCCTGCTCTTTCTGATCAGCTCCCGCTGCCCTGCCATCTCCGCAAGACCGTAAGTCCATGCGGGATCGGTGCGGTGCGCCGTCGACGTATCGATCAGGATGACGTCATCTTCGCTGACGAATCCTGCCGCTTCCCTTGCGGCGTCGTCCGGCAGGCAGAGGAATGCGATATCCGCTTTGCACATTGCGTCTTTCCTTACCGACGGGTCATGGCGCTGCTCGAACGGGACGGTTATCAGCTCGATATCCTCCCGCAGGCTGAGTCTTTCGCGGATCTGCAGCCCGGTCGTCCCGGAACTGCCGTCGATGAATACACGGATCATAATAATTCCTCCAGCTGCTGTTTTACCCATACGATCTGCGCTTCCACAGACTTTATGCCTGTGCCGCCCGCCGAGATCCTGGAATTGACGGCTGTTTTCAGATCGATCGCCTGATAGAGATCTTCTTCAAACAGCTCGGAATATGTGCGGTAAGCTTCAAGCGGAAGCGTTTCGAGGACTTCCCCGGAAGCGATGCACGCTGCCGTGATCTGACCGCAGATCTTATATGCCGCACGGAACGGCATGCCTTTCTTTACGAGGTAATCGGCGAGGTCTGTCGCGTTGATGAAGCCTTTCTGCGCCGCCTTATACATCTCCGGGGCGTTCACCTTCATCGATGCCAGCATCGGTGCCAGGACATCCAGGCACATCCCTGCCGTATCCAGGGCGTCGAATACAGGTTCCTTGTCCTCCTGCATGTCCTTGTTGTAGGCAAGGGGGATGCCCTTCATGACCGTAAGCAGCGACATCAGGTCGCCGTATACCCGGCCGGTCTTGCCGCGGAGCAGCTCTGCCATATCCGGGTTCTTTTTCTGCGGCATGATGGAGGAACCTGTCGTATAGGCGTCGGACAGTTCAATGAACCGGAACTCCCAGCTTGACCACAGGATCAGCTCTTCGGCCATCCTTGACACATGCATCATCAGGATCGACAGTGCGGAGAGCAGTTCCAGGCAGAAATCCCTGTCGCTGACCGCATCCATGGAATTCATCGCGATCTGATCGAAGCCGAGCAGTTCTGCTTCGTATTCCCTGTCGATATCGTAAGTCGTGCCTGCCAGCGCGCATGCGCCGATGACTGAGCGGTTCATCCGCTTCGTCAGGTCCTGCAGGCGTTCGATATCGCGCAGGAACATCATCGCATAGGCGAGCATATGCTGGCCGAATACGACCGGCTGCGCCCTCTGCATATGCGTATAGCCGGGCATGATCACATCTTTGTTCGCTTCCGCTGTCTCACACAGCACTTCGACAATGGCGCCGACCTTCTTCTGCATATCTTCCGATGCGCTCCGCAGGTACATCCTCGTATCGTTGGCGACCTGGTCGTTGCGGCTCCTTGCCGTATGCAGCATCTTGCCTTCGTCGCCGATCCGCTCGGTGAGGACCTGCTCGACGAACATATGGATATCTTCCGCTTCAGGATCGATGACAAGGTCCCCTTTCTGTATATCTTCCAGTATCCCGGCCAGGGCGCCGATGATATGATCGGCGGCACCTGACGGGATAATGGACTGTTTCTTCAGCATCTTCGCGTGCGCAAGAGAACCGGTGATATCCTCCTTGTACATTCTCTGATCGATCCGTATCGAAGAATTGAATTCATCTGCGATGGGATCCGTGATCCCGTCTGTCCTTCCTGCCCACATCTTTGCCATGCTGTTCTCCTTTTTTACTTTTTGTTTTTGCTGTCGACCAGCGCCTGTACCTGGATCGGCAGTCCGTACAGGTTGATGAAGCCTTTGCTGTCGGTCTGGTCATAATCGGATTCACCGAAGGATGCCAGGTCTTCACTGTACAGGGAGTACGGGCTCCATACGCCGGCCTTGATGATATTGCCTTTGTAGAGCTTCAGTTTGACCTTGCCGGTGACCTTCTCCTGCGTCTTGTCAACGAAGGCACTGAGCGCTTCACGCAGCGGCGTGAACCACTGGCCGTTGTATACCAGTTCCGCGAACGTCAGTGCGAGCTCTTCTTTCTTATGCGCCGTCATCTTGTCGAGGGTGATCGTCTCAAGATATTTGTGCGCTTCATACAGGATCGTCCCGCCCGGCGTCTCGTAGATGCCCCTGCTCTTCATGCCGACAAGACGGTTCTCAACGATGTCGAGAAGGCCGATGCCGTTGCGCCCGCCGATCTTGTTCAGTTCAAGGATGATCTCCTTCATGGACATCTGCTTACCGTTCAGGCTGACCGGCTTGCCGCTCTCGAATTCCATTTCCAGGACTTCCGGTGTATCCGGCGCGTCGAACGGTGATACGCACATCTCCAGGAAACCCGGTTTTTCATACTGCGGTTCGTTGCCCGGGTCTTCCAGGTCAAGGCCTTCATGGGACAGGTGCCACATGTTCTTATCCTTGGAATAGTTGGTCTCCCTGGAGATCCTTAAGGGGATATTATGCGCTTCCGCATAGTCGATCTCTTCGTCTCTGGATTTGATATCCCATTCCCTCCACGGCGCGATGACGGGCATCGACGGCGCGAAGTGCTTGACTGCCAGTTCGAAACGGACCTGGTCATTTCCCTTGCCGGTGCAGCCGTGGCAGATCGCGTCCGCATTCTCTTTCAGGGCTACCTCGACCAGGCCTTTGGCGATGACCGGTCTTGCGTGGCTTGTGCCGAGCAGGTAATCTTCATAGACTGCCCCTGCTTTCAGGCACGGCAGGATGAAGTCATCCGCATATTCATCCATGAGATCGAGTACATACAGTTTGGAAGCACCTGTCTTCAGCGCTTTCTCTTCCAGCCCCTCGAGTTCATCGGCCTGTCCGACATTTCCGGAGACGGCAATGACTTCACAGTTGTTGTAGTTTTCCTTTAACCAGGGGATGATGATCGAGGTATCGAGACCTCCGCTGTAAGCGAGAACAACTTTTTTGATATCTTCTTTTTTCATTCTTTTTTCCTTCCTTTCTCTCTATTTTCAGTGCGCCTCACCGGCTGTTATGCATCGTCGCATTCTCATGAGATCCTCCGTAAAAATAAAAATCCTCTGACATCTCTGTCAAAGGACGATAAAATTCGCGGTGCCACCTTTGTTTCCGGAATGATCCGGACACTCTTTCCCTTAACGCGGTCTCTACGTGAACTGCTCGGAAACCTTCGCAGTACCTGCTCCAAGGCACGTTCCCCCCGCTTTCCTCTGCCCACTTCCACCATACAGGGCTCGCTTGAAAGCTTTTGCGAAGGTACTACTCCTCTTCACTGCTTTAGCGACATTATATATGAAAGTTCGTTATTTTCAAACATTTTTGAAAAAATTCCATGATTTATGATTATTTTCATGGAATTTTCAGAAATTTCATTTCTTTTCAGACCAGCAGGCCGTACAGGACCGGGCTGATGAAGATCACATAGCCGATCATTGCCCGGATCAGGAAACTCCTGTTCACGAATACCGCGATGAACTCACGGATCAGCGCGGACGGCCAGTAATACAGTGCGACGTCGGCACCGATGCCTGTGCAGCGGAAACCGAGATCCCTGGCGATCCTGAGACAGCGGTAAACATGGTAATTACTCGATATCAGGGCAGTTTTCTTCGGCCCTTCCCGGGAACCGATGATCTCTTTCGAATTCAGGATATTCTCCCTTGTCGTCGCTGACCTGTCTTCCACGAGGATCTTTTCTTCCGGTATGCCCTTCTCAAGGAGGTAGCGCCTCATCGCTTCCGCTTCGGAGATCTTTTCATCCGGGCCCTGTCCGCCGCTCGGGATCAGCATCGGCTTCTTTCTGCACTTCCCATAGATCTCGACTGCCTTGTCGACACGGCTGGACAGCAGCTTCGTCATGCGTTCGCCGCCCAGCAGGCCGCAGCCGTGGATGATCACATAATTGAAGTTCATCCTGTGCGGCATGATCTGCATGAAGACGGAATAGAGGACAAAGCACAATACCAGCAGGCTGAAATAGAATACCGTAAAGACCAGGAGCAGCACCCAGTAATCCAGCTTCCCCGTACCGTATGAGCCGTTCATGGCGAGTACATAAACGAAAGCGCCGATCTCGCCGGTGCCGACGAAGACGCCGAGGCAAAGGGACAGTACATGCGCGAGGGAAAGCGATTCGCGCTTGATCATCTGGATGCCGTTTAGGATCAGCAGTACCGGCACCAGCAGCAGGACGAGCATCGCCAGCGCGAAGCATACCAGCAGGAATACGCCGGCATAATCCCCCAGGAAGCCGGCAATGAACACGACTGTCACTGCCAGCGTGAACATCAGCAGGATACTGTTGGAATACCTCTGCGGCCTGTAGATCGCCGATACGATCATCAAAGCCCAGCATACGGCAAATACAGGTCCGATCACCATTATGTTCTCAGCAGCTGTATCAAGCATTTTCTGTCTCCTTTCTGTGCGCCAGATGGATGCCGATATGCCCGGTCCCGAGGATAACGGAGGCGCACAACATGACCAGGTTGCGGGAATAGATCCCCAGAAGCAGCGCCGCGATCACGGGCAGCGATGCCCCGGCAACAGGGAATCCGGCATAGGAGGAATACATATCCTTCAGTGTCCTGCTGCTCCGGAAGTATCTTAACCAGTACAGCTCATACAGGATCATGAGCCCGAATGCCGCTGCCCAGAGGATGATCCGCATATCGAAGAATATCCCTTCCGGAAGCTTCCGTATGCATGGCTCAAAAGAACGGAATACGGGCAGGCACGCGGATACGGCGACCTCCCCAGCGCGCTCAAGCATAAGCAGGATCCTGTTCTCCCTGCGGGAAGCTTCTTCATATCCTTCAGGTCTCGCATATTTTGCCCAGTACAGGTTCGGAATCATCAGCATCACCAGGAATACGATGCCGGAGATACTGAAGCCGAACGCGTACGGATCCGTATCCAGGGCAATTGAGGAGAGCCGGACCGTGCTGACGATATCCCCGTAACGGGCGATCAGCCTGCCGGTCATCCTGTCCGCTTCCCGCGCTGCCGTATGCCAGCTTCCGTAGATGCCCATGACCTTCCCGCCGCCGCAGCGTTCGTACGCGTCGATGAAGTTGGATACCATATATTCTTCGCGTACTGCCGATATGCCCGAATCGGTACGTTCCGAGGAATAATAGTCCTTCCCCTGGCGGATGCAGTTATACGCCAGCGCATAGTTATCGGATGTGCTCTGCCCGCTGTCATGAAGATACTGCAGATACCGTTTCCCGGTCGTATTGTACTGATGGCCGACATCCGTACCGTAAAAGATCGTTTCCGGACAGGACTTCTTTATCCCCTGAAAGAATTCATAATAATCCTGATTGCCGGACTGGGTACCGCGGATATCCGCAAAGAAGGCGTCGAGGAGCTCATCGCTGTCTTCCTTCATCCACAGGTTCAGGAACTCCGCACTGTAATACGGCAGTTCGACGAACAGGCTGCGGCAGCCTTCCGCGTAATTCTTTTCCCACAATTCCAGCTCGAGATCATAATAGACCTTTGCGCCGTGCGCCTCGCCGTACAGCATGATCAAAGTATCCTCATCCGGATAGATGTCGTCTTTGCGATCCGTCGATGAAAAGACGAATCCGGCGATGACGAGGAACAGCAGTATCGTAAAAGCAAATATGGTCTTGAATCTCTCTTTCATGATCACCCTTTGACAAAAGCAGGAATACTGCAAATCTATTCTAGCAGAATATGCGCTTTGTTTTGTTTAAGCCCTGCAGATCGCGTAATATGTGAGATCCTTTTCCTCCCCCATATAGACCAGTTCTTTTTCGGAAAAACGGCTGAATTCCATGCCGCATTTTTCCATGACGCGCCGTGAAGCCTCATTCCCCGTAAAAAAGGAGGCGTATACCGTACGGAAGCCTTTATCCGCAAAACAGAAGGAAAGGAACCTTCTTACGGCTTCCGTCATATAACCTTTGCCCCAGTAAGAAGACCCGATGCCGTAGCCGATCTCGCAGGAATCTTCCGTTTCGTCAAAATACAGGATGATGCCGATCAGCCTGCCCGTCTCTTTCAGGCGGATCGCGAAGAGTTTCTCATTATTGATATAAGCGGAAAGATCGACCTCATCCGGTGTTTCGGCATATCTGCAGATGAACGTTTCCAGCACCTTCCTGTCATGGGAGATGTTCCGGAAATAATCCTCCCTGTCTGTTTCCCTGACCCGGTCCAGGATCAGTCTTTCCGTTTCCAGTACTGTATCCATATATCCCGTCCTTCACTCCGTCTGTGCCGTTTCGAATCTTCCCGTATACAGATACCAGCCGAGAACCGCATTGAACACAACAGCGGAGAATGTGCTGAACCTTTCAAACAGTCCGAATACCGCTTTCAGTGCCAGCGCCGTACCAAGCGGTCCCGTCAGCATCGCCGCAAATGCGTATATGCCCGCTTTCAGTACCTTTGAGCGGAAATGCGCCGAAGCGGCGCATACCGCCATAACGGATACGACCGCGCACGGTCCGAACAGGGCATTCAGCTGTGACGCAAGCTTCGCAGAAGGCGCACCCTCTGCGGAAAGATCGCTGACAGCCATGCTGAATCAGTCATATCCCGGATATGCAAGCGGTGAGAACACGACCATCGCCATATAGGAAAGCAGGCTGATGATGCCGCAGATCCCCAGTTTCGAGAGTTTCATCATTCCCCCTGCCCGGATACATCCTGCAGTACGGCAGTATGAATGTCATCCCACTGCCTGTCCGTACACCAGTATACCGTTCCTGCCTGCACATCGAATACCATGGATACAACAGTCGGGCAGACCGTCTGGGAGGCAGCACGCAGTACGGCAAAGCAGTCTTCGGCATCAAAATCGTCACCTGCATTCTCCAGCATCTTCCGTGCCGTGTTATATCTGTCCATGCCCATCCACGGATGCGTTTCGCGGAAACCTTTGAACGGTGAGAAATTCGTCATGACCGTGTATTCCGGTCTTTCCTGATATAAACATCCCTGCCCCGGGACGATATAGAGGACATTGCCCTGCGCATCGGAAAGCGCAGACATGAACGTCGACCCCGGCACACTGTATACCGGCCGTTCCTGCGCGAGTTCACGGACCTGCTGCAGTGTTTTCTTCTGCAGCAAAAGATCGATATCCAGCAGGAGCACATTCTCCCCGTCCCCTTTCGGATCGGACCTGTCATCAAACGGCCAGCATGTCGGCATCCCGACGAAATCGCCGCGTGAATTCGCCCCGAAAAGAGGCATCCAGCCTTCTTTCATGTCATAGACCTCGATATATACGCCGCGCTCATCTTTCCGGACGCGGTGTTCCATGCCGAGCAGGTCAAGGTTCCAGCCGACGATCGTTTTCTTTTTATTGACGACGATGCTTGTGCACATATCTCTATACCTCCCGTTACATGTGCAGGATCATCGGCGTGAACCGGATCCCGTGCACGGTCTGTTCGCTGTCTTCCTCTGTAAAACCCAGCGATTTATAGAATGGCAGTCCGTACGGCGAAGAATTCACCGTCAGCGGTCCGCCCGGATATCTTTCCAGGACAGCCCGGAACAGGCGCGTGCCGACGCCGAGCCTGTGATAACTGCCCTTCACAAAGAAGAAGCAGATATGCCTGTCGGACGGACGGAAGCCGATCATCCCGATCAGCTGCTTCCCGTCAAAGGCACCGGCATATTCGATCCGGGAAAGAGAATTCTCATCGCGGAGGAATCTGCGGAATGTTTCCGTTCCTTCCGGGGAATAGTCCGGGGATTCATATTCGAGGAATACCTCCCATGCCAGCTGCAGGGCAGCCTGACTCTCTGCAGATGTACACCTGCGGTATTGAAAGCCGTTCAGCCACGCCTCCCTTGTCAGTTTTGAAAAGTGATGCGTATGCGTCTCATTCACCAGCGGCCACCATACGTCCGGTTCCGCACGGTCATAGGAAAAGCCGAGTTTCCCCTGTACGCGCGCAGACTTTTCATTGCCGTCGAACCAGCCGTACCAGAGTGTCTGCAGTTCCAGGTCTCTGAATGCATGACGGATCAGTTCCCTTAACGCTTCGGGAATAATGCCCTGTCCCCAGAAAGGGACACCGAGCCAGCATCCGAGCTCGCCTTCTGTCTCCGGAAGTTTCAGCCGGCTGCGGCTTCCCCTCATAAGGGAAACACAGCCGATCGCCCTGCCGTCTTCTTTCCGGCAGACAGCGTAGGTCTCTTCCGCAGCGAAAACGGTGCGGATGATCTGCCTGCTGTTTTCAACATCCGTATGCGGCGGCCAGCCGGCTGCAGGACCGACGCGTTCATCCTTTGCGTATTCATACAGGCTCTCTGCGTCCCTGTCTTCCCACGGACGCAGGACCAGCCGTTCTGTTGTCAGTATCATTCGAATCACCCCGTTTCTGTCGATCCGGACAGTTTTATATCCGTAAAGTAAAAATGCGACCGTTCGTTCGCATTTATTATAGGTAACGTACGGTCACATCGCAAGATTCCCAATGGGGACTGCCGGTATTATGTACTTTTTTCTGCCGGCAGCTCACAGACGAGCGCAGACCCGATGATCAGGACCGCACCTGCCAGACAGGAAATACTGATCGTCTCCCTGAGTAAGACGGCGGAGAACAGCAGTGCCGAGACCGGGTCGATATAACTGTAGATCGCGATCGACTGCGCCTTCAGTCCGTCCATACTGCCGAAATACAGGACGTAGGCGATCCCGGTATGGAAGATGCCCGCTGTCAGCAGCAGCAGGATGACGGGCAGGTCCGGCACAGCTGCCGGGAACCCTTTCCCCAGAACGAGGTACGGCACCATGACAAGGCCGGCTGACAGAAGCTGGACGGCTGTCTTCCGGTATACGTCGATCCCGCGGATCTTCTTGTTCATGATCACGACCCCGGCATAGAGTACAGCCGCACTGAGACCGAACAGGATGCCCCGCATATCACGGGACTGTGCACCGCCCCCTTCGAATACGCCGGATACCAGCATCATGCCGATGAGCGCCGCAGCGGCACAGACGGCTTTTTTCTTCGTCAGCTTCTCTTTGAACAGGAACGGGGACACCAGCATGACGATCGTCGGCTGCATGTAGTAACAGAGTGTCGCGACGGCGATGGTCGTATGTTCGTATGCCTCAAACAGGAGGATCCAGTTGCAGCCCATGACCGCACCCGTGCATGCCAGCCACAGGAACTGTCCGGCATTCATCCCGCCGAGGATCCGCCTCCCCGTCACTTTCATGAAGGCAAGGATGAACAGTCCGCCGAGCGTGCCCCTTGCGAATGCGAGAAACGCGGAGGAAAGCGGGATAAACCTCCTTATGATCCCGATCGATCCGAAGATCAGGAGCGCAGATATGAGCATCACCAGTGACCGGGGATCGTTCTTTCCTTCATGCATGGGCAGGTTCTCCTTTGTGTTTCAGAATAACGGATATTTCAGAGGATGTCATCCGAGGTGCTGTCTGCATCGCAGAGGTCATTCCGCAGGATCGAGAACCCGATCTGTTCCGCATTGACCAGGCCGTAATTGACCGCCGCAGCGACGGCTGTCTTCGTCTTACGGTTCAGGCCGATGAATGCGTTGAAAGCGCCTGCAGCGCCTGTATGCCAGCTTACCGGAATATCCTTTTCCAGCCTCCAGGCCAGGCCGCTCTGTGCATTCTTCTCGCACGGGCCGTGCACCTCGTGGCACATGGCGAGATACGGCAGGGATCCGTCCAGGTTGATCTGTGCGAAATCCAGCAGGTCGCTGACCGTTGCATTCAGTGCGCCTGCAGGGGCGATGATGTCCTCTTTCTCCCACTTCCAGCAGCTGCACGGCCGGTCTTTGCGGTCAAAGCCGACCAGGCCGACATTGCCGAGGAATGTGTTCTTCAGACCGAGGTCTTCACGGATGTAGCGGTTCATGCTGTCCCAGAAGCCTTCGCCGCTGACCCGGCCGGCAATGTATCCGAGGATGCTCATGCCGATATTGGAATAGACGAACTTATAAGGCTTATCCTCCAGTTTCGTCTCACGGATGATCTTCAGCATGCCCTCTTCATCCGGATACCCGCGGAACGGGTTCGTGTGGAAAAGACCGCCTTCCCGGTTCATCTTCACAAAGAACGGGATCGTCGTCAGCAGGCTGTACGGCTGTGTCGTATAGCCGGACGTATGTGTTGCCAGTTTTTCCAGTGACGGATAATACCGTTCCGGCAGACCCGGTATATACGCGCTGACGGGCGCCTGCAGGTCCAGTTTCCCCTCGCTGATATACTTCGCGGCCAGGGAAGCCGTGAACAGCTTGCAGATGGAACCGGCAGGATAGACAAGTTCATCCTGCGAGGGCTTTCTTTCCGGGTCAAGGTGGAGTATCTCCTTCTGTCCGTCTTTCAGGATCCCGATCGTCAGATCAACGTGTTTCCTGCCTTTGTAGAGCTTATCGATCTCTTTTGCTGTCTCTTTTGAAAAATCCATGAAACACCTCCGAAACATATTTAAAGATCACTGCACTGTCCTTATTCTTTCCTATTCCCGGTCTTCTTTACCTCCTGCAGGAGCAGCAGCACGAACACGATGTCCGTCACAGCCATTGCGGCTGCGACTGCCGGCGCACTGCACATGAGTCCCAGCAGCAGTGCCGCAAACGGTATGAAGACTGCGAAGATCATATACGCCTTTGATTTATACAGCCATGAATACGGCAGCAGGTGCGCGCCGAATACCATCGCATATACCATGACCATCTTATCCGGTACAGCACTGTATACCCACATCACGATGAGCAGGTACAGCATCTGGTTCATCGTAAACAGCAGTCCCAGCTTCGACAGCGGGTTCGTGCTGCCGAATATATCGACCTTTATGACCTTCCCCATGATCCATGCCAGCGGCAAAAGCGGCGCCGCACAGCAGAAGACAAGCAGGTTCCGTGTCAGCACCGGGATCTCCAGCAGACACACGGCTGTGATCATTGCCCATATGACGATCGACGCCATGATGAAAGGCGCCCCGTTCTTCTGTTCTGCGGAAATTGCATTCCTTAATTCCTCGAGTTCCATGAACCAGCCTCCTGTAAGATTTACACCGGATAACGCCACAAAGGCCGCCTGCCCCTGCAGTGCTCTTCCGCTGCCCTGGTCATTGTTCGCTTTCGTTCCCGGTGTTTTCTTCCTGTATCGGTATGAAGTATTGCAGGTACCTGCAGATTAATCATAACAGACCCATGCGCAAATGTTCCTGTGATTTGCTGGGTGATACGGACCGAATCCCGGCGCATCACCGGAAGGACAGAAAAAAACGATCCGGCATCCCTGTATGACCGGATCAGTGTCTCATTTTTCAAGATGGATCATCTCCAGGGCTTTCCGCATGCCCTCTTCGAACGTCTCCGCCGGGATCAGGGCGATACCTGTCTCATCACTGACGACGATCAGCCTCTGTCCCCCTGTCAGGGAGAACCTGTCCCTCGCTTCCTTCGGGATCACGATCTGCCCCCTGTCGTTGATCGTAACGGATCCCCAGATGTTTTTCCCTTTCGGCGGGGGCGGGATCATCCCGATACCCTCTGTTTCTTTCGTCTTGATCAGGCTGTCGACCGTGGTCCCGTATACCTCTGCCAGCAGGCTGCATTTCTCCACATCCGGGATCGTCGAGCCCAGTTCCCATTTCGAATACGCCTGGCGCGAGATGCCTATCTTCTCGGCGATCTCTTCCTGGGAATACCCGTAGAGCCGCCGCAGCAGCGCCAGATTGTCTTTTAACATAGATTTCCTTTCTACAGATCTGTCTTTTCAAAATCTGCACACGCTTTCCTGCAGGAAAGCAGCGTCAGAACCGCGAATGCGGTCATGCCTGCCGCAAGCAATGCCAGCTGCAGTCCGAGATGTTCCGTACCGAAGGCATTCAGTGCCCCCAGTCCGGGAAAGTAATGCAGGGCTTCGGCAATCGTGATCGTCAGGAAAGCAAAGATCATATAGATTACGAACGGTTTTCCCTCAGATCTTTGATTTCTATGAAAATTGTAATATTCGGTTGCGAAAAATCTACCAACTGCAGTTAACACAGTTTTGCGTTTTCTGTCAGTTTTGGTTGCGTACGCTTCCTGCTTTTACTCATTTATCCGTAAGACAGCAGGATCAGCTCCTCCGTTTCACCGCAGGACGGCCAGCCCTGGTTGAACCAGGCTGAAGCAGACGCAGCCGGCACGACGTTGAATTCCCTGTCCCAGTCGAAGTAACTGTCGAGGCTGTTCATGATCTCAAACACCGTGCTGTCTTCATGGGACAGGTTGCGCCAGTAATAGGCAAGTTCTTCCCGGCAGAACACCCATACAGTTTTCCCGTCCGCTGTTTTGATGCGCGTAAGCATATGATGCACCCTGCCCCGGATGCCTTTATCGCTCCGGCGGCATTCATACCATGAATCATACGGGGCATTGGGAAACAGCTCCCGGAAGAACTGAGAACTGCGTATCTCCTCTGCAGTCATCCCGCTCAGTTCCCGGATCTCTTCCTCCCTGAGCTTGCGGATCCCGTACAGCCGAAGTGTCATTGACATGGTCCGCCTCCTTTATCTGCTTTATGCATATTCAAAGACTATAATTCTTCCCCGTCCGATGCGATCATCTTCTGGAACCAGGCAAAGCTCTTTTTCTTTACCCTCTTCATATCCCTGAGGTCGTGATTGGTCCTGTTGACATAGACGATGCCGTACCTCTTGCGCATGTCGCCCTGCGAGGAAAGGATATCGATCAGTCCCCAGCCGAGATAGCCGAGCACCTGAACACCGTCGATCTTCACCGCCTGCTTCATTGCCCGGATATGGGAGCGGTGGTAATCGATCCTGTAATCGTCTTCGATCATGCGGACGCCGTCCCATTCCTCCTGGACGCCGATGCCGTTCTCGATCGGGAATACGGGCATATGGTACCTGCGGCTGATCGTGCAGAGAACGGTCCGGAAACCTTCCGGGTCGATCTGCCAGCCCCATTCCGTTGCTTTCAGATTCGGATTATCAACCTTGCCGTAACGCATGTAGTAATTCGGCGTGCAGTCTTCCGGGATATTGTCCGCGCTGAGGGCGGAAGAACTGTAATAGCTGAAAGCGATATAGTCTTCATAATGGTTCCGGAACAGTTCAAAGTCAGACTCTGACGCCTTCATATCGATATGGTGCGTCCTGACCCACTGCATCATCTCTTCGGAATATGCGCCGTTCGCGAATACCTCGAGCAGAGTCTGGTTCATGAATTCATCCCATTTGCCTGCCGCATAGATATCCGCCGGCCTGCAGGTCAGCGGGTAGACAAGGCTGTATGCCAGCATCCCGCCGATCTTTGCGTCGGTCGTTTCATGTACGTAATTGACGATACTGACGTGGGAATACATGACGTTGTGCAGGATCTGGTACAGCTCGTCTTCCGTCTCTTCACCTTTCCGGTATCCGGCGATGCGGAATGCGGTATCGGGATTATGGTACAGGTTCTGTTCATTGAACGTCAGCCAGTATTTCACTTTGGATCCGAATTCGTCGATGATCCGCTTTGCGAAGCGGATAAAGAATTCCGCTGTCCTGCGGGAAAGGAAGCCGTTGTATGTATCCGCAAGATACAGGGGCATGTCAAAGTGGTACAGGCATACCATCGGTTCAAGCCCGCGGCTGATCATGGCGTCGATCAGCCTGTCATAATAGGCGATCCCTTCTTCATTGAATTCCCCGCATCCGTCCTTTACGCATCTCGACCAGGAGATCTGGATCCGGTACATGTTCATGCCTGCTTCCTTCATCAGGTCCAGGTCTTCCTCAAAATGATGATAGTTGTCATTTGCGAAATGCCAGTCGCTGCGGTTCTCCGCCGGTTCGACGATATCATAGACGGACAGGGACTTCCCGCCTTCGTTCCATCCGCCCTCTGTCTGCATACTGCTGACAGAATTGCCCCAGTAAAATGTCATATGTGCCTCCGTTCTCTCTGTCGCTTATATCCATTATACGTTCTGCCTGCAGGATTGTGTCCAAAGGTCTGCTGTCTTTTCCGCCAATGCATAAAAGCATTACAAAATGCGGGAACTGCCGCATGATGTACGGCATCCCGCATGATGTATCTGTTTACTTTCTGTTACTGCATCTTTTTCTTCTTAATGCCGCAGATCCCGGCGATCCCGAGCAGGGAGGCTGCAAGCAGCACCAGATACATGCCGGTATGACTGCTGTCGGATGTATCCGGGACGACATCTGCCGGTGCCGGCGAAGGCTCTGCGCTGGGCTTCGGCGAAGGTCCGGCAGTCGGCTGTGCACTCGGCTCCGGTGCGGGTTCATCCGTCGGCTGTGTACTCGGCTCCGGCACAGGTTCATCGGCGGGCTCCGCACTCGGTTCGGCTGTCGGTTCTGCCGTCGGTTCTGCCGTAGGCTCAGCCGTGGGTTCATCCGACGGGGCCGGATCAACTGTGAGGACGGTCTCCGTTTCACCGTCATCAAACAGGATCTTTACGGTATGCGTCCCCTCGCTGAGCGTTTCCAGTGTATCCGCAGACAGCGTGATGACCGTGCTTCCCGCAGCGGCTGTATAGTCCGTGTCTTTCACAAGCGTGACGTCATCGACCGTCACACCGGCAAAATGGCTGAAGCATGTCTCATCTTCCGTGCTCCTCTTTACGGTATACGTCAGGTCCTCTCCGCTCCCCTTCTGCCATGACTGACCGCCTTCTGCAACGGTGTACACGACCTCTTCCGGTTCCGCATCGGAAACGATGACTGTCGTGTATGTCTCAAGCGTGATCTCGTTCCCGTCTTCATCATAGGATACTGCCGTCACACGCACCTGTGTCTGCCCTTCCCCGACGGCAGTCAGGACGCCGTACTCGCCGACGGTCACGACCGATTCGTCGCCGGACTCATAGATATACTCATAGATCTTCGCAGGGGAAGGATCCGTACTGATGCTGAAAGGGCTCTGCTCCCCGGTCTTCAGGCGTATCTCTTCTTCATCCGGGTAAACCGATTCCGGGACGGGAAGCTCACCGTCCAGCACGGTCAGGGTGAACTGTCTCGTCGTGCCGTATTTCAGTTTCGCCGTAAACACTGCGGTACCCGGCCCGTTATAAGTCACCATACCGGCTTCATCTACTGTCGCCCAACTTTCATCGGAAGAGGACCATTCAACTTTCGTTTCGTCCGCGTCTTCGGGGATCAGGGCATACGGGATCTGGTACATGAAGATATGCACGTTGTAGCGGAAGACGTCATTGTCTTTCGCAAAAGCGATATCCGTGACATGGACGGCTTCTTCATCCGTGAGGTATTTCGCGGTGATCGTCCTGTCTTCCGTAACATATTCCATGGAGTCGATCTTATTTCCGTCTTCGTCCAGCCACCCGATGAATACATATCCTTCCCTGTCGGGATGTTCTTCGGTGCCGTCGATATATTCACCGTCCGCCTTGTAGTCGACGGAACAGACTTCGCCGTCGACGATATACGTCACCTTATGCACCATCGTATCGACCTGGCCGATGTTCTCATCCATCCATGCAAGTCTCGCACGGATCCATGACTTGAGCTTTTCCACATGATCCGCATAGGTCTGTTCGGAATCCGGACGGTACAGCCGGATATCCTGCGCCGCGGATGACTTTGTCTCTTCATAATATTTGTCAATGACGCCGCCGTCTTCGATCAGCCGCAGCAGGGCTTCCCTGAGGACAGGCCACTGCCTGTGCACTTCATCGACAAAACCGCCTTCTGTACGGTCGTACAGCATCGGTTTGATCCACTCATGCCCGTAGGGAATGCCTTCCGTATATGGCTGGTGGCCCCAGCCGAAGTCGAAGTCCCACAGAGGACCCCAGCAGATCTTACCGGTGCCCCCGTCACTGTCGCGGTCTTTATAGAAATACGTGCTCCCGGTCGCATACGCATCGCCGTTCAGCGAGAACGTCTGGATCAGCCAGTATTTCACGGCGGACTCGATGTCCATCAGTTCCCTGTAATCCGTACCCTGTTCATACAGGACATCTTCAAACATCTGCACATAGTCCTGGATGTACTCCTGCTGCACATGGTTCTCATACGCATCTTCCAGTTCCGCACCGGCAAAGACCAGTTCCCTTTCCGTATCGTCCGCTTCGCTGCTCAGGCTGTCTGCTTCTGTATCGAACGAAGGCGTATGCGTAGCCCACTGGGCGCCGCGGGATGTCGTGAACCTGTCCGGTGAGCCTTTCGGGACCTGGTAGGAGTTCTGGAGCAGGTAACCGCCGGTGATGACCTGCGGGTCTGTATCCGTTTCTTCCAGTTCCGCGATCTCCAGACGGTTCTCACCGACGCGCACATTCTCGCTGAGATAATAACTGCCGAGATAGTGTTCGCCGAAGTTTTCACCCTTCATGACCACATCGACGGGAACGCCGCGGGGCGTGAAGTCAAAGCCCATCTCATCCCCGAGCCAGGCGGTGATCCTGTCCCTGACCAGGCTCTCGTCGAACCAGTTTGCCAGCAGCACCCAGTGCTTGTTTTTCCCCAGTCCGAAAATATCGGTCTTTTTGTCCAGCTTTACCTTGAACGGGCGTTTGGGCTGGTTCTCCCAGGTGGAGTTGCCCCTGCCGCGGATGCTCATTTCCAGGCCGTCGATATCCTCACAGGGCAGGTCCGCAAAGTCGGAATAATGAAAGCCTTCCGGCACGTCGATCGAAACAGTTCCGTAGCAGTAGACGCTGTGGTCGACGCTGTCCATCATCGCGTCAACGGTTCCGCGTGATTCATCGATATTCAGATAAACAACAGGCAGGCTGCTGTCGGGACGTATTTCTTCATCCTCGGCATTCACGGCTGCAGGCATACAGAGCACCGATGCGGCAAGCATGACTGCAGGCAGCACCCCGGCCGGGATTTTCAGCGTCAGATCTTTTCTCATATATTCACCTGTGTTCCCTTTCACTGTAATACGTTTTTATTCTACTCTTAAGTGCTGTGCCGGGTCATCACGATGCCGGCATTTTCAAGACTTTTCACATGCCGGCATACGCATTGCAAAAGTATATCGGTTCAACCTGACGGCAGATTAGGGTAAACTTGTCTCAGCAGGACATTTACGTATGTCTGTCCTTTCCCGAATAACAAAGGTGCAGCTATGACCAGTATTCTGAACAGTATCACAGCACTCATCCCCTTCATTCTGCTGTTTGTCCATTCGGAAAAAGCAGAGGGTTATTTCGATCCGGCAGAGCGCGCCTGCGCAAACCGTTACCGGGGTTTTTTTGCGCTGCTCGTGATCCTTCACCATATGGCGCAGAGGGTGACAGCGAAAGGCCTTCTGTGGATCTATTACGACACCGGTTTCCTGGCGGTGGCCATGTTCTTCTTCTATTCCGGATACGGACTGATGAAAAAAGGCATCGCCCAGAAAAAAGGATTTTTCCGGAAACGCCTGCCCGGAGTGCTGATGCCGTATATCGAGACGATGTTCCTATACTGGATCCTGTATGCGCTGACCGGTGATGTCAAAAGCCCGGGATCCCTGCTGCTGGAACACTTCCATAACGAGAGCGGCATCTCGTTCCTGTGGTATGTATTCTCCTATCTTGCGTGGATCCTGTTCCTGGGCATATCCCTCCATTTCTGCAGGGAAGACAGGCATATCCTGTATGCGGCATGCCTGTTCGCCGCCCTTTACATCGCCGTATGCCTGGTCACTGTCCCGCAGTTCTTCTGGATCTACAATACCGTCCTGCTGATCCCCTGCGGCTGCGCATGGGCATATTATGAAACCGATATCCTCGCATGGATCCGGAAACACTATGCAGCGGTGCTCAGCCTGTCGCTCCTGGTCTTCGGCGTATCCTTCATCGGTCACGCAGATATCATCCTCCGTGTACCGGCTTACATGCTGTCTGCAGTATCCTTCATGATCTTCCTGAATACAGTCACGATGAAAAGGAGGCCGGGCAGCATGGCCCTCTCCTTCCTGGGAACGATCTCCTATGAAATATATGTCCTGCACGGGATCCCCGTCACATTCCTCAGGGATGTCATCCCCAGCGAAGCACTGTGGACACTCTCTGTCCCTGTTATTGCGGTGATCAGCGCATACCTGCTTCATGAAGCCGGCAAAAGGCTGTGGAAGAAGCAGCGCAGCTGAACCTGTCATACGAATAAAGCATCCGTCGCCGGATGCTTTATTTATACCTTTGACATATCCGCTCAGAAGACGCTCTGGACCAGGAACATATACAGGACAGTACCGGTCACCACACTGAATATGGTGTTCCGTTTCCACAGATAGGAAAGTGTCACTGCAGCCAGCGCGATCAGTTCCGGCACAGCATGGGAACCTTCCAGTACGGATACATCCTTCAGACAGTAGACGATCAGGAGCCCCATTGCCGTATACGGTACGACCCTGCCGAGGTACAGGATCAGGTCAGGTACTTTTTCATTTCTCCCGAAGATCAGTACCGGCACGATCCTTGTGGCAAGTGTGGCGGCGCCCATGACAAGGATGATGATCACAGCGTGCATGGATTCACCCATCGGCTTCCCCTCCTGCGGTCTCGATCTTCTTCCGCATGACGATCAGCGTTGTGACAATGATGAGCATAGCCGGGATCAGGAACAGGTCATGGCCGAAAAGGATGCGGCAGACCAGTGTGGCCGTCAGGCCGAGGACCGCCGGGATATGGCATTCGGAATCGATCCACTGCTGGATGAAAACAGTCAGGAACAGGGCTGTCATCGCAAAATCGATGCCGGTCGAATCGAACGGGAGCACACTTCCCGCCAGACCGCCGAGCGCCGAGCCGATCACCCACGAGGACTGGTCAAACAGGGTCACAAGGAAACGGTAAGCGCTCCTGTTCACGCCTTCCGGCTCCCGGCCGCTGCTCAGCATCGCATAGGACTCGTCACAGAGGGCATAGAACAGGTACCATTTCCTCCTGCCTTCCTCCCTGTATCTGCCGATCATGGAGATACTGAAAAAGATATGCCTGGCCGCCACCATCAGCGCCGTGACAGCTGCCATTACGAAGGATCCTTCCGTCAGCATGGAGACGCTGACAAACTGCACGGTTCCGCTGAAGATCACGATCCCCGACAGCATCGACCAGATCCATCCGAAACCGTGTTTCTGCATCAGGATGCCGTATCCGATCCCCAGCACGACGAACGTCACCATGACGGGGAACGAAGTGCGGAATGCCGCTTTTATATCGTGTTTCGTTATTCTCATTCCTGTACCAGCTTTCCGGCACACAGCCTGCAGCGGTCTGCCTTTACCGGGATTCTCTATCCTCTTCTTTCCTCACGAAGGGGTTCATCCCAGAACACAGCCGCATTGTTTTCTTCCGCGATCCGGTCGATGATCTCCGGAAGCTGTTCCAGATATGCAGCTTCCCTTTTCCGCGACCTCCTGCCTTTGCTGCTGTACAGCACCTCTTCAAAATACGCGTCATAGGAGACCGCAAAGTCCTCCGCATCCGTATGCGGGAAAAACGTTACAGCTGCCTTATAGGTGATGTTCCCGGCTTCCGAATCGCTGATCAGCATGACCAGCGCACCGTGCCTCCGGATGCCGGAGAACACCGCATCCGCTTTATAATATCGTTCGTATACGTTTATGACCATAGCTGCCTCCGTTTCATTATTTACCGGTCATCCGGACATGACTGCACACAGGCAAACGCGAACAGCGCATCAGAGGGGAATCTGTAATCATCCCCGCATACATAGCCCCGCAGCCAGAGGTCCCCGCCGACATTGCGGAGGTACAGCCCTTTCGGAAAATCATCCCCTTCTTCAAGCGGTTCAGAGAAGACCGTGACCGCCCCGTCCGGGGCCTCATGCGTCCCGCTGAGGACGGAACTGGCGCTCGCAGGCTGGTCCTTCCATGCGAAGCGCAGGAACAGACCTGTTTCTGCCGGACAGGGCTCCAGGCACATACCGGATATATGTGCAGAGATCTCAGGCAGTGACGCGCCGTTTTCCAGACCGGTCTCACGCAGGGATGCGATCATTACGGTGACCGGCTGTGTCTGTTCCGTAACGAAACCGGGATGTGAGAAAAACACCCCGGCATAACGGTTGGTCTGAATACCGTATTCATCCAGTTTCTCCTGCAGCCGGTCTTTCGGAAACGGTTCGGGATGCAGTGTGATCTGTTTCATATCCCCGGATACCCTTTCTGCGGTGCAAGTTCTTTGACCATCTGTTCGGTGAGATGGATGCTGCGGCTGTTCC
>JAILQT010000139.1 GCA_024698805.1 Solobacterium sp.
TCACATCATAGCGGCCATCTGTTTTAAAGAATTTCAAGGAAGTCCTGGCATTCGGGCAATGCTGTATTTCGTCAAGAATGATAATAGTCTGCCCTTCTTCAAAAACTGCTCCTGTTCCAAGCAATGCTGACATATACATAATCAGATCATCAACTTTCAAAGACCCGGAAAACAAAGATGCGTATTCCGGGTTTTCATAAAAATTGATATATATCACATGTGAATAATTAGAACGTGCAAACTCCAAAGCAGTGAAGGTCTTCCCACACTGACGCACACCTTTGATTACCAATGGTTTTCTATTTGGATCGGTCTTCCAATTATTCAGCCGCTCTGTTATTTTTCGTTTCAGCATACATTTCACCACCTGCAAACTAAGTATATGACTTTTTCAAGCGACTTTTTATATATTTATGCGATTTTTTAAACGACTTTCAGAGCAATTCATGGTAATTTCATTCCCACTCGGTAATGAAATCATATACGTATAGTAAATCATTTACGTTTTAGTCTATTTCATGAGTTTATATCCACGGTATTCACTCATATCTACCACGTTTACGATCCGCATGGTAGCAAAATGGTATCAGAGAGAGGTATCACCTCACTCTTTTATATCTGTAAAAACAATTCGTACTGTTCCTGCTCTAATCTGATATTAAAATCACCTTTTCAGACACTGTTGGGCTGCATTAATTTCACCTTTTGCTGAATCCGGCAAAACAGGAATGCTGTCAGCAATATCAAAAGACGGGACATATTGCCCCGCCCTGTGCTTTGAAAAGGGAGTATTCAGATTGTTATTGTTCTGAAAAGGTTCTGGTGGTGTTTGTTTCGAAATATGGTTTGAGTTCGGGTTTATATTTCAGGAACAGGCTGCCGTCATTAGATTTCGCCATAGCTTCTGATTCCCAGATAATCACATTCAGAATCTGTTCCGGATTGTTCCGGTCCTGCCATACCTTCGCGTCGATGACGCCCGGCACTTCTTTCATTTCATTCATGAATCTGCATGAAGCCAGTCTGTATTCTTCGTGACAGTCTTTTTTCGCGGTATTTTCAATAACAACAATATACATCAGCCAAGATCCTTTCCGTTTGTTGCGATGACATTCCTGTACCAGAAGAAACTGTCTTTCCTGTATCTTCTGCAGTCGTCATCATAATCGACATAAATGAATCCGTATCGTTTTTCCCGGTCGCCGGAAGCGCTGTAGAGATCAATGCATCCCCAGGGAAGATACCCGAGACATTCGACATGATCTTCGTCAACAGCCGCTTTCACTGCTCTGATATGTTCTCTTAAATAACTGATTCTGTAATCGTCATGTACTTTTCCGTCTTCCGTCAGAACATCGTCTTTGACACCGAGTCCGTTTTCGACGATCATGACCGGAAGCTGATACCTGTCATACAGGTCGTTCATCAGGATCCTCAATCCGACAGGATCGATCGTCCAGCCGAACGATGACTGTTTCAGACGGGGATTGCTCATGGCCTGATACATCATCTGTACAGTACCTGCATTTTCATCTGCTGCGTTCTGTTCTGTTCCCGCGCAGACGGAGTAGTAATAGCTGAATGAAATGAAATCAATAATCGCATTCGGATCAGCGAACAGAGCCTGATCTTCTTCAGAAATCCAAAATCCTGCCCGATTCATTTCATAAGTGTTCTTCGGTGTATATCTGCCTCTTGTCAGAAGGCCCAGATAATCATAATTCAGTTTCTGATTGTGATTTATCGCCATCAGGACGTCCTGCGGATCAGAGGTCAGCGGATATGCCAGGGCGCTGGCAAACATACAGCCGATCTGAGCGTTTTCGATCATCTCATGACACTTTTTGACAGCCGCGAAATGAGCGATATTTGTGTGATGATAAACAGTATATTTGAAACTTTCGTATGCCGGATCGTCTTTTGACATCTTCATGCCTGTGCCGAATGCCGGAATCATGACAGTCATGTTGTTCTCGTTCAGTGTCAGCCAGTATCTGACATATTCGCCGAATTCCCTGAAACAGGTTTCTGCATATCTGACGAAAGCATTCACGGTTTCGATACCGTACCAGCCATGATACCTGTCGATCAGTGACTGCGGCATGTCCCAGTGATACAGCGTAACGACCGGCTCGATATGATTGACTTTCAGCAGACTGAAGACATTGCGGTAGAAGGCAATTCCCTGGGGATTGATTTCACCGTCGCCATCCGGAAAGATCCTCGTCCATGCGATCGACATACGGAAAGCCCTGAATCCCATTTCCGCCATCAGCTGAATGTCTTCTTCATAGTGATGATAGAAATCTGATGTTACGGAATAATCTTTTGTTTTGTTGGAACCCATCCAGGATTCCGTGTTTTCCGCAGCTGCTTTTGCGTTAGCGGAGATCGTATCATAGAAGGACATGCCTTTTCCGCCTTCCTTCGCACCGCCTTCAAACTGGAATGCGGATGTGGATCCTCCCCAGAGAAATGTGTCTTTCATATTCGCCTCCTTTTTATCTGACTGTCAGAATGGTGTCGCCTGCATGAACAGTTTCAGCGTCGGCTTTTTCAATGGATTCGTATTCGTCTGTATTTGTGATAATGACCGGTGTTGTGACGTCGTAGCCTTCTGCTTTGATGGCATCAAGATCGAATCTGACGATGACATCGCCTTTTCTGACTCTGTCCTCAGCCTTTTTAACTGCTTCAAAGTGTTTTCCATTAAGATTGACGGTATCCATACCGATATGCATCAGGATTTCCGCTCCGTTGTCAGCTTTGATACCGACCGCATGCTTTGTGTCAAACAGCATGATGATTTTTCCGTCTGCCGGTGCCCTTAACACACCTTCGCTGGGAATGACAGCTGCACCGTTACCCATTGCGCCGCTTGCAAATGTCTTGTCGTTGACATCAGAGAGGGAAATCAGTCTGCCGTTAAGCGGGGAAGCGATCTCTGCCGGACCGTTCTGTGTTTCAGTTTTGTTTTCAGTTTGATCATTGCTGTCTTTCTTGCTGAGAAGCATTGTGAAGAAGAAGGCTGCCGCAAAGGATACTGCGATTGTGATCAGCGCACCGATGAAGCTCTTCATGGAGTTTTCACCGATCGTGGCAGGAAGACCTACAAAGCTTGCGGAAGCGATTGTATAGAATCTGACTCCGAAGAGACCTGCAACCAGACCGCCGATACCGGAACCGATAATGGAACCGATGAAAGGTGTTTTCTTGGGAAGTGCAACACCATACATAGCCGGTTCAGAGATACCCATGCATGCGGATAAAGTGGCAGCATTGGCTTCTGCTCTTTCATCCGGATCTTTTGTTTTGAATCCAGCCGCGAATGCTGCACCGGCCATCGCCAGGTTCTCGGCAAGCATTGCCGGGACAAGGAGACCTTCAAAACCGTTGGATGCAAGGGAAGCCAGGATGACCGGGAAAGCGAAGGAATGTGTACCTGTGGAGATCATGATCGGTGTCAGAGCAGCAATAATACCTACTGCAATAAAGCCGAAGTGATTGCCCATGTACAGTACAGCGCCAGCGAGGAAATCCGCAACATAGCTTGCCATCGGACCGATCAGGATCAGTTCGATCGGAACCACGATCAGCATTGTGAGCATCGGTACTGCAAAGGCGCGGATGACCTGCGGCATAAACTTAGTAAAGAACCGTTCAACATAACCAAGCAGCCAGACACCGAGGATAACAGGAAGAATGGCATTTGCATAGCTGACATTACGGATCCCGATACCTAACCAGCTGAGCTGTTCAACACCGAGGCTTTCGAAGCTTGAGAGCTGGGGATGCAGCATAACACCTGCCAGCAGCATGCTCAGGAACGGATTTGCGTTCAGCTTCTGTGATGCGGTATATGCGACATAGAACGGAAGGAAATAGAATCCGGCTTCCTTGATAATGTTCCATACATAATATGTGGGACTTGTATCAGGAAGGATATGTGTAAGGTTGAGTACGGTCAGCAGCGCTCCGACCATACCTGCAGCCATCAGTACCGGTACGATCGGTGTGAAGATACCGGAGATGACTTCGAACACGCGGTCCATACCCTTTTTCTTTTCTTCCGGTTCAGCTTCACCGCCGAAGTTACCGAGTTTCTTTACTTCTTTGAGAACGTCGATGACATCCGGCCCGATACAGACCTGGTACTGACCGTTCTGAATGATGACATCGATAACACCCTTCAGCGCTTTGATCTCTTCCGTTCTGGGAAGATCCATGTTTTTTAATGTAAAGCGAAGACGGGTGGCGCAGTTCATAACGAATGATACATTTTCAGGACCTCCGACAAGACGAAGGATATCAGCGGCTAACGCGGGATAATCTTTTTTCATGTTTTTCTCCTCTTTTTCAAGCAAATTCTGACGGCCGTTCAGAATACATAGTGTTCTATGTATTGCTTACAAATACATAGTAATCTATGTAATTTAATATGTCAACAACAAAATACATTTATTTCTATGTATATTTTTGTATAATATTCATGTACCTGCCAAAACACAAAAAAGGAGACGGATATATGAAAGAAAAGTATAAAGTGATAACTTCTGAAAATAATCAGCTGATCACCAATGTCATTCATACGATTGATAAAAATGTACTCAAGATTTACAACCGCGGTCTCGCTGAATACGGTCTGACCATGCAGCAGAGCCTTGTGATCCTGTATATTGGCAATACGGACAAAGAAAAGGTTTATCAGATCGATCTGGAAAGATATCTCGGTCTGAGAAACCCTACTGTCACTTCAATGATCAAAAACCTGATTGCCAACGATTATGTGTACCGGATCAAAGACGAAGCGGACGGCAGGTATTACCATCTCCATCTGACCGATAAAAGTCTGGCCGTCAAAGATAATCTTGCCAGGGTGATATATGAAATAAACCACAAAATTGAATCAAAGCTGACGGAAGAAGAGTTTACGATGCTTTCGTTTCTGTTAAATAAAGTGTCTGAAATAGCAAAAGCAGAACTGTCTGAAGATCAGGATATAAGCCAATAAGTGTTCATCTATGAACAGATCAAACCCCCGTAACACAAAAATGCCGCACCAAAGAATGACGGCATTTTTTCATTGATTTTCAGTATATTCTTGGGTTCCATGTATCAAAGCAGACTGTTTTCAGCATTTGCTCTGTTTTTAAACATATCTATACCGAAGAGAACTCGCCCCCCTCTCTGTAAAGAAACCACATATGCAAAGCAGTTACGATACATTTCAATCTTGTTGATTTCTTATTCCCGCGGTTTTCATCTGTATTGATCTCATCTGCAATGCAGACGGTACCAAATGATATCGAACAGCGATATCACTGCGTTTCATCAGCAGATTTACGTTATGATGAATATAAGAAGACAGCAGGAAACAAAGTAAATGAAACGAATATCAATGGAACAGATAGCTGAAAAAGCCGGTGTCAGCAAAAGCACCGTTTCAAACGCGCTCAGCGGGAAAGACCATATGCTGAGCAAGGAAACAAAGAACAGGATACTTCAGATCGCGGAAGAATACGGATATCAGAAGATAAACCGCCTGATCCGTTTCGTCGTATTTGAGAGAAGGGACCTCTCCGTAAACAAAAAGATGGATAACGACCCGAAATTCAAAGCATTTTATACGGCGATGAAAAATGAGTGCGGTCATTTCGGCTACAGGTTTGCGGTCAATCACATCAGGGAAAAGGATAAGGAAAAAGGATTCGGGTATATCCGGAAACTGTCCGACTGTGATGGTCTGATCATTCTCGGCTGGGAACTGAAACTGGATGACCTGCGGTGGCTGCGGGGATACCTGAATATTCCGTTCGTCGTGATCGACGCCGTTTTTACGGAACCGAGCTATGATTTTGTTGCCAACAACAACACTGACGCGGCATACCAGCTGACACAGCGGATGATCGAATGCGGCCACAAAAGGATCGGTTTTATCCACGGCGGTGACCTGGAAGTCTATAATGAGCGGATGTGCGGATATCAGAATGCCCTGCTCATGAATAACCTCGCATTTGATCCGAGTATTATCTGCCGTGTAGAACGCCAGAATAAAAGTGAATTTGTGGAGGAAATCCGGGGATTCCTTTTGAAACTGGCAAAGAGAACAACACCGATGCCTACTGCTTTTCTGGCATGCGATGACAGGATCGCAGTTTCATTCCTGGCTGCGTCGAAAGCGCTGAATATGGATTTTTCCCTTGCCGGATTCGATAATCTGCCATTATGTGTAGAACAGACACCGCAGCTGGCAAGCGTGGAATCAGATCATGCCTATATCGGAGCGACAGCAGTTAAAAGAATCATTGAAAAAATAACCGGCGGGGAAACAAAAACCCTGAAGATCTATACTGAACCAAAGATATATTTCCGGGACAGCATAGCGGTACTAAACAAAACGAAAAACGTTTAGTACAAACAGCTGAAATCAAGCCTGCACATATTATCGAATAAAAAACGGGTTGCTATATTGATGGTGTCAAAGGAACACACATCAAATGCAGCCCTTTATTTCCGGCCGGATAAAGAAAACGCATCGGATCGTTCCCGGAATCGCAATGATTCAGAAAGGAAAAAGAAGATGGAAACGAAAACAAGTTTTACGGACAAGCTTAGTGTATTAAGCGACAGAATATCCGGCAGCCTTTATTTACAGAGTATCTCTCAGGGCGTAATGCTCATGCTTCCGGTGATTATCATCGGTGCATTTGCCAGTCTGTTCAGCGGACTGCCGATCAGTTTCTGGCAGAATTTCATTCAGTCCACTGGGCTCGCGTCCGCACTTGCAATGGTGATCAGCGGTACGACAAACATGCTTGGTGTTTACTTTACATACGGAATAGCCAGGACATTTGCTGAAAAGCAGGGCATGAAGTCAAAACTGGCAGGTATCTTCGCGATCGCTGTTTACTTCATTCTGCTGCCTTCCTACACAGCTGAAGGGATCGGGTCATATCTCGCATTTGATTATACCGGCACAAAAGGCATGATCGTCGGAATCATTCTCGCCATCCTGAGTGTAAAGATCCTGAAGATGGTCACAGACAGAAACATTACGATCAAAATGCCGGACGGCACACCTGAATATGTCTCCAGATCCTTCGCGGCATTGATCCCGGGATTCATCCTTGTGATCCTCGCAATCGTCCTCCGAATGATCTTTGCGGCAACCCCGTTTGGTTCCGTGTTTGACTGCCTGTACGGCATACTGCAGATCCCCCTTCAGGCTCTGCTTGGCGGAAGCGTGGTCTCCAATGTGATCGTCCAGATCCTGACCCAGGTATGCTGGGGACTGGGCATCCATCCGGGATTTCTCTCCAGTGTAACTGCTCCGGTATTATTCGGTCTTGACGGCGCCAACCAGGCTGCGTTTGCGGCAGGTCAGGCAATTCCTAACACGATCGGCATGGCAATGTCCTACAGTTCAACGATCGCATGTTTCTATCCGGCGATCGCGGTATGCGTGCTGCTGTTCGCAAAGTCCAGAGAACTGAAGACTGTCGGGAAAGTCGCAATAGCACCTGCCATCTTCGGTATCAGTGAACCGATGATCTTCGGCCTTCCGATCATGCTGAATCCGATCATGATCATTCCCTGGATCATCTGCCCCGTTGTCAACTTCATCCTTGCATATGCGGCGTGCTCTGTCGGCATTGTTGCTAAATATGCAGGTGTAACAGTGTTCAACTTCCCGATGATCGCAACCGGATTATTAAACGGCAGTTTCAGCCTGGCCATGCTGGAAGTTGTGCTCTTCGCAATCGATATCGTCATCTTCCTGCCGTTTGTAAAAGCGCTTGACAAGAAAAAACTTGAAACAGAGAAAGCAGAGTAAATATGAAGTTACTTGTACAGAGTGATGATTACGGAATGACGAAAGCAGTATCTCTTGGCTGCATTGAAGGGATCCGGAATGGTATCGTCCGCAATACCGGTATGTTCGCCAACATGCCGTGGATCGAAGAATGTGTGGAATGGATCCGTCCGTATCTTGACCGGATCGCTTTCGGGATCGACCTGAACGCATCAACCGGAAGATCGGTCCTTCCTCATGAAGTGATCCCGCACCTGACTCACGATGACGGTTCATTCCTGACCAGCAGGGAAAACAAAAACCTGGACAATGAAGAGAACGGATTCAACCACCTCGCACAGTATAAAGATGAACTGTACGCAGAGTTTGACGCACAGATTCAGAGATATATCCAGCTTGTAGGACATAAACCGGATTATATTCACAATCATGCTTACGGTACAGAAACAACATTCGAAGTGTCGAGGGAACTCAGCGCGAAATACCATTGTTATTATTCGGATGATACGGTACATAATACGCTGGTCAAAGACGGAGGCATGGGCTGGTATTCTTTCGGCGGGCCGGAAGAACAGCTGAAGAACGATCCTTCTGCCTGGTTTACGGAAGACCGCCCCGGCATGCTGGGCAGTGAGTACGGCTATATCATCTGCCATTGCGGTTACGCGGATGCGGAATTATTCGCAATGAGCAGCTTCAATGCCTGCCGGCTCAAAGATCTGGAATGCATGACATCCAACCGGATGAAAGATTGGATCGAAGATAACCATATTGAACTGATTTCGTATAAAGAATTGCCTTCAGACTGGGCAAGATAAACAGAATTCCCTTCATGAATACCCCTTTCTCATGAAGGTTTTCTGCATAAAACAGGAGGAACAGAATGCAGTATTTAAGAACAGACGGTCAAAGGATCGTAAATGAAAACAATGAGGAGATCATCCTGCAGGGATATGCTGCAGGAAACTGGATGGTACAGGAGGCCTTCCTGTTTGGCACAGGCGGTTTTCACGCCGAATTCAAACCATTTATGAGAGCGCAGGGAATGGACCGTCCGAGAACGATCCAGCAGGCAATTGCCGAAACCTGCGGCACGAAATATGCAGGATCTTTCTGGCATCGGTATTACCGTAACTATTTTGCTGAAGAAGATATCTGCCATCTGAAAAAAACGGGCTTCAATTCTGTCCGTCTTCCGTTTCTTGCCCGTGCATTCCTGAAGGAGGAACCGGAGATCATATGGGACGAAGAGAATTTTGCCATGCTGGACCAGATCATTGACTGGTGTGAACAATACGGCATCTATGTCATCCTTGATATGCATGCAGCATATGCCGGCCAGAGTACTGTAGGTTGTGATGACGGTGTGGATAATTATCCGCATCTGTTTACTGATGAGGAAAGCTGGGACAGAAGCATCCTTGTCTGGAAAACGATCGCTGAACGGTATCATGACCGCGCTGTCATTGCCGGCTACGAACTTCTGAATGAGCCGCTCGCCCTTCCCAAATGGGACAATTACATTCCAAAACTCCTGGAGTTTTACCGGGAATGCATTCAGGAGATCCGGTCCGTCGATCAGGATCATATAATATTCCTGCAGGGGCATCGCTTTGCCAAACGGGCAGATATTTTTGAAGAAGACATGGATCCCGTATGCCATAACTGGGTCCTGACATTCCACATTTATGAAACCCTGCCGGACCTTGGCCTGCTTGGCCCGGTCATGGCAGAAAGAGAACGCCTGAATGTTCCGGTATGGGTCGGTGAAACAGGCGGGACAAAACACTGGCTGGCAGTTCTGAGCGGTATGCTGTATGAGAACCATATCGGCATCAACGTATGGTGTCACAAGGCAGTCGCAAGACCGAACGCACCGACACTCTGTACCTACGCGGTACCGGAAGACTTCCATAAAATCGTCGATTATATACAGAAAGGTGCTTCAAAACCTTCATACAATGACGCGATACGGATCTTTGACCAGTATCTGGAGAATATCCTGTTTAAAAACTGCTCAGTTCATGAAGAAGAAGCCCATGCAATTCTCAGAACCATTCCGTTCAGGATCACTGCTGTCGGTTATGACTGGGATCCGGCATCTCACAAAGGAGACTATCCGTATTGTTCTTTCAGCGGATACCGCAGGGAAGACCATTTAAAAATGATCCTGACAGACGGTAAGCGGGCATATGAACACGCGGAATTCAAAGGTATTTCTTTTGAGCCGGTACCGAAATACGGTGATTATAACCGTCTGAACCTCGTCCTCCGTGAAGGCGAGTATGTCACGTATACTATTCTCTGCACGAATGATACAGTCCGGCTGACTTTAGACGGTCCGGCAATGAATGGAGAACAGCTGGCAATCGAAATCAATGGGCAAAAATACAGAATGCCGGAAAATCAGAACAGTATTATCATCTCAGACTTAAGTACGGGCAGGCTGCCTGTACGGCTCGTGTGTGAATCCGGGGAAGTCATTCTGCGGGAACTGACTTTTGAGTAACGCCGCGGACATAAAAATGCAGTCACTGAACAGCGCAGTAACTGCATTTTTTTACTGATCACAATATTGATATCGTTCATTCCCACTCGATCGTTCCGGGCGGTTTGCTCGTGATATCATAAACGACCCTGTTTACGGACTGTACTTCATTCACGATCCTGTTGGACACTGTCTCCAGCACATCAAAGGGGATCCTTGCCCAGTCTGCAGTCATGCCGTCGATGGAGGTGACTGCCCTGATAACGACGGTATAGTCGTATGTTCGCTGATCACCCATGACACCGACTGTGCGGATATCCGGCAGACAGGTAAAATACTGCCAGATCTCCCTGGTAAGACCTGCCTTGCGGATCTCTTCCCTGAGGATCAGGTCGCTGTCCTGTACGATCTTCAGTTTGTCCGGCGTGATTTCACCCAGGACCCTGACGCCCAGTCCCGGTCCCGGGAAAGGCTGTCTCCATACCATCTCGTCGGGCAGGCCGAGCGCTGTACCGAGTTCCCTGACTTCATCCTTGAACAGCCGGTTCAGGGGTTCGATCAGTTTGAAAGTCATGTCGTCGGGCAGGCCAAGGACATTGTGATGCGACTTGATCGTCTGGGCTGTCTTCGTGCCGCTTTCAATGACATCTGTATACAGTGTGCCCTGCGCAAGCCACTTGATATCCGTGCCTTTCAGGAGCTTTTCAACTTCATCGGCGAATGTATACACGAATTCGTTGCCGATGATCTTTCTTTTCTTTTCAGGGTCGCTGACACCCTTCAGTTTTGTCAGGAAGCGTTCCGACGCATCGATCCGGATCAGTTTGAGATCCATATTCCTGGAGAAGGTTTCCATGACAGATTCCGCTTCCCCTTTCCGCAGCAGGCCGTGATCGATGAACATGCAGTACAGGTTCTCACCGATCGCTTTGTTCAGCAGTGCTGCGACAACGGAAGAGTCCACCCCTCCCGAAAGAGCGAGCAGCACCTTGTCATCCTTTACAGTCTCACGGATCGAGCGGATCTGTTCACTGATGAAATCCTCCATGGACCAGTTGGCTACTGCGCCGCAGATCTCAAACACGAAGTTTCTCAGCATATCCAAGCCGTATTCCGTATGCCTGACTTCAGGATGGAACTGCACCGTATAGATCTTTCTGACAGGGTCCTCGCTTGCGGCGATGGGACAGGTATCGCTGGAAGCGATGGCTGTGAAGCCTTCCGCAAGTGCGCTTACCTGGTCGCCGTGGCTCATCCATACGACCTGCTTTTCAGGAAGCCCTTTGAACAGGAGGGAATCCCTGCATGTGATCTCCGCTTTGCCGTATTCCCTTTTTTCGGAAGGACTTACCTGCCCCTTCAGCATATAATGCGTCATCTGCATGCCGTAACAGATGCCCAGCAGCGGCAGTCCGCTGTCAAAGATGCGCGGATCACACTTCGGCGCATCCTCTTCGTAAACGCTGTTCGGGCCGCCGGAAAAGACGATGCCTTTCACATCCTGCAGCGCAAGGATATCCTCAAGGCTCATATCCCCGGGATGGAGCTCCGAATAAACACCGAATTCACGTATCCTTCTTGCGATCAGCCGGTTGTACTGGCTGCCGAAATCAAGGACAATGATCTTATCTGCCATATTACCCCTCCTTTTCGGACATATTACATTCATGCAGGCTGCTTTTCAAGGGCGGCTTTCACGAACCCGCGGAACAGGGGGTGGGCCCTGTCGGGACGGCTCTTGAACTCCGGGTGATACTGTACAGCGATAAAGAAACTGCAGCCTGTATTCTCCACGGCTTCCGCAAGGAGACCGTCCGGGGAAACACCGGAGATGCGCATGCCGTGTGAGAGGAATTCTTCTTTGAACAGGTTGTTGAATTCATATCTGTGCCTGTGCCGTTCACTGATCAGGTCCGTGCCGTAACATGTTTCCAGCAGGCTGCCCTTTTCGATCACGCACGGATACGCGCCGAGGCGCATCGTGCCTCCCTTGGAGATCTCATCGCTCTGCCCTTCAACAAAGTCGATGACCTTATGGGAACTGTGCGCGTCGAACTCACCGGAATTCGCATCCGCATAACCGAGGACGTTCCGGGCAAACTCGATCACGCTTATCTGCATGCCCAGGCACAGTCCGAGATACGGGATATCGTTCTGTCTTGCGTAACGCGCCGCTTCGACCATGCCTTCGATGCCGCGGCTGCCGAACCCGCCGGGGACGATGATGCCCTGCACATCTCTAAAGATCTCATCCGCGTTCTCCTTCGTGACCTCTTCCGATTCGATCCATTTGATATGCACATGCGCGCCGGTCTCATAGCCGCCGTGCTTCAGTGCTTCGATCACGGAAAGATAGGCGTCATGCAGGCGGACATATTTGCCGACGAGCGCAACAGTTACATCCTTATGCAGGCCGTGGATCCGGTCCACCATCTCCTCCCAGTGGGTGAGGTCGGCGGTATTCTCCGGTATGGAGAGCTTCCTGCAGACGATTGCGGACAGATCCTGCTCTTCCAGCATCAGCGGCGCTTCATACAGGTCGCCCACGGTGAGGTCCTCGATGACACAGTCCGGCTCAACGTTGCAGAAAAGCGAGATCTTCCTCTTTACATCTTCCGGCAGATGCCCGTCGCATCTTGCAATCATGATATCCGGCCTTACGCCAGCCACCTGCAGTTCCCGGACGGAATGCTGGGCAGGCTTTGATTTATACTCATCCGAGCCGGGGATGAACGGCACGAGGACGACGTGAAGGAAACATACGTCGTCACGGTGTTCGATCGAGATCTGCCGCACCGCTTCGATGAACGGCTGCGACTCGATATCACCGACAGTGCCGCCGATCTCGGTGATGACGATATCCGCATCGGCACGGCTGCCGACCGAATAGATAAAGCGTTTGATCTCATCGGTGATATGGGGGATGATCTGGACCGTCTCCCCGAGGTATTCACCTTTTCTTTCCTTCGTCAGGACGTTCCAGTATACTTTCCCTGTCGTCAGGTTGGAGTATTTGTTCAGATCCTCATCAATGAATCTTTCATAGTGTCCGAGGTCGAGATCGGTCTCCGCACCGTCGTCGGTAACGAACACTTCGCCGTGCTGGTAAGGCGACATCGTGCCGGGATCCACATTGATATACGGGTCCAGCTTCTGGGAGATCACCTTGTATCCCCGCTGTTTGAGAAGCCTGCCGAGGGAAGCTGCCGTAATGCCTTTCCCGAGTCCTGAAACAACGCCGCCTGTCACAAAAATGTACTTCATATCCTTTCCTCCCAACAACAAAAAGAGGGCAATAAACCTGACTGCCGCAAGTGCAGTTTTTTTTATGCCCTCTTATGACTCTGTAATTTTACCGCGCTTTTTCACTCCATGCAACAGGGAATTTTACCAAATCCGCATGCAGTGCATGCATGGAAGTGATGCAGGTCTTTTCTACAGTGTCTGTCTTCTCTTTGTACTGCTTTTTGTCCGCTCTTCTTCATGGACGACAAGGCCGAGTATCCTGGCGTTCACCGCAAGGTCGATGCGGCTCTTGAAACCGGTCTTCGCGAACATGTTCTCGATATGGCGCTTGACGGTATGCGGGGAGATATGGAGCTCTTCCGCGATCTCGTCATTGGTCAGGTTGCGCGTCAGTTCACGCAGCACTTCGAGCTCCCGCGCCGACAGGTCGTATTTCTTTATCTCGCCGAAATCCGGGTTGGGAGGGATGCCGGGATAGACCGATTCCCCGTTCATCGTGCGGTCCATCACTTCGGTCAGGGGGATATCCGAATACTCCTTGAACCAGAAGCTTTCAATGTTCGCCTTCCTGGCTTTTTCGATCCATCTGGCTTCCGCGGTCGACGTGACAAGGATGATCTTAATGCCCGGGCGGTTGTTCTTGATCGTCCTGGCGCACGAAAGGCCGTCCAGCCCGTATTTCATCATTACATCCATGATCACAAGGTCCACCGGGTGTTCCATACACCAGGCGACAGCCTGTTCGGCGCTGGCCAGTGACGCAGCCAGTTCGTATCTTTTTGCCATCTCGACATGGATCTCAAAAAAGCTCCTCGCTACATACTGGTCATCGACGACAAGCACCTTTATCTTTTCGTTCATGCGATATCACCACGCTTTCGAAATTCCGGAATTATATCAGGACAACTCTGTTTACATGGATATTTTACAAAAATCACAGGTGCTGCGCATGCGCCGTACAGCCCATTTTAACGATGTCCTGCCCAGACCGTGTATGGCAGGCGAACTGTCAGCCGGAATCCGTTTTCGTACGAGGTCTCCATCGTGCCGTTCTCCTGTTCGACCAGTGTCCTCAGGGCCAGCAGCCCGCCGGATTCATGCACAGGTCCTTCCGGCTGATCACCGCTGTTTGTGAATGTATATATGATCCCTTCATCCGTTTTCCGGATCACAGCCTCAAGGCTGTCGCCGCCCGCATGCTTGACGGTATTCGAAGCGCATTCCGTGATCGCAGCAGCAAGGATCATGCGCTGCGGGTCTTCGGACGGAAGGAATCCCGTGATCGATATATCCACGCCGATGGCATCCGCTGTCTCCAGGGCTTCCGCCAGGGGATCCCTTTCGGTATCGTCCTGCTCGTATTCCCTCAGCAGGTACGTATTGGTATTCTTCAGTGCCTCCAGCAGCAGCTTTTCATCAAAGGAAGACGGATCATTCAGATAACGCCTGCTTTCGAGAAGAACGCTGCCGACTTCGTTGTGGACGATCATACGTGCGTTCAGAAGCTCCTGTGCGATGATGATCCGGTCTGCCTGCCTGTTATAGATATCCAGCCTCATGTGAAGCTCGCGCAGCTTCTTGTTTTTATCTTCAAGTTCCCTGGTGATCTTTGCCTGTTCCGTGATATCCGCGGCAGTGAACTGGGTGAAAGATTCACCCTCGTTTTTGATCGTTTCACCGGTGATCTGCCAGGAGGATCCGTCGGGGAAACGGATCTGTGTCTCGATCTCTTTCCCGCTTTCCGGGACTTCGCCGAAGCCGTTAAGCTCAGCCTGGCCCTGTTCGGTCAGCCTGTGCAGGATCCCGTTCATCGCAAGGTTGCTGAAAACGACTGTGCCGTCCTCCCCGGCAAAAGCGATGCCGACAGGCAGCAGGTCCATCGTTTCCTTGATACTCTCAGAGGTCAGATGCTCCTTCCGGTATCTGCTGATATCCGTCACGGCGATCCCGCCGGTGACTGCCGTGATCATCTCGTAAATGATCATGATCTGGACCGGCATGGAGCCGTAAACAGCCAGTACGGAAGGGATGCCGGCTGTTCCGTTTTCATAGATTTGAAAGATGACATCCCATATTGAAAGATACAGGAATGCGAAGCTGATCAGGAAATGCGCTGCGTACATGCACACGATGCGGCGGTTTTTCGTGTCGCGCCATACAGCGATGATCAGGAACGCCTGCAGTGTCAGAAGCAGGAAACAGATGGTCAGAAGCGGCTCCCTGGCTGCGGTGAGCAGTGCCTGATGGATCGTCATGACGCATCACCGCCTTCCCGTGCGAAGATATCCGCATAGAGGATATCCTCGCTTTTGTGAAACTGCACAGGCAGTGCGATATCTTCCGTATCCGGGACAAAATCTGTCTCTGCCGCCAGACGAAGGAACTTCCCGTTCCAGGAGACCATCAGGGAAGGGACCTTCCCCTTCAGCTGCTCTGCGATGCATTCAAAAGCGTCATACAGTCCGATGATCACAGCAGACGGAAGCTGCCTTTCTTCCTGCATGCCTGCTGTCGTATGCAGGCCGGCAAGCGTCAGGTAATTCGCGGATTCCTGCAGTGCCAGATACAGTTCTCCGAGACTGAGCGTCTCGTTCTCTTCCGCCAGCAAAAGCAGGTTCGTTTTCCTCTTTACATAGGCATTCAGGACGGATACATCCGCGATCCTGTTACGGAAATCCGCTGTGCCGGGTTCCGCCTGTTCGAGGATATGGCTGATGCGTTTTTGCACGGGATAAAGTTTCTCAGCGATCTCATGGTAGATGCGGTGCCTGGACTGCAGATAGGCATCCTTTTCCTTCTGTTCTGTCTCGGTGCGGATCAGGTCGTTCTCATGGTCGATCATCTCATTTGCTTCCAGCAGCCTGTCCTGCATCCGGTGCACGGCGCTTTCGTCTTCCGCCCAGAAGGCATAGCCGGCACGGATCTCCTTGCCGCAGACCTTCATGTCGGGGGTAAGGAAAGCAGGTCCCTGCAGGACTTTGCTCAGGATCTTGCGGTTCGTTTCGGGACATGTCTCGGAAGCATACACAGGCTGCAGTTCACGGTCGGTGATCACAGCGGGTATCTTCAGACTGCGGAAGAAACCGGCATAGTTCTCATTATAGGGGATCAGGCGGTAACGGATGCAGACCTCGAAGAACCCCAGCACGCCGAACGTATAGATCTCCGGCGTATTGTATGCGCGGAACAGGGTCACCCTCTCAAAGATGAAGATATTCCCCAGCTGCAGGCCGTACCACAGCAGAAAATCGGCCGCTAAGATCAGGGATGCCTTCCCGGGCAGGCTTCCCCTGTGCAGAAACAGCAGGACCATCCCCGTTCCGAGCGCAAGGATCACCCAGGCATGCAGGAGGTAAAAGCCCGGCGCATAGCTGTATGTGCCTGTCGTCACATCAAAAGCGGAAAGCGGTACATTCGGCACATAGACCAGCGAATGCAGGTCATTGGTCATGGCCAGCAGCACAAGCAGGGCTGCAGGTATCAGGACAAGGTTATCCTTCCTGCTTTCCTTCCCGCTGTGCCGGATGCGTATGCATGTCATCAGGAACAGCGCCGGGATCAGGATCTGCGGGATCCAGTAGGCATAGACCGCGTAACGCATCGTGACCGTATTCACGGCGAAGCGGTATTTGAAGATCCTCACCAGCATATAGCCGAGCATCAGGAAGCCGGCGCTGAGAACGCATGTCTTGGCACCGGACGGAAGGAGCCGGAAACGGACAGCCTCGATCCAGTACAGGAGCAGGCCGGTATAGATCATGTAATTGGTGCAGGACATCAGGGAGTCCCATGCATATACGCCTGTGCGGCTGTAAAGGTTCGCAGCCCCGGCCAGCAGCAGAAGGCCGATGAATATCCATGTGTTCCTGGTCTGCCTGTCCATAGCCGCATTCCTCCTTTACAGTCCATTATATCCGAATCTGCGGGAACCATCCCGTATATAAAAAACACCTGTCAGTCAGAACTGACAGATGTACTCCTGTTACAGGAAACTCTTGATAAAGATCTCAAGCCCGATAAAGATCAGGATGCAGCCGCCGAGCACGGATGCCTTCCCGGCAAGCTTCATGCCGAACTTCCTGCCGAGGATCAGGCCGCCGATGCAGATGACGAATGTCACGGCCATGATGATCAGCGATGCCGTCATTGCCATCGTAAAGTCATAGTCCGCGATCGTAAGTCCGACCGAGAGCGCGTCGATCGACGTGGCGATCCCCTGCATGAACAGCTGGGAGTTCTTCACTTCGCTCTGTTCCTCGTTCCTTTCGCGGATCATATTGATGCCGATATAGCCGAGCAGGCCGAGGGCGATCCACGGGATGAACTGATCGATGACGCTGAAATACTCGACGATCGTATGCACGAGGACCCAGCCGATCATCGGCATCAGCCACTGGAAGAATGCGAATGTACCGGCGATCACCGCCATACGCTCTTTGCGCATATCCGGCTCGTTCAGGCCGTTAGCCAGCGATACGCTGAACGCGTCCATCGCCAGCGCCACACCGAGCAGTATACTGTTGAATACAAAAACAAAAAGAGATTCCATCACACACTCCGAACATAAGTAATTGTTTCACAATGCCAATGTCTTTTCAATAATAAAAACATCAGAATCCTTTCATTCTGATGCTGTACGGTACTGCGTTCACTGTCATGAGGATCAGGCTGCACTGATCCTGGCTACTTCATCCTCAAAGTACTTTTTCGACTCATCGTAGGTCATTCCCATGGCAACTGCGATCTCGGCATACAGATACTTCTCTGCTTTCTGCAGATATTCGTCATCGATGGAAGCGATCTTCTTGTTGGCTTCCAGCCTGGCCTGGTTTCTGCCGTATGAAGTCTTGATGATCCGGATCAGGTCAGAGATATCATCCCCCTTCAGCAGCGAAACATACTGGCTTTTCATATTTGCGGGTTTGTTGATGAGTGTTTCCAGATCCGGGGCATTTCGGATCAGATCGTCAATTTCCTCTTTTGTGATCACATCACGGAGATGTCCGCCTTTGTTGGAAACAGGCACCTGCATCCTCACGGAGCCATCCTGCTGGTCATAGGGCACTAATATATAACACATTTCCCCCGTGAGGTCTGAGCGGTGTTTGCCGACAACTTTACAGACATCTCTTCTGTATACGACTATGTCATTGATCTTATACATTGCAAACACCTCCTTGTTAATATTTTAACATTTTTTCTTCTTTTTCGCATGAGGCGTCCGTATAATAAATGTGTGGAGCAGATGAAAATGATGAAAAAATTTACAGTATTCAGCCGCCCGGATGAAATCTCATCTGAAATTTGCAGAAAACTCATTGAAGACATCCTGCCGTACGGTTATGTACGCGATGATGACCATCCCGACATCGTATTCGTCATCGGCGGGGACGGCACTTTCCTGTATGCAGTTCATCAGATCCTGCGGAAAAAGGGCGTCAACACTGACCATGTGCGCTTCTACGGCATACATACAGGAACGCTCGGATTCTATACCGATTTCAAGGACAGCGACTATGACGAATTCGTCAGATGTCTCGTTGAGAATAAAGTCTGGGAAGTCGATTTCCCGCTCCTGCAGGCGATCTACGGCGAGGATAACAAGCACAATGCGATCAACGAGATCCGCATTGAAAACCCGGCAAGGACGCAGAAACTTGACGTCTACATCAACGGCGATTATTTTGAGACTTTCCGGGGTACCGGCATGTGTGTATGCACGCAGCTCGGTTCCACCGCTTTCAACCGTTCCCTCGGCGGCGCCGTGATCCAGGAAGGCCTCGACCTCATCGAACTGACCGAGATCGCGGGTCTTCACCATTCAAAAGCACGATCGCTGTTTGCGCCGATCGTGCTCAGAAACGATTCCGTTATTGAATTCCGTACCGACTCCTTCAAGGGAGCCGTGCTCGGATGCGATGCGGACGTCTACCCGCTGGACGGCTATACGAGCCTTACCATCCGCCTGTGCCGGACGACCAGCGTCAGAACGCTGCGCGGCAGGGACGTCTACTATCTGGACAGGCTGAGAGCCCTGTTCTAAATGATCTGCAGTAAGAAGAACTTCAGATATTCAGTCTCGGGAACTGTGGGCAATACCGGATGATCCGGTGCTGCCCCTTTTTCTTCGATCAGACGGATCCGTACGCCCGCATCTTTCGCGGCGTCGCACAGCATTTTGCGGAACTCCTCCTTCGGCATGAAATGCGAGCAGGAACAGGAAGCGAGATAGCCGCCCCTGGGCAGCAGGCGCATCGCCATCGCGTTGATCCTGCGGTAGCCGTTTCTGGCCTTCGAGGATGTCTGCCTGCTTTTGGTGAAGGCAGGCGGATCAAGGATGATCAGGTCATATTTTTCATGTGAAGCGATCATCTGCTGCAGCGCTTCAAATACATCCGCTTCGATGAAGTTCACATCCAGGCCGTTGAGGCGGGCGTTCTCCTGCGCATTGGCAAGCGCCGCAGCCGAGATATCGAGTGCCGTGACCTCCTTTGCACCGCCCTTTGCGGCATTGAGTGCGAACGAGCCGATATGCGTGCAGCAGTCCAGCACCTTTTTGCCTGCAGCGATGCGCCGGACAGCGAGGCGGTTGTATTTCTGGTCGAGGAAGAATCCTGTCTTCTGGCCGTTCTCGAGATCGGTATGATAGAGTATCCCATTCTCGCAGATGACGGTATCCGCCTTCTCGGGATGGATATCCTTATACCATCCCTTGTATCTTTCAAGCCCCTCTTTGGAGCGGAGCGGGCTCTCGTTGCGCTCATAGATGCCGCGGACGGTGACGCCGTCCTTTTTGAGTTCGTCGATGATTGCCCGGAAGATGACGTCCTTGCGCATCTCGGTGCCGTAGCTCGTGATCTCCGTGCTCAGCAGGTCGTTATAGCGGTCGACGGTAAGGCCGGGGAGGCCGTCCGCATCGCCGTGGATGAGCCTGCAGGCGGTATAATCTTCGCCCATGACGTCCCTTCTGTACTGCAGCGCATGGGATACCTTCCTCTGGAAATAGGCGTCGTCAAACGCCTCGTTGGCGTTGTCGCTGAGGATCCTCACCCGGATCAGGGAATGCTCGGACCAGAAGCCGCTGCCGAGGTAATTCCCCTTCGTGCCGAATACGTCCGTCACGGCACCGTTTTCGATCGTTTCCGAGGCTTCCGTGATCTCTTCGCCGTATACCCACAGGTGGCCGTCTTTGATCCTGGCCTCCTGTTTTTTCGTTACTTTTACATATGGAAAGCTGCGTTCTTTCTTCATATCTGCCCTCCGAAAGAAAACATGTGCTTGCGCACACGTTTATCCTTTCAGACCTTCTTCCTGACGCTGCATATTCTCTACGACGATATCGTAGATATCACCGATCGACTGTCCGTATTCCAGGATAAGCCACGGCTCATTCGTATGGAAATGGATCTTGATCAGTGTATCGTCGCCGACGACCAGCAGGCAGTCGCCCTTAAAGTGTTCTGTAATATAATCGTTGATCTCGTCTTCATCAAGACCTTCACCGTCGATCAGCAGCTGTGTATCAAACTTAAACTCCAACTGTTCCATAAGAACCTCCTTATACGCGGAAATTATAGCATGTTTGGCATAAAAATGAGTGTTTTCTGATTTTGCGGGCAAATAAATCAGTGAGGGCATATGCCCGGAATACAGAAAGGAGACATATGGATCATTATTCACTGGACGGGATCACAGACGAACTTGAGAAAGGTGTCATGAACGTATTCAGCTGTGATTCCTACCGTGCGTATCTTGCGGTCATGGCAAGATTCCACACCTACAGCATCAACAATTCCATCCTCATCTGGATGCAGAGACCTGACGCGACGCTCGTAGCCGGCTACAATACCTGGCTGACCAGGTTCTCGCGCAATGTGAAGAAAGGCGAGAAAGGCATCCGCATCCTCGCGCCGGTACGGAAGAAGATCCTCGATGAGGATATGCAGGAAAGAAGCGTGCTCAGCGGCTTCCGTACGGCCGTCGTATTCGATATCAGCCAGACGGAGGGGAAAGAGCTTCCGTCCTATGTCAACGACCGGCTGCCGGGCATCGTGACGAATTACCCCATGTTCATCTGCTCGCTCATCCTGGTATCGCCGGCAGAGGTCCGCTTTGAGAAAACGAATGCGAACGTGCACGGTTTCTACAGGACGACAGATCAGGTGATCGTCGTTTCGGATACGCTAAGCCAGATCATGACGGTCAAGACGCTACTGCATGAGATCACGCACGCGATCCTGCATTCCCGGAACCATGACGGCTCCAGGGAGGCGAGGATGCTGCGGGAGATCGAAGCCGAGAGCGTCGCCTATGCGGTCTCCAGATACTACGGCATCGATACGTCCGCATATTCCTTCGGCTATATCGCCGGCTGGTCAGGCTCAAAAGAGATACCCGAACTGCGCTCTTCGCTTTCCAGGATCCAGGAGACCACTTCCATGCTCATCGATATGATCGACATGATACAGAGTCCCGCAAAGGACAGCAGGAACCTTGTTTTCTCCATGTGAGCAGGAACATATCTGCAGTGCTGCTCAGAACAGCGAGCATACCCATGCGCCCAGCAGTGCCGCAAACGGCAGGATCACGATCTGCTTCAGCTGTTCTTTCCGGTTGAAGCCGAAGTTATGGTAACCGGCACAGCCCCTGGTCTCCGGGATATAGTGCTGGAAAAACTGCGTTTTCGTGAGCAGGAAGTAATCAAGCACGATGATGTCAAACGCCTTCACACCGAAAAGGAGGATGAGGAAGCGCGTCAGGAACTGCCCGAAGGTGAACCCGTTCCGTATACCGTCCCATCCGCCGTATGCCATCACGCCGATGAAACCGAGCATACAGAGCACCATACAGAGCCTGCCGATCACCGGCGCTGCCGGAAACGGCGGCTCGTGCTGAAGGGCTTTCTCCCTGATGTCTTCAGGGAAAAAATCCAGAAGCCGCTCCCAGGGGTAAAAGTATGCGGCGGCCCAGATCATGACAAACAGGATCACGCACAGGAGCAGTGTCAGCGTCAGAGTAACCATTCTTTACTTTCCTTTCTGCCCATAGCTGCTTCACGGTCACAGGCTTCGGAGTTCCTGCGCCAGCCGTTCCGGGTAAAACAGTGCCATATCCCCATGGTCCATACCCGCATAACTTTTGAAAACAGTATCCGGGATGAACTTCTTCATATACTTCAGATCCCAGTCCCTGGCACGCTGTTCTTTTTCCGCATACCAGTAATGGATCCTGCCGTTAAAATGCATGGTCTTCTCCGGCATTTTATAGTTGTTGCAGGAATCGAAGGTGTTCCAGAGCGTCCTGTATGTGCAGTGGCGGAAGATACCTGCCACGTACTTCAGATCCTCCTCGCTGAACTCCGTGGAGCTGAAGGCCTTCACGATCAGTTTTTCCCCGCCGAGTTTCCCGAGCGCCATCATTGCGAAATCGCGCAGCGCGATAAAGCGTGTCAGGATCCACGGCAGCCGGTAGGGCGTGATCCCGCCGTCCATGACCGTATCCTGCACGTCCAGCTTTCCGTCTGCCGCCATCCTCAGGGCGATACTGCCGCCCATTGAGCATCCGTATACTGTCTTTAATTCCCGGATCCCCTTCTGCAGGAGCTCATCCGCCAGTTCTGATGCGATACGTTCCACCGAACTGAACTGTGAATCGTCTTCCAGGTCATATCCCGGCAGCGCCGGCACCAGCACGTGATACTGTTTTTCCAGAAGCGGGATGACATATTCAAAGTAGTCCCATGTCACCAGCGACGGGTGGATCAGCAGGATGCACTCCGGGTTTTCCGTACCGAACTCATAGATCCGCATGCAGGCTGCCTCCTTTCACGTATGATCTGTCTATTTCCTCCCGGTCAACAGCGCGGAACCGCCAAGCCCCAGAAGCGCTGCTTCCTTCGGGCTCATGACCGTACCGTCTGCCGTAGCGATCAGCCGGACATCTTCATAGCCGTCCTTTTTCAGTTTTTCGATAAAGGCATCCATATCACCGCAGCGGGCTTCGCTCATCAGGTCATGGATCGCGAAAGTCCCTCCTTTTTTCAGCACGCGCAGTGTCTCCAGCAGAAGTTCCTGCTTATTATGTCCGGCGATGTTGTGATAGACGTAATTGCTTGTCACGGCGTCGAAAGTCTCATCCGCATAAGGCAGGTGCACCGCATTCCCTTCTTCAAAGCATACGTTGGAAACACCTTCGGCTTCCGCATTCTGTTCGCATACTTTCTTGGTGAATACCGCTTTGTAGGCACCGGACCAGATATCGCAGCCGGTCATCACAGCCTGCGGATTCCTTTTCGCGCAGGCGATCGTCAGCGCCCCGCTGCCGCACCCGACATCCAGGCCTTTCCCGCCTGCAGGCAGCTGCACATACCCGGCGGTGTTTTCAATGATCTGCTTCGCAAGCTGTCTTTTGCCGTCATACGAGAATGCGTCATGGAGCGCCTTCAGCCACAGCGCCGCGGCTGCAGCCCCTGCACCGGTGAGCGCCAGTCCCCCGCTCAGTATGTTCTTCGTGACACGGTCTTTGACCAGGCCGCTGCCGCGTATATACGCAGCCAGGCCGAATGCGCATGCGGAACCTGCCGCAGCGCCAATGACCATGCTTTCAGGAACCCAGTTCCTGTAATCCGGCTTCATGACATTCTGCAGCGGGGATACTTTCGCCAGGGGGATGTTCCGTGCGTTTTCTTCGGTATCGTTATCCTCCTCATACGCGTCATACGGCGCGGAAGGATCGTAATACTTTTTCCTGAACGGCTCGCACAGCTGCGTCCGGTGCCGGAATGCGAAATCGATGTCATCCGTCCAGCCGGTATGGCCGGTAATGATCTTCACCGGATGATTCCTCGAGCGGATATCCTTCTCGAGTTTCTCCAGCGACTGCACCGCAAGCTTATTGTCTTCCGCCAGCGTGCTGATAAAACTGTATCCGCCGTCGGCACCGAACCAGACCGTATCGCCGGTAAACAGGTATTCATCGTCGATGAGGTATACCATATGTCCCCATGTATGGCCGGGGACAAGGATGCATTCGACTTTGATATCCCCGAAATGAAGGATCTGTCCGTCTTTGAGCAGGACCTTCGGATTGTCTGTTTTTACAAGCGGCAGCCTGTACAGTCCGTGGATCACTTTCCTTCTGACTTCACCTGTCAGATAACGGTCCTCGATCTCGCCGATACAGATGACAGCGTCTTTGAAAAGCTGTTCGCTGTCCTTCTCCAGGGCACCGACATGGTCGGTATCCTGGTGGGTGATCAGGATATGTCTGACCGATGCCGGATCGATGCCGATCCAGCCCATCTTTTCCTTAAGACGGGCATAGTTATAGCCGGCGTCGATCATGAGCGTCGTTCCGTTTTTCGTATAGAAAAAGATGTTTGCGACCCATTCGCGCACGCACGAAACACGTTCGTCGATATGCCCGGTATTCAGCGGCTTGAAGATCGCCCTGCCGCGGAACATGGCGCTCATGGACCTTTTCTGGTTCTCGGAATCTTTCCTTGCCATATCTTTACCTTTGACCTTTCTTCCTGCACCGGAAACAGCCGATGCCTTCTACTGCTGTCACCCGGACGTCATCATACATGCTTTCCAGCCGCTTCTTCAGGCTTTCCGCAGTCTCAAACGGCGGGGTGAAGAAGCCTTTGCGTACATACAGGTTCTTTATGATCCGGTCTGTCCGCCGGCAGCCGCCTTCGATATAGAAACAGCCGCAGAAAGTACCGCCCGGCTTCAGTACGCGGAACGTCTCGCGCCAGGCAGCTTCCTTGTCCGGGAAGGCATGGAAGCCGTTCATGGAGAGGACGATGTCGAACGAGCCGTCTTCAAAAGGAAGCGCGCCGACGTCACCCTGCCGGAACGTTATGTTCCTGATCCCTGCAGCGTCTGCTTTCTGCTTCGCAGCAGCCATCATATCTGCGGAATAGTCCAGGCATGTGATGTCCGCTGCCGGCAGTTCCTTATAGACCGGCATGGTCAGCACGCCTGTGCCTACCGGTACCTCCAGCAGTTTCCCGGAAAAATCTTCGGGTATGCCGGAGAGAGCCTGTTCGATATAGCGGAGGTTCTTCTCACCGTCCATATTCCAGACAAGGCGGCAGACAGCCTTCCCCGCAAGCGTGGAATATGTCATCATGCCGTCATAAAAGCCTGCGTGGCTGCCCGTCAGTTTATATGCGCTGCGGATCTGTTCTTTCCTGGTCAGATCATTTTCCCCGAATGTGATCCTGATGATCTTCATTTTTACGAGCGTGTCGCAGAAACGGATCATCAGTTTATGGAAAGGACTGACGTCGTTATAGATATCACGGTAGCCGCGCATATAGCTCTTCGCCGTTACAGAAGCGAAATGACGGCTCATGCCGTAAAGCGCTGTTTCATCCTCCAGGGAGAAATATGCCTTCACGTCGCTGATCCCGGCTTCCTTCAGCCAGGTCTTCCGCATCAGCTTCGCGCCGCGTTCATTGCAGGTATCGAATGCCAGCACGGCCCCGGGGAACCGCTCCGCCATGGCATCAAAGAGCTTTATGATATCTTCCGTCTTGAAATAATAAAACACACCCGCAGCGAAGAAGACCGCCCCGTCTGCAGCATCGATCCCCTCCATCCAGGAAAGATCGTTCAGGTCGCAGGCGATATTCGCTTCCCTTTCCCCTGCAGGAAGCAGCTCATTGCGGATCTGTATGACATCGGGAAAGTCGATATTGTATCCCCTGCAGCTCCCGTTGTCACACTTGCGGAAGGTATCGTCCAGTCCGCAGCCCAGATTGACTACGGCTGCGGCGGGATGATCCTTCAGATAATCCTTCACTTCGCAGCACAGGTCATACTGCCTCTGTGCGACTTCAAGCGCACCGAACAGGCCGGCCGGGGATTCCATCTTCTTACGTTTGCCGGAAAAGTCATAATCCAGGGAAGCGCAGATCCGCTCTGCTTCGGGGTCTTTGAACAGATGGGGGAAATGTTCGGAACATACGAGGCGTCCGAAGAGGGGGATCACCAGCGTCTCCTGTACGGAATTTTTTTCAATGTGATATTTCATCGTTGTTTACCTCATCCGAGCGCGACATCCAGGGCCATCATCAGGCTGAAGCCTGCGGCGAAAGATACGACGCCGATATTGGAATGCTTTCCGGCAGACATGCCGGGGATCAGTTCCTCGACGACGACATACAGCATGGCGCCTGCCGCAAAGGACAGGAAGTAAGGCATCGCGGGGACGACCATCCCGGCAGCGATGACCGTAACGGTGCCGAAGACAGGTTCGACCGCACCGGAAAGCACGCCCAGGAAGAATGATTTTGGCTTGCTCTTGCCTTCCGTATACAGCGGCATCGAGATGATCGCGCCTTCCGGGAAATTCTGAATGGCGATGCCCAGCGCCAGGGCAAGCGCACCGCCTGCCGTGATATTCGCCGATCCGCCCAGCAGGCCGGCATAGACGGCGCCGACTGCCATGCCTTCCGGGATATTGTGCAGCGTGACCGCAAAGACCATCATGGCGATCCGGGGCAGCCTGCTCTTCGGGCCTTCGACCTGGTCTATGCTCCTGTGCAGATGGGGGATGATATGGTCCAGCAGCAGTAAGAACAGGATGCCCAGCCAGAACCCGATGAAAGCAGGCAGGAAGGCCCAGTTTCCCTTCGGCGCGGACTGTTCGATCGCCGGGATGAGCAGGCTCCATACCGAAGCAGCCGTCATCACGCCTGCCGCGAACCCGGTAAGGGACTGCTCAACGCTGCGGCGCAGTTCTTTCTTCAGGAAGAAGACGCAGGCTGCCCCGGCTGCCGTGCCGGCAAACGGGATCAGGAGTCCTGTAATGACTGTATTCATAGCCTGGAGAACAGGCCTTTCTTTTCATACGGGGCAGATATGGCGGACTGACAGGTATAGCCCATTTCTTCAATGGCTGCCTTCAGCGCGCCCGTGTTTACTTCCCCTTCACTCAAAAAGGAGGCTTCCTTTTTCTTCCTGGATGCCGTGACTTTTTTCGCGGACGGCACGACCCTGCGGATCGTATCGCATATATGTGCTTCGCACATCCCGCACATCATTCCTTCGATCTTCAATGTTGTCTGTATCATTCTGTTACCTCTTTTTCCTGTAGCCGCAGTCGCAGTACGGACCGCCGGAAGCGAGCGTGTATTCACGGACGAATTCACTGACCCCACCGGCATCGCTCATCGTATAGTCCAGACGGCACATGGCAGGAACGTATTCGTATAGGTGCAATTCTTTCATCAGTGTACATATCCCGCAGCGGGAAAACCGTGCCTCATAGCCG
>JAILQT010000142.1 GCA_024698805.1 Solobacterium sp.
GCTGGTCGCGGTTGACGGACATCATCTTGCCGCCTTCGGTGATCGATACAGCGCCTGTCTCTTCGGAAACGACGATCGTAACGGCGTCTGTGATCTCGCTGATGCCGATGGCTGCCCTGTGGCGGGCGCCGTAGCGTCCCGGCAGTTCCATGTTCGTAGGCGGGAAGTATGCGCTTGCGCATGCGATCTTGTCGCCCTGGATGATGACAGCGCCGTCATGCAGCGGCGTCGACGTTACGAAGATCGACGTCAGCAGTTCGGCCGTCACGTCGGAGTTCAGCCGGATGCCGGTCGTAATGAAGTCTTCCAGCGAATGCGACTGCTCGATCGAGATCAGGGCGCCCGTCTGGTCCTTGCTCAGCAGCATCACCGCGGTGACGATCTGTTCGACAAGGTTCTCCTTTTCGTCGCCCGTCAGCGTCGTGATGCGCGAGAAGACATTGGTCTTGCCCAGCCGCTCAAGCAGCTGCCGTATCTCCGGCTGGAAGATAATGATCACAGCCAGGAATCCCCAGTTGATGAAAAGTCCGGTCAGGGCCTGCAGCGTCTTTAAGCCGAAGAGCTTCGCAAGACCGTCGATCAGTACGACGAATACGATGCCTTTGAAGATCTGGCTCGTACGGATGTTTCCTTTGACGATCTTCAGCGTATAGTACAGGATAAACCAGAGAATAAATATGTCCAGGACCATAACGGTTATGGTCCTGATGTTTTCGAGTGTCAGGTTCAGGTTATATGCGGACACACAGCACCTCCCATCAGTTTCCGGTTAATTATAACATAACTGGAACGGCTGCCATAGTTCTGCGTCCAAGGTTAAAGAAAGTTTCTGCATCTTCATGCAGGATATTCAGTGCGCTTTCGCGGATCTCGAGCTGTTCTGCAGTCAGTCCTTCGGGCTTTTCGATAAAATCCTCCGGCATATCCGCATAGGATTTCATATAGACGTTCATGCCTGCGCGGTCCAGCTCATAGGCATATTCCTCGCAGTCGAGGATCTGCCTGTCGCTGCCGGAAGCGGCCAGCGCCACAGGTCCCGGGTGCTGCTGGATACGTGCGAAGCTGATCTGCACGTAGTCGATCCACGGCGTGCAGAAGATATACCCGCAGGGGATCACCGTCCGCCTTACCAGCATGACGGAACTCAGCATCGCAAGATACGCCCCCGCAGTCGTGCCGAACAGGATGAACCGGTTCTTATCCATGCCGTAAGCTGCGGCATTCTTTGAGAAATGCATGATGACGTCGAGGATCTCCTCCTGCGGATAGGTCGACTGGTGGACGGGTATCTTCGTATAGTTGATCGATACGACGCTCATCTTCCATTTTTTCCGCAGTTCGTCGCAGAAGCCGTCGATATCATCCGCATCGCCGGAAGCGAAATCCGAACCGTGGATCATGAAGATGACCGGTACGGGCTCCCTGGACTGGTGCTGGTAATAGTTCACGCGGACGCTCCGCTTGTCCTCCCGCATGATGTACATGCGTCTGCCGTGCAGGACATCCTCCTTCTTCATGCCTCTGACAGACGCTTCCCTGGTCATCCATTCGATGACCTTCATGCGGAAATAGTTGTTGTATCCAAGCAGTGAGTACAGTACGCCGAATATGGCGAGGCTCACTGTGCCTAATATTGCCAGAATCGTAATCATAGACGTCATTCTACCACAGATATCCGAAAAGTATAAACAATTGCTCCGAAATAAAAAGAACCCCATGCGGGGTTCCCGGAAACTATTTGAACAGGATGTCCAGTGCCTGGAGCCAGACCATCGTATCCGTGTTGATGGAACTGATCCTTCCGTACTCCGCTGCCAGTTCCGTGTTGTTCTCAACAGCAGCCAGACGTCTGAGCATATCCCGGTTCTGGGCGATCTGTATCTCATTCTGCGCGATCTGGTATGCATTCTGCATGACGATCCTGCTCTGCTGTTCCATGATCGAATCCAGTTTCTGCTTGATGGAATCCAGATTATAATGCATCAGCGTATTTGACAGCGACTCACTGCTTGTGGTCATGAAATCATGAATATAATGGATGGCATAGACATTCCGGAACTGTGACGGAATGATGTTCAGACTGTACGCATCTTCCAGCAGTTTCTTCTGTCTTTCGATGCCGGCCCTGACCTGTTCGATCATTGCGTTCAGCCGGGCCGCTTCTTTCTGATTGTTTTCATAGCCGGCTGCGCAGCAGGTGCGGAAATCCTCATAATCCCGGAAGAACTGTTTCCTTGCGTCCTGTCTTCCCATATAGGTATTCTGTGAATCCGGCCGGAGATAGTATTCGATCGTCTCAAACAGGGCAAACTCATCATCATACAGTCCCGGGGAGTATGATTTTATCCTTACCCAGCCGGAACGGTCCGCAGGCGACTCATAGTATAACTGTGTTTCATAGCGCTGCGTGAAGATCCCTGCATCGGCAGTAAATGACCTTATCCCGTGCCAGCCGATATTCGTTACCAGCTTTTTGACAGGATCCGCATCAAAGGAATACCCGCCTTCGACAAAATATGACCCGGGATAGACCGCATCCGGTTCAGGCACGAAAAAGTACGAGTTTATGTGTATTCCTTTACCATAGTCGTCTGTATAATCGTTTTTGAAAAATCCCATTAAGGTCTTAATATTCTTACCGTCGTATGTAAATACGAAAGGATACACATCATAGACTTTTTTGAATACCGCCTTTTCCGCAGCCTCTTTCTCAAGTTCTTTCAGTTTGTTTCCTAAAACGACACCGGCGAACTCCAGCGTACGGAGATCCTGCAGGTATATCTTCAGCGCATCCCGGTTCATGACCGCATTCGGACCTGCTGAAGAGACAGGTGCTGCAGGCATCCCTCTTTCAGCGACTGCCGGGGCTGCTGTCTGCCCTACCGGGGTCCCGCAGGCCATACAGAACCTTGCGGCGTCCGGGAGCTGCTTTCCGCAATTCATGCAAAACATAACAATTCTCCTGTAAACAAGACCATTATACCTGTTGTTTACGCGCACGCATACATGCGGAAGGTATGTACAATTTGTATACTGCCGGATGGAAAAACTGTCTTCCAGGTACTTCTGAAGATCTGCTTTTTCAATATGTATTTCTGCGTCAGATCCCGGACCGCATGCAGTACGCAGATCCCTGTAAACACTGTGCCCGCAAAAAAAAGATGCCCTTTCAGGCATCCCTGATCCATACACCCCTGGAGTTGAATGTATAGACTTTGTTTTTGATCTTATACTTGCCGGTGACCATGACGCCGGTCTCGTCGAAGTAGCGCCATTTATTGTTGGTAAACTTATGCCACCCGGTATACATGGCGCCGCTCCTGCCGAGATAATACCATCTGCAGTCGATCTGTTTCCAGCCTGTGATCATCTCGCCGGCATCGTCCATGTAATACCATTTCTCCTTGACTTTGACCCAGTTCCTGGCCATCTCGCCGCCGGACCTGAAATAGTACCAGGAGCCGTTTATTTTCTTCCAGCCGGTGACCATATATCCCTTTTCATCGAAATAGTAGGTCTTTTTGTTTATCACCGCGAAGCCGTCCGCAGGCCATGAGCCGTCGGACCGCCTGTACCACCAGCCTTTTTTGTTTTTCTGCCAGCCGGGCTTCAGCGCCTTCATCCATTTCGCATACAGCGTCATATCCCGCTGCGGCGTATAGCCGTGCAGCTGCTTCGCTACGAGTTTCGTGCACTCCCTGTCGGAATACCAGCCTGCGAATACCATGCCGGCCTTGTTCGTCAGCATCTCCCCCGTCAGTGTTACGGGCTGCTTCAGCTCCGTCCGCAGGATCATGATCCGGTTCGTCAGGCGGATGATCCCCTCATAGGCGCTGCCGTCATGTTCGAAGCCGGACTGCGCGTACAGCGTGATCAGGCATTCGGGGCCGTACAGGGCATAGACCGTCATGTTCTTATTCAGTTTATATGTATCCTCCAGGAGGGTGCCCCTGTCGTTCTTCACCGTTGTGAATCCGAGCAGGATCTTTCCCTTCGGCGGATTGACGCGGATATCCAGGTCCTTCAGCATCGTACCCTTTTCCGCCCTGATCACGGAAGCGGCGCTCCGGTCGATATTGCCGCTCAAGGGATCGACGGTCAGCGTATATTTCTTTACAGACGCGGGCTTATCGGTATATTTCGCATACAGGACGGTATTTGCGCCGAACGTCGCTTTCTTCAGGTCGGCCTTCTTTGTCAGTTCCTTATCGGAATACCAGCCTTCAAAGACCTGCGTGCTCTTTTTCGGGATCGCTTCGGGGATATTGACACGGGATTCGTCATACATGCCGTGGGCGTCATAGACGCGCTGCGCGCATTCATACAGCGTCTTATTCGGGGCGCAGTATGCTTTGTATGCGGTCACCTTCTCCCCGTCTTCGAGAAAATACCCGTTCCCCGGCTTGAATGTCACCGTATAGGCGCGGACATATTTCGCGAAGACCAGCGAATCGCTGTATGCCGTAAAGTGATAGATATCGTCGATCCGCTTCTTCAGGCTCTCGTCATAGTACCAGCCGCTGAAGATATAGCCGTTCCTTACCGGCTCGTCGACGGCATCGCGCAGTTCCTTCCCGGATGCGGCCGTGACCGTATAGGATTCACTGCCGTCCTGCAGCCTGCCGCCGTTCAGGATGAACTGCACTTTGATCCTGTCATCCCATTTCGCATAGAAGTCCGTATCCTTTTCCGGATAATAACCGAATACATACGGCACTTTCTTCGTCAGTTCCGGATCGAGATACCAGCCGGCAAACTTCGCGCCGTCTTTGACAGGCTCTTCGACCTCGCCGACCGCATGCGTCGACAGGACGGTCCTGACCAGTTTCTTTTTCGTGCCGATCTTCCCGCCGTTCAGGTTGAAGGTGATCTCGAGCGGGTGGACCCATTTCGCATAGAGCGTCACATCCCCGCGCGGCAGGTATGTATCCAGGTCGACCGCGTATTCCGGCGTGCACTTCGCATTCGTGAACCAGCCGTCAAAGATATATCCCTCTTCCGCTTTCAGATCGGGTCTTGCGGAGATCCTTGTCTTCACATTGACCTTCACCTTCTTCTTCGCCGCATAAGCAGAACCGCCGATGCTGAGGGTGCCGTGGGAGTTCGCATGGAACGTCACCGTATGGTAATCCGTATAGCGGGCATACAGGTCTGTATCCGCCCTGATGATATAGGCGGAAAGATCCGTGATGCGGTACTGTTCTTCAAAAGAAGGATCCGTATACCATGCATAGAACTTCGCACTCGTCTTTACGGGCTCCTGCACGCCGCTGAGCGCCGTATTCTTTTCGACCTGCTTTACGAGCGATGCCGAGCCGTCGCTGAAGGTGCCCTTTCCCGCATGCAGGGTAACGTTCAGGGGCAGGGCTTCCGCTGTTTCCGCTTCCTCCGTGACCTCTTCCGTGATCACTTCAGCAGCCTCCTGCACTTCTTCTTCAAGGACCTCTTCCGTCACAGGCTCTGCTTCGGGAAGGGCTTCCGTATCTTCCGGCACAGGCTGTTCTTCGATGACGGGCTCCTGTCCTTCCTGCACAGGTACTTCTTCGGGAATGACTTCCTGCTCTTCGGAAAGGACTTCTTCTGTCACTTCTCCAGCAGGTGCTTCTTCCTCGGCCGTATCGGCAGGGACCTCCTCTTCAGCGGTCTCTTCGGATACAGGCGCTTCCGTTTCCGGTATTTCTTCTTCCGCAGAGACGATGCCTGCGGAAGCTGCTGTATAAATCACGACGATACACGAAAGAAACAGTTTCCTCATCAGTTTAATCATGTATGACCTCCCTCATCTTTTCATTCAGCTTGGCGTAGATCCTCGTCTGGAACCACGGCTCCGTCGAAGCCTTTACCGCTTCTTCGGGCGTGAACCAGGCGACGCCGCTGTTTTCATCTTTCTTGACATGCACCTCTTCGTCCGCATCCGCTTCGAGCAGGTACGTGACGTTCAGATGCAGGTGCGAGGATACATATTCCCCGTTTTTCTCATGGCCGTCCACAGTCAGGACCTCCAGCGAGAAGATCTCATCCGACAGCGGGCGCACATGCGTGATGCCGCTCTCTTCCCTGACTTCCCGCAGCGCGGTCTGCAGGAGGTCGGTATCGCCGTCCGCATGGCCGCCGAGCCAGGACCAGGAATCGTACAGGTTATGGTAGACCATCAGGATCTTCGTATGGCTGCGGTCCGTTACCCAGGCGGAGGCAGTCAGATGCGCTGTCCGGTTATCCCGCGTATACAGGTCATCGAACTGATCGAGACAGGACAGGATCACATCCCTGTCCTTCTCCTCCTGTTCATTGAACGGCCTGTAGCTGACCAGCTGTTCCCTGAGATCCATATCAGTACTCCGAGATCTTTTTGTCCTTCGGCCAGCTGATCTCATAGGAGAAGGTCATCTGCAGCTGCTGCTTCGGTTCCATGGTGAAGCGGCGTTCCAGCCTTCCCGTCCTGTCATTGAATCCGCCCTTTGCGCATTCCGCGGACTCGATGGTGATCTGCTTGCTGGAAGATACCGGCACCCTGTCGATCAGGAGCACGGATACCGGATGACCTTTTTCGTTGCGCAGCGTATAGCTGTTCGTGACGGACTTTTTGCGGTTCTTCAGGAGCGAGGCGGAATTGAACACCTTTTTCTCCGTCTTCAGCTTCAGGGATTCATCCTCGCCGAGGGAGATCACTGTCTTCTCTTCGATATCATCCTTTTCGATGCCGATCATGCCGATATAGACGCCTTCGAGATACGCAGCGGTCATACCGCCCATACCGTCGGGGATATCTTCCGAGCTGACCCTTGCGGAAAGATATGCGGTGTCGGAAGCGTGCGGCATGAGGATATCCTCGAATTCCGCTTCGATCACATCGTCGCTGACGATCAGGGAGATCGTCTCATCTTTTTTGACCGTATGGAGGCCTTCCATCTCATAATGGGCAGCAGTCTCGTTGTCGACACGCACGGACGTGGGAACGGCAGACATCGCAGCACCTGCAGCCACCGTCGCATTCATGGACATCGAATCCATCATCATCATTTTCGGTGCCGGCATCGACGGGCGCAGGTTCGCCGTCATCTCCTCCCGGATCGATACATACGAGGTCCTGAATGCAGGGATCTCATGCCATGCGCCGGGTACGGATGAAAGCAGCGAGAGCTTTACGTCCTGCCAGTCTTCCTGTGTATCCTGCGTGATCCGCGCTTTGGAGATAAAGCGGATATTTCCATCTTTCGCAGACGCATGGATCTCATTGGCAGCGTTCCATGAAGCGCAGTCGTCGAAGTATTCCAGCGTGATCTGTGTCTCCGTATCGCACGGCGCGTACAGGTCCGCTTCCACGGGGACGGGCGCCTGCTCCTGCTCCTGCAGTTCTTCTTCCAGCTCTGCGATCTGCTCATCCAGCTTCAGAAGTTCTTCGTCGATCTCGTCCATGCGGGCGTCGATGCCCATGATGATCTGCATCTTGTTCTCCAGCCCTTCCCTGGAGGAATAGACTTCCTTGGAACGCAGCAGTGTCTGCTGGAACACCTTGTTGGCGCGCTTCATCTTCAGGCGGCCGATCCGGTCCGTGATCTCCTTTTTCTTCCCGTCTTCGGCAGACGGGTACACGGCGCGGACGTTCCCGCATGTGCAGCCGTTCGTGAGCAGGATGCGGATCGTCCTCTCATCGATACCCGGGCGGATGCCTTCAACGGATACACGCTGTGCGCCTTTCTGCAGCCGGACAGAGGCGGTCTTTTTTACGGTGCAGCCTGCATGGTATACAGACGCTTCGGTTATCTTTGTTTTAATGATCATATGGTTAACTCCGTTTACCTTTCTATTATCTTCTTTATGGGGTCTGATTCCAAGAAGCCAAAAGAAAATTAAAAAAATAAGAAGAAGTGTCTTTTCGAAAAGGGAGATCTGCAGCGAAGACACTTTCTTCTTATGTCTGTATAGTATTGGTTTTTCCTGAGGTATGAGTACCTAATCAGGTACTTTTACTCATAATCGAGATAAGCGCCTTTCATCGGGCTCGCCGCATGGAGGGCAAACAGCTTCAGCACGCCGTTTTTGTACTTCGGCCTGCGCGGGACGTAGGAGGCCTTCCTCTGCCGGAGGACTTCATCGATCTCTTCGGGCGTCTTCCTTTCACCCTTTACGCCGACGATGTTCAGCTTCCTTTCCGGGATATCGATCTCGATCAGGTCATCCTGTTCGACGAGGGCGATCGGGCCGCCGTCCATCGCTTCCGGGGAGCAGTGTCCGATCACGGGCCCGGTGGATGCGCCGGAGAACCTGCCGTCGGTGATCAGGGCGATCGCCCTGCCGAGCTCCCTGTCGGAGCTGATCGCTTCCGACGTATAGAACATCTCGGGCATCCCGCTGCCCTTCGGTCCTTCATAGCGGATGAATACCGCGTCGCCTTTTTCGACCCTGTGATGCAGGATCGCATCCAGGCATTCCTCTTCGCTGTCGAAAGGCCTTGCCTTCAGGACGACCCGGAACATCTCTTTCGGACATGCCGTATGCTTGATGACAGCGCCTTCCGGGGCGAGGTTGCCCTTCAGTACGGCGATACTGCCGTCGGTGCCGAGCGGCCTGTCGAACGGGCGGATGATATCCTCTTTCGTCAGATGCAGGCCATAGCGTTCATTGAACTTTTCAAGCAGCGCGGCGCACTGTTCGTAATAGCCGCTTTCCTTCAGCACATCGAGGTTCTCGCCGAGCGTCTTCCCCGTTACGGTCATCGCATCGAGATGCAGGAAGGAGCGGATCTCCTCCATGACGGCAGGCACGCCGCCGGCATACAGGAAGACTTCTGCAGGCCATTTGCCGGCAGGTCTGAGATCAAGCAGGTAATGCGTGTTCCTGTGGAGCCTGTCGAATGTATCGCCGTCGATGACGATGCCCAGTTCATGCGCGATCGCGGGCAGGTGCAGCAGCGTATTCGTGCTGCCGGAGATCGCCGCGTGTACATAGACGGCGTTCTCAAAGCTCTCTTTCGTAACGATATCGGATACGCGCTTTCCTTCGAGCGCCATCTCGACGCTCCGTTTCCCGGTACGGTATGCATACTCCTTCAGCATATCGCTGTCCGCAGGCATCAGGGCACAGCCCGGCAGCGTCAGGCCGAGGGCTTCCGCCATGATCTGCATCGTCGAGGCAGTGCCGATAAACGAACAAGCCCCGCAGCCCGGGCAGGCGTTGATCTTGGCCCAGTGCAGCTTTTCGGCGTCGATCTCGCCCCTTTCGTATCTGGCGCTGTAATAGCCCAGCTCGTTCAGCGTCAGCAGGTCCGGTCCGGCGTTCATCGTGCCGCCGCACAGCACGATGCCGGGGATATTGACCCTGCACATGCCGATCAGGTTGGCGGGCATGCCCTTGTCGCAGCTGGCGATATAGACGCCCGCGTCGAACGGCGTCGCATTGGCATGGATCTCGATCATGTTGGCGATCATCTCCCTGCTTGCGAGCGAATAGTTGATGCCGTCGGTGCCCTGGCTCTCGCCGTCGCACATGTCCGTGCAGAAATACCGTGCGCCGAAGCCGCCGGCATCCATGATGCCGCGCCGTACTTCCGCGACCAGTTTGTCCAGATGGGCGCTTCCCGGGTGGGAGTCGCCGAAGGTGCTCTCGATCATGACCTGCGGTTTGGAAAGATCTTCCTCTTTCCATCCCGTACCGATGCGCAGCGGGTCAAGCTCAGGCGCAAGCTCGCGCATTTTCTGTGATGTCAGCTTCATACGTCAGTCCCTCCCTGCTTCCGGCATAAAGACCTTTTTCATGATATGTTCCATATATTGACTCCAAAGATACTTCTTTAATTGATTCTACCATATCCCCGTTCACAATACTTTCAGATTACATTCACGGTACGTTTTCATTGACCCTGTAAATTACCTGCATACACAGAAAGGAGCTGTTATGAAAACGACCGTACTGATCCCGGCATACTGCCCGGATGAAAAACTGCTGCGCTTCGCGGAAGAACTGTCGGAAAACGGCTGCACCGTGCTCGTCGTCAATGACGGCAGCCCCGCGGAATACAGCATGATCTTTGAAAGACTCGGATGCACCGTCCTTTCCTATACAGAGAACCGCGGCAAGGGCCATGCGCTGAAAACAGGCCTGCGCTGGCTGCAGGAGAATATGGAAGGGCCTTATATCACCGTCACGGCGGATGCGGACGGCCAGCATAAGACGGAAGACGTCCTGAAGGTGCGCGATGAAGCGGCCGCCCATCCCGGTGCCCTGGTCCTTGGCTGCAGGGATTTTTCCGGGGAGGACGTCCCCGCACGCTCGCGCATCGGCAACCGGCTGACGGCGAAGGTATTCCGGCTCTTTGCCGGGACAGCCCTGTCGGATACCCAGACAGGCCTGCGGGCATGGGATGACATGCTGAACGGGATCCTGCTGAATATCGGCGGGGACCGCTATGAATATGAGATGAACGTGCTGCTGGAATGCGCGCAGCTGAAGATCCCCTTCCGTGAGGTCCGCATACAGACTGTCTATGAAGACAACAACAGCTGTTCGCACTTCCGTGCGCTGCGGGATTCCCTGCGGATCGCCGGCCAGCTGCTCACCTTCGCCTCCTCATCCCTGGCGTGCTTCGTCATCGACTGGCTGCTGTTCACGGTGCTGACGCTGCTCGGCGCAAATATCGCCGCTGCGAATATCACTGCCCGCCTTGTCAGCGCTTCCTGCAATTACACGATCAATCAGAACACCGTCTTCCGGAACAGCGGCAGCCCGCTGCGCTACGCGGCGCTTGCGGCAGCGGTCCTCGCATGCAATACCGCGATGCTGTACCTGCTCACACAGGGACTGCATATGAACGTGCTGCTCGCGAAGATCATCACCGAGATCGTATTGTTCGCCGTTTCCTATACGGCGCAGAAACACTTTGTATTCACTTCAGAAAGGAACGTTATGAAAAAAAGATTCCTGTATATACCCGACGCGCTGCTCATAGGCGCCGTGACCGCTTATACGCTGCTCGACGCATTCGTCATACCGAAGCAGTACGCTTCCGTACAGGCCCCCGGAACAGCACAGCAGGAACAGGAGACTGCGGCTGTAGACCTGATCGAAGACGAGATATCCGTACCGGCTGTCACGGACACATCCTATACGGATAAGAACATTTCGGTATCCGTCGAAACATACCGTTACCTGGATACGACGGTCTATGTTGCGGATGTGGAGATCAGCGATATCCGTTATCTGCAGAGCGTCTTCGCAGAGGATTCCTACGGCCGCAATATCACCGATACCGTCTCGTCCATGGCGGAATCCTCTTCTGCCGTGCTCGCAGTCAACGGCGACTATTACGGCGCAAGGGAGAAAGGCTATGTGCTGCGCAACGGCGTCCTGTACAGGTCTTCCTCCTCCGGTGCGGAAGACCTCGTCATCCATGCGGACGGCAGCTTCTCGATCATCGACGAAGATGAAGTCAGTGCCGAAGAGCTTCTTGAAAGCGGCGCCCTGCAGGTCTATTCCTTCGGACCGGCACTGATCATTGATTCGGAAATTGCGGTCGATGCGGACGATGAAGTCGGCCATGCGATGTCCAGCAACCAGAGGACTGCGGTCTGCGAGATCAGCCCCCTGCATTACCTGTTCGTCGTCAGCGACGGCAGGACGGACGAGAGCGAAGGATTATCGCTGCTGGAATTCGCCGAGTTCCTGTCCGGCCTTGATGTGAAAACAGCCTACAACCTGGACGGCGGCGGCTCGAGCACCATGGTATTCATGGGTAAAGTCATTAACAATCCGACAACGAACGGCAACAGGATCAAAGAAAGGAGCGTAAGCGACAGTGTCTGCATCATCTCTTAAAAACAACAGTTATGCGAAAAACTGGTTCATCATCACGGTGGTCTGTGCGGTATTCTCCGCGATATACGAGTATTTCTCACACGGCGTCATCTCGTACCATATGGTATTCCTGTTCGCCATCCCGCTGTTATTGGGCATGGTGCCTTCCGTCTTCCTGAAGGCTGCCGGCATGGAGATGCCCTCCCGGCTGTGGCAGGACGGCGTGCTCGTACTGCTCTTCGGCACGCTGCTCAGCGGCGTCTTCGAGATCTACGGCACAACGATCGCCTTTACCCGATGGTATTTCATCATCGGCCTGGTGCTGCTGTGCGGCGGCGTATGCGTGAACATCCTGCACTGCATCCGGAACTGAAACTGCCTGCACGGCAGTTTTTTCCATGTTTATTCATATGTTTCCGGGCGGATATCCGTGAAATTGTCTGTATCTTCCTGACCGGTTTCATATATAATCATTTTTGGTATGAAAAAGAAACATTACGGAAAACTCGACCTGATCAGGGTCATCTCATGCACGGCTGTCCTCCTGTACCATCTCGGACTGCTGAAAGGAGGCTACCTGGCAGTCAATATCTTCTTTGTACTGAGCGGGTATCTGGCTGTGCGCTCCTGTGCGTCGAAGAAGGTATTCTCGATCAAAGACTACTGGGTCAGCAGGCTGAAGAAAGTATACCTCCCCCTGCTCGTCACCGTGCTCGCGACGGTATGCGTCCTGTCCCTGATCCCTTCGGTCGAATGGATGAACCTGAAGCCCGAGACGACGTCGGTGCTTCTCGGATACAACAACTACTGGCAGCTCAATGCCAACCTGGACTATTTCGTCAGGCATGTGGAATCCCCGTTCATGCATCTGTGGTATATCGCGATCCTGCTGCAGTTCGAACTGGTGTTCCCCGTGTTATGGACGCTGCTGAAGAAAGCGGAAGACAAGACGGATAAATTCACGCCGTGGCTGATCGCCTCCGCCGCTGCCCTGCTGAGCATGGTCCTGTTCCTCGTGAACATCAAGCTCGGACGGATCATGCCGGCGTATTACGGTACGTTCAGCCGTCTGTACGCGCTGCTTGCGGGCGCTGCCCTCGGTTACTTCCACAGGATCCGCAGACCTGCCCAGGCGAAAAACAGGAATGCCTCCGCGGCATTCTTCCTCTGCTGGCTTGCGGCAGCGGTCATCCTGTTCTTTACGGCAGACGCCGCTTCGAAATTCTTTGCCGGCGCGATGATACTGTCCGTTGTCGTCAGCCTCGGGCTGATCTGCTGCGCGATGGCGGATGAGCGGGCAACAAGCCCTTTCTACAAGCTTATCGGCTCCATGTCGCAGATGACCTATGAGGTCTATCTCGTACAGTATCCCGTCATCTTCCTGCTGCAGGGAAAAGAGATGCCCGGGTTCGTCAGGGTCCTGCTCGTTACCGTGCTGGTGCTGGGCCTTGCATGGATCCTGCACAATTCCGTCAATGTCCGCAAAGATGACAGGCTGCGGCAGTACAAGCTGCTGCTGAGCGTATTCGTCGCCGGCGTCAGTATCTTCGGCGGCGTCAGATACATCCAGGCAAAGGATTATACGAAAGACATGAAGAAGCTCGAAGAGGAACTGGAGAACAACCGGAAGCTCATCGAGGAGAAACAGAAACAGTATAAGGAACAGAAGAAGAGCGAAGACGACGCATGGCAGGCCATGCAGGAAGACTGGGGCCAGAGTGAAGACAAGGTCCGGGAAAACGTATCGAAGCTCAATATCACCTGCATCGGTGATTCCGTCATGGAGATGACGGTCAGCCAGCTGTATGAGGTGTTCCCCAACGCCTATATCGACGCGGTGATCAACCGCACGGAGCCGCGTGCGATCGAAGCGATCAATGATATCCGGAACGAAGGCCTGCTCGGCGACGTCGTCCTGATCAACATCGGCACGAACGGGCCGAACATACCGGATGACGAAGACAGGCTCGTCGGCCTCCTCGAAGGAAAGACGGTCTTCTGGGTCAACGCGACCGGTGCCGACTATCCCGACTTCAACGAGAAGCTCTACGCGCTGGCGGAGCGTCATGACAACGTCCATGTCATCGACTGGGTCAGCGTCGTGAACGAGCATCCGGATTATATCGTCTCGGACGGCGTGCATCCCTCCCCCGTCGGATGTAAAAAATACGCGGAATCTGTCTATGAAGCGATCTGCGACTATTATATGAACCAGATGTTCAAAGAGCGCGAGGAGACGATCCGCGAACACGAGGAAAAGGAAAAAGGCAGGATCGCCTTCATCGGCAACGACCTCCTGCTCGGCGTATACGGCCAGCTGCAGGAAAGTCATCCGGACAGTGAATTCATCATCGACGGTTCCTTCACCGCAGGCACGCTCATCAGCACGCTGCGCGAGAGGACCGCTTCCGGCGATATCGCACATAATATCGTGATCCTGCCGGACAGCTCCATACAGCTCAGTGCTGCGGACCTGCAGACGATCGCGGAGACATGCGCGGATCACTGCGTATATATCGCCGACCTGTACGGCACCATGGGGTCGGACGCGGAGAATGTGCGCATCATCAGCTTCAGCTCACAGCTGAAGGAACATGAAGACTACATGTCCTATGATGAGATCCATCTCAGCGACGCCGGCAACGAGGCGCTGAAGGAAACGGTAGAGAACGCAATAAAATGATCCTGAGGGAATAAGGCATGTACTTATTCCCTTTTTTATGCGGCCATAGGGCACGAAAAAAGTTCCCCATGCGCACATGGGGAACCGTATTTCAGAAACTGTTGTTCATCGTGACTGCCCTGCCCTTGAAGGAAGGCTCATCCGTCACTTCCCGGATCACATTGACAAACGGCGGTATGCGCACCTCTTCCTCTTCGGAAGGAACGATCGCCTCCAGGACTGCCTGCTCCTTCGTAAAGGGATAGATGTCGATCATCAGGTACTGCCTGTCGTAGGTGAAGTAATACCGGGTCTTGTGCAGCGGCGCAAAGCTCTCATCCGCCTGCGCGAGCAGCTCCATATACCTTTCTTCCGTCAGTCTTCTTTCCAGCCGGAGCTTCTGGTAATCGACGGTCCTGCGGATCGTTTCGTAGAATGTGTAATAATCCTGCTCGCCGCTCTGCCGGATCCGGTGTTCAATGCCTTCCGGCGCCTTCAGATATGTCTGGATGATATCGACCTTGCGAACGAACGGGTTGTTTTCCAGTTCACGGATATCCGGGAATCCGATCAGGTACTTGCGCTTCATCTCGACCTTTTCCTCACCGAGGAGGTCGGCGATCGCATTGACGAGTTTCTTCAGTTTCTCATCGAAATCGGTCGAGTTGTCGATGACGCGCAGATGCGGGTGGCCGGTCCAGGAAGCGATGATCCTGTCGTCCATCTCCCTTGCCTGCTCAACCGTTTCATAACGCGCGGCGTTGTTTTCCAGCGTATAGAATTCCTCCGCGCCCTTTGCGGCGGTCACGAGATGGAATACCGCGTCATACTGGTCACGCAGTTCCGAAAGCGTATGTCCGACATCCCTGAGGACTTCCGAGAACTCCTCTTCATTCATATATGCCTTGTTGTCCATGACGCCACGGTCGCAGACGATGAGGATCTTGTCCTTCGGCATCGTGCGGGCTGCCCTTTCAAAGAGTTCCTCCTTGACCATCTGCAGCCGGACCTGGCATTTCTGGTAATCCAGGTTGGTGCCGCATGTCCACGGCGCAACGCCGCCGCTGATCAGTTCTGTCGCTGTCTCCGGCACGAACAGTACCGTATAGCCCATTCTTTCAAAATGATTCTGGATCCAGCTCATCGCTGTTGTCTTGCCTGCGCAGGGTCCGCCTGTGACGACTATCTTATTGATCTGCATAGTTTATGCTCCTCTGACTGACAAGACAATTATAACAATTCAAAGGACATGCGGAGAAAGAATTCCGTTGAATCTTTCCCCGCATAAGCAGGATTCAGCTTTCCGAAAGCACCGCCGCGACGCATGTCCGGCCGGTCAGGGAATCGCTTTCGCATGTGGAGAGGACGAGGATCCTGCCTTCGCCGGGCTCTTCATACGCATAGGCATGCGCCTCTGCATACTGCAGGAAAGCCTCCCTGTCGAAGTGTTCCGGATCGTAGACAGCCTCGTCATAGGCATCGCTCTTCATGCAGCAGAAGATATGCAGGGGATATACATGACCGCCGGCGCGTATCGTGCCGGCAGCGTGTTCCTGAAGGTATGACGGCGTGATGAACCTGTCCAGCGCGCC
>JAILQT010000143.1 GCA_024698805.1 Solobacterium sp.
ACACAGTGCTGAAAGGTCATCAACACGTTGGTTACAGCAAATCCACACAATATTTAAAGGCTATCAACATAACATTGACAGCCTGGCTATAAACACAAACTGTTTATAGGTCATCCACACAACAAAACTATTTAGATGTCCGATTAAACTGCCGCATATTATAAACATTGGGCAGAGAAAAACCTTTCCCAAATTCTTTCGTAAGCATCCGGGATAACTGCCTCATGGTGTTTTCACCCTTCCTTCTGTATCGACGGACACAGTTCCTATTCACTTTTACAGTTCAGGTCTTGAAGAAGCTGCCATTAAAATCCCGCCTCTGCGGGCAGTGCTTAGCATTTGTGCACTGTCTGCAGAGGCGGGATCATATAAGCTGATATTTCTTCGCTGATGCCTGATCAAATTCAGCTGATCCTGATCTCGTAAGTCTCCTTTTCGAAATCCAGATCAAGTTCCGCTTTGCCGCATGCATTCTGCCAGACGATGCGCATCGCACTTCCGTTCAGTTCGGATGTGATCTCTGCATCTTCGGAGAATACAGGGCAGGTGTTCCTGAGCCGCAGCATCTCAAGCTGTTTCTTTACGACATCCTTTGTCAGGGCTTCTTCGACCTGTTCCATCGTCAGGTTCGTGCGGTTGATCTCCTTGTGTCCGCCTTCTCCTGCCCTTCTCATGCCTTCATAGTCGTTCTTCCCGGCAAACAGGTCCAGATACCAGATCTGGGGTTTGCCCGGCATGAACAGCTGCAGGGCCCTCGCCATCAGCATTCTCTGATCGCTCTCGCCCAGTGCGCTGTAGTATGTCGCATTGACCTGGTAGTATACATTCTTCGCACCCTGGAGGTCCTTGACATAGCCGCCGCGTTTGACGGTCGTCTGGATCACGTTCTGGATGCTTTCCTCGGGGAGGAGTCCCTTCAGGTCAAGGAGGGGGATGCCGTCATGGCAGCCGAGCATATTGACTGTTGAGATCTTCTTTTCGATGACCTCGTCCATCCACTTCTTCAGATAGGAACCGTTCTTTCTCTCGAACGCGTCGATGACCAGTCCCGGCAGGAAGAAGTCATAGACCATATAGCCCTTATCTGCAAGGGTCTCATAGATCTTCTCTTCATAGGATGCGTGGATCTCCGGCAGGAGGTTCAGCTTATATTCCTCGGCGATCTGGTGGATCTGCTCAAGCAGCACCCATGTGCCCGGGTCGTTCAGGAAGTTGGGTGACCCCGGTTCCTTCGGCGCATAGGCGAATGCGTCCAGGCGGACGATCGATGCACCGTAGTCAGCCAGTTTCTTCAGTGTGTCACGGTAATAGTCCCATACCAGATCGGATTTGATGTTCAGGTCCATCTGGCCGAGATAGGTGCGTCTGCTGTCCGCATATTCAAGGACCTGTGCCTTGTATTTGTCCCATCTGCCGAAATCGGCATCCTTTTTGTTTTTGCCCGCCTCATTGAAGATCGCAGCGATCTGCTGTGCAGCGGTATACTGCAGGCCGAGGTCTCTGACCAGGTCATAGGCGTTCAGGTCGGGATAGTTGACTTCCTGGTAGAAGGTGTTCCAGTAAGGGACATCCCTGCCGTCGGGGAAGCGCACCATCAGGATCGGCAGACCCGCTTTGCGGAAGAACATCTTCGAAAGATATTCGTCCCTGGGGATGATATAGCCGCCTTCGCCGATCTCGCCGCAGCCTTCCCAGAACTTGTTCCAGTCAATGAAGAAGTCGCGGTATTTGGAGTCGTCACCGTATTTCAGGATGTCCTGGAACTGCGGTGAGAGCACCGAGATATGGTTCAGGACGAAATCCATCAGCAGACGGATATTCAGCTTCTTCAGGTCTTCGATGTCCTCTGCGGAAGCCAGGGCTTCGTTCAGGTCATAGTTGATGACCGAAAAGCCGCGGTCAAGGTCCGTATTGAATACGCTTGGGAGGATGTAGAAGGATTCAAATGTATCTTCAAATTCTTTTTTCTTAAGGACACTGACGATATCGGAGAGTGTTCCCCCGATGGAATCGCAGTAAGCATTGAGCAGTGTACCGGTCTTGATCTTATTCTGTTCCATATTATTTCCTCAGCACTTCCCCTTCCTTGGAGAGGATGATATCTGCATTTTCCTCCATCCTGCGGTCGAGCTTCTCCTGTTCGATCTCCAGGACCATCGTTACGAATGCGGAGTCTGCCTTGCCGTCCCTTGCACGGAACAGGCGGTAAGCCTTCGTCTCTTCCGGTGTGGAGCGCAGGCAGATGGAGATATCCACACCCTGTACCTTTTCGGAACCGCTGTGCGTCCATTCGAGCAGGAGGACGTCTGTGCCGCTGAAGTCGACTTCGTCATACCATCTGGCATCTTCTGTCCTGCCCATGCGCTTCAGCCAGATCTTCTCGCTGCCGCTCTTGAATGCATTGAGGACCCAGTTGATCTGTGCATAGTCCTGTTCCTTGTCTTCGCCGAGATAGCCCTTCAGGCCTTCCCTGCCGTACTTCTGGTAGATCTTCAGCCAGGGATAAGCCTCTGTTTCCGCAGGATCGGAATCCGTTTCCTTCTTCCACAGTTCATCGAGGACTTTCTGCGCATCCGTGCTGTAGGCACCTTCCTTCAGGAGGCCCTTCAGGCCTTCGGAACGGAAGATGGAAAGACGTTCCGCGTCATTGTATTCGGGGATGCGGCGGGGATAGTTGTCGCCGGAGAGGGCGTATGTGCATACGCCGGCATTGTTCAGGTAATACGTCAGCAGCGATGTCGTTACGCTTTTGCCGGAGCCGGAGCCGCCGAAGATCGCGATGACATACTTGTTGTCACCCTTCTCCTTCATCTTTTCGATCAGGAGCCTGAAGAGTGTCTGCGCATGCGGGATCAGCGCATCGGAAATGAGCACCTTATCGCCGGGCATGTCGCCGTGGGGCATGTCTTCGACGGGTTCGGGGAACTGCCATGAGTCGAGATTATCAATTATAGCTGTAAGTTTGTCTTGAAGCATTTTGACCTCCGATTATTGTCAAATACATTCTAACAAATATAAGGTCAAACTTACATGACAATAATAATATCGGAATATGCAGAAAACATAAAAAGCTCCCTGTATAAGGGAGACTTGGTATTGCGCAATGTCTACAGAAGCGGCCTTGTATACTTTTTGAAGCAGTCCGGGCAGAGCTTCCTGCCGTTCTCCAGACGGATATGGTTCTCGGCTGTCTTTTCCCCGCATCCGTCGCAGATGACAGACCGGAAGATCCTCGCAGTCTCCGGCAGCTGCACGCGCACGTCCATGACATCGAAGAGCTGTTCCGGATCGGTATCGCGGTAATAGTGCAGGGCTTCTTCACGGGAAGCACTCTCATGCGGCTTCAGCAGCAGGCGGAACGACTTCCCGCTCCTCCTGTCAAAAAACGAATAGGCGGATTTGCCTGTCATATGGAAGAGCAGGTTTCCCTTGCCGGCCGTGCAGCTGAGCAGGACCTGGATGGCATCCACGCCGCAGGCATCGTTCTCAGTCACACAGACGATCTCTTCGTCCTCACTGCTGCCGCAGTCAAGCAGCTTCATGGCATACAACGCGGCACTGAAGCCGATCGCAAGCCCGGGACACTCATGACCGTGGAATGCTTTGCATGAGTCCCATAATTCCTGTCTGTTTATCTCTTTCATATTCCTTCTCCTACAGCATATATAGTATCACTGCAGATACAGGAATAGGAGACCGTCATGCCTGTTTCATGCGGTAAGCCATATGCGCCATCAGCAGGGACACCAGGATCATACAGCCAAGCAGGCAGATGATCAGCGTATAGGAACCGTTCAGGTCATACAGCATGCCGATCAGGATATTGAATACCGCATTGGAGACGGTCGTTCCCAGTGCAAGCTTCGGATAGACCCTGCCGTACTGGGAAGCCGGGAACATCTCCCTTGCCAGCATGGCAATGCCTACCGTACCCATGGAGTAGCACAGGCCGTACATCGCGGATGCGCCGATCAGGATGCCGGCAGAGCGGCCGGTGACAAGCAGGGCTGCTCCGCCCGCAATGATCAGGGCATAGATCGTTACGGCAGGCTTGGCGCCGATCCTGTCGATCAGCGAACCAAGGACGATCTTGCCGGCTGTATTGACGATCATGCATGCGCTGACCATGAAAGCGCCGGCTGCAGCGAGGCCGTAGGATTCGGAGATGCCTGCGAAATGCTGGGGAAGTGCCGTACAGCCTGCAGCGCATGCCGTATAGACGAGCAGCACGAAGAACATTGACCAGGAGATTGTTTCGTCAGATGTTTTGACAGTGCCTGCAGCTGTATTCTTTTCCGCTTCGCTGCCATAAGGCACCATGCCCTTCTCTGCCGGCTTCAGTGTGATGGGCAATAACAGTGCGGGCAGATGGAACAGCAGGACGACGGCAGCCAGCGCCATATAGCCTGTGCGCCAGCCTGCGGAAGCGATCAGACCGGAAAGGATCGGGGAAAGCACGGCGCTGACAATGCCGGAGAAACCCATGGCGATGCTTGTCATCAGGGCTTTCTTCTGATTGAACCAGTAATTGATCATGATGGTGACTGTTACCGTACCGATGAGTCCAGCCGCGAGACCGCGCACCGCGTTCATCACCAGCATCGCCGGTACATTGGGGCAGAATGCGAGCATCAGCGTAGCTGCCGCCTGCAGGGCTGTGCCAATGTATACCATCTTCTTCAAACCGTTCTTCAGTACAAGACGCGGCGCAGCCATGCCGGTGAACGCATGGACCAGGTTGTATACAGTCAGTGTCGCCGCTACGCTGCCCCGGCCGACAGAGAACTCATTGGCTACCGGCGTAAAGAATAATCCGGCGACATTTGTGCCGAGCCCGAGGCACGTACCGATCAGCCCGCAGCCTGCGAGCACGACCATCCAGTATAATGCGTTTCTTTTTTCTTTCATCCTGTGCTTCTCCCTGTTACACCTGCAGGATAAAACAAAAACAGATATCTTTCCTCTCATTTCCGAAAACGGGAAATTCCTCATTTCTGCATACATGTACGTTCGTTATAATGAAAGCAGGAGAACCAGTATGAAAACACAATATACAGCTGAAGAAGCCCTTCAGAGACTGAAGGACGGAAACGCGCGCTATATCAGCAGCACGCAGAATCCCGGGGATGTTTCCCAGCACGTCCGTGAAGAGACCTATGTGCACGGACAGCACCCCTACGCAACAGTCATTGCGTGTTCCGATTCGAGGGAGATCCCGGAAGCGATCTTTTCCTGCGGCATCGGTGAGATCTTCGCGATCCGCGTAGCCGGCAACGTCATCAATGAGACGCAGCTCGGCAGTATCGAATATGCGGCAGACCATCTCGGCGTGCCACTGACCGTCGTGCTCGGTCATACGAACTGCGGCGCTGTCGGTGCAGCACTGGAAGGCCATACGGACGGACACGTCGGTGTGATCACGAAAGATATCATCAAAGCCGTAAAGGGCACGGTCGACCCGACGGCAGCCAGCAGGAGGAACGCCATGGCCCAGGCGGAACGCATCCGTACGGTCCTCAGAGAACACTGCGGCTTCAGGGTCGTCAGCGCCCTGTACCATATCGAGAACGGCACAATTGAATGGCTTGACTGATGAAGCATATCCGAAGAGGCTATAACGAAGAGGATATCACAGGCTTCGGTGTTGAGGCACTGCCTCTGCTGCGTATTTGCGCAGAGGATATCGTCTACCTGCTGGACCGGGGTTATCCGTACAAGTCCGTACTGACCTTTGTCGGCAACCGGCACAAGCTGACCGAAAGACAGAGGACTGCCCTGATGCGCATGTGCGCGTCCGGGGAGATGCTGAAGCTGCGTGAGGAAAAACGAATCCGCACACTGGAGAAAGGCTGTACTGTCAATATCGACGCCTTCAATGCCATCGTGCTGATGGAGACAGCCCTGAGCGGCAGTATGATCCTCCGCGGCATGGACGGCTGTTACCGGGATCTGAGCGGCCTTGCCGGCTCGTATGCGGTCATCGACAAAACAGAGCCGGGCATTGAAAGGATCATTGCGGCACTGCAGGGACATGACGTATCGGACGCTGTTTTCTTCGTGGATGCGCCGGTATCGAACTCCGGCCGTCTGAAGACACTGATCGCGGAGACAGCGGAGAGGATGGACTTCCCCATCGACATCCGCATGGTGAAAGACGCCGATGCGGAGCTGAAGAAGTGTGCCAACGTGATCTCCGGCGACAGCGAGGTGATCAGCGAATGCATCAGCTGGTACAACCTGTATGAAGAACTGGTCTCGCAGCTGGATCATCCCTGGATCACGGACGTGTCCTGAGCCGTAAAGCAGGATGACCAAAGTCATATATAATGCCTGTCCTTTCTGTGCTAGACTTGAATTACTGCACAGCGGGGGACAGGCATTATGCGTATTATGAACATCAATTTCACAAAGAAGGATATACCGAATATCCTCCTGATCATTCTTTCCGCTTTCATCTATTCCTGCGGGATGAATACGTTCGTACGTTCGGGAAATTTATTTCCCGGAGGATTTGCGGGTATTTCACGCCTTTTATCCATGGTTCTGGCGGATCATGCCGGCATCCATATCAGCTTCAGCGTGATCTATTTCGCTCTGAATATCACGACGACGCTGGTCGTCTGGAAACGGATCGGGCATAAATTCGTCCTGTATTCCCTGATCTGGTTCTCCCTGACGTCACTGTTCACATCCGTCCTGGACCTGCCCCCGATCACATCGGACGCCTTGCTGATATGCGTATTCGGCGGCCTGATCAACGGGTTCTCGGTCGCCATGTCACTGCGCGCCAACGCATCCAGCGGCGGCACGGATTTCATCGCCATCGACCTTTCGCAGAGACTGCACAGACCCGTGTGGAACTATATCTTCGCAGTCAACGCACTCGTGCTCATGACAGCCGGCTGGCTGTACGGTTGGAATCAGGCGCTGTATTCGATCATCTTCCAGTATGTATCGAAGGAAGTCGTCAGCGCCATGCATAAACGATACAAGGTATCCAGCCTGCATGTCGTTACGGACAGGAAGGACGATGTCATCGCTGCCGTCTTCGGCATGGTGCGCCACGGCATCACGGTCGTTCCATGCAGCGGGGCATACAGCCATCACGATCATTCGATGCTGGTGACATCGATCAACGCCGACCAGCTCCATGACGTGGAGCGGTGTATCCTGAAGGCAGACCCCAAGGCATTTATCTCCGTATATCCGGTAGACAGGATCATCGGGAACTATTACCAGAAACCTGTTGAATAGGCATACGGGGATCCCGTTCCGATTCACCCCAAGGGGCTTCGGTGATGTACCTGAGGCAGGATACAGGGCAGAATCCATGAAGGAACTGCCCCGTGCGGCCGCATCTGTCCGTTAATAACGATATACTTCAAACAGCCGCAAATGAACTGCGGCTGTTTTTTTACTCATATACTTCTATATTTTCGATCTCCTTCATCCAGCCGTAATATGCGGTGATATCCGGTGTGACCGTATCGGTATTCACACGTTCCGTACTGAATATCGTAATGTATTTTCTCTGGAAGTAAGGAACTTCGACAGCCCAGTCAGAGACGATCCCCATTGCCTCGTGATAGAGTTCTTTCCGTTCATCCGGATCCAAGCTCTGTCCGGCTTCAAGGATCAGGCTGTCCAGTGTTTCATCCTGTATCCCGTAACTGTAAACTGTATTGGCTCCGGGATTCTTCCCGCCGTTTGCGATATCGGAATAATAGATCGAATACATATCCGGTTCGAATGGTACATTCCACACCGCACACCACATGTGCATTTCACGGTTCTGCATGTACTGATACAGTTCCGAAGACGAAAGGTCCGCAACGATCAGGCTGACATTGATCGTTGCCAGAGCCTCCCTGGCTTTCTCAGCGAGCCAGTAAGCCACATGGTCACCGGTCCCGCCGCCGGGGAAACCGAGCATATACTGGATCTGCCCCCTGCTGTTGAGGGGGACACCTGCGGGAGCACCGGTGACTTTCCCGTTTTGGACTGTACATCCGGCAGCTTCAAAATACTGCAGCGCAGCTTCGATCGCCGCTTCACAGCGTTCTGCCTCAGACATATCGGATGAATAGATCTCCATACCGTCTGCCGTTTCCATGAATGCCCTCTTATAGTCCGGATCACCCGGCTGCGGGCATGCCCATGATGTCTTTGACATCGGATATTCGATCACGGAAGCAATCTCATCGTAATAGAGCTCGACCGCCTCATCCCTGTAAACGGAGAAGATCGTCGCGAATGCCTTACGCAGATTCCTGGACTGTTCGGATCCCCTTTCCCCGTTTACATTCACAAGATCGGCAGCGATAGCGATATAGCCATACGCAGGCCTGTCATATGCGGCTGTTGTCAGGGTGGGGCCGGAGATCTCCAGGGAAGGGCTGTATGTCCTGAGCAGATCATAATCAACATAATCGTATCTGCCGGGAGATGTTACGTCGGCTTCACCGCTTACGATGCTGTCAACAGGCGAGTCGCTCATTTTACTGATGAAGCGGAGATTCCCTGTCTTCGGAGCCCCCTTGTAGTAGGAGGCATTCGCTTCAAAATACACTGTGCCCTGTTCATATTTCACGAATCTGTACGGTCCTGCGCCCATAGGTTCGGAAACGGAACGTACATGGCTGAGATCACCCTGGTCAAAACCGAATTTACCTGCTGCTTCATCATATTTCGATGTTTCCCCGTAATAATGCATAGGGGCGATCGGAATATCGAACTTATATACATCTGCCGGATCTGTCTTCGTCATACGCACCGATACCGTGTAGTCATCCAATTTTTGAATGCCTTCGATCCTGTCAGTACTGCCGGTCCTGATCCCTTTATGGTAATCATAGTAAGAAGGCATCAGGTCTTTGAATTCACTGTAGGCATGTTCGATGTCAGTCATTTCCGTAAGGTCATTATCATACGCTTCAAGCATGAGGAGGAAGATTTCAAAATCTGTAGCATCTTCCGGTACATCAAAGTTCCATAATTTCATCATTTCTGCTTTTGTTTCGTTCCCGGTACAGTATCCGTTATCCATAAGATAATCGTAGATCTCCCGTACAAACTTCTCCCCTGCAGGCTGAAGGTCCTCCCAGAAGGCATCCTGTGTTTGCTTATCCCATTTTGAAAAATCTGTATTGCCGGGGCCGGCATCGATCAGCATGTCCGCAAGGCTGGTCATACTGCTTCTGTAATCATCCAGTCCGCTGATCGGAAGCGTATTGAAATCCGATGATCCGTCATATAGAGGATCTGCCAGTACATACATGGTGAAGAGCACGTCATCTGCAGTCAACGGTCTTCCATCGGAGAATACAAGGTCTTCACGCAGCTTGAATGTATACTCGGATGTCCCGTTGCTGTTCTGTTTGACAGTAAGATCTGCAGGACCGTAATAGGTATACTCTGTGCCGTTGAAAGGCTTTGTTTCACCATCGATTGCATGATTTATGACAGCACCCTGACGGTCTGTTGTCAGCAAACTCAGGAAAACAGCATTTTTCACATCTGTGTCACCGGTTGTTAAGGTATAGAACGGTGAAAAGCTTCCTGATAATGATTCAGCTTCATAGACCAGGGTAGTATCAGAGGACACCGCTGCAGCCGGTTCGGAAGCATCCGGTCCATTGTCAGCTGATCCTTCGGGCACATTATCCTGTCCGGATCCTTCGGGCGTTTCATCCGATGCGGCAGCAGCAGGAGCGGCAGAATCATTCGCCGGCACTGCCGGGGAAGTATCCGACGATCCTTTCGGCATAAACAGGAAAATGCCTGCGAGCAGTACAGCTGCTGCAGCACCGATGATGCCGATCGTTTTACCGTTGACCTTCTTTGACGGAACAGACTGCTGCACATTGCCTGTAAAAGGCTGCGCACCGGTATCGGCAGGCTGCTCATACCTGTATTCATTTTGATCTCCGGTTTTGGGAGATGCTGCAGAGCCTGCAGTAAAACCGGTATTCTGACCGTATGAATAATTGTTCATCTGTCCCGTCTGCATCGGTCCCGTACCGGTATGTGTCTGTTCTGTCCGGAAACCGGCCGTCCCGGTCTGATAGACCGGCGCAGTCATACCGTCATACAGGTCATACAGCAGTTCATCGTCTGTCTGGTACCTGTCTTCGGGATTGTCTTTGATGCATCTCTCCAGGATCGCTTCGAGCTTTTCGGATATATTGGGGTTCAGCTTCCTTGCGGGCGTATAGCCGTACGGCGGTGCAAGCGGGCTCTTGCCTGTTGCGAGGTAATACATCGTCATACCCAGGGAATAGATGTCCGTCCTTGCGTCTGTCTGCGCCAGGCCGAACTGTTCCGGTGCCGCAAAGCCGTTGGTTCCGATGTGTGTCGTATCGTTTGTGGCCGCTGCCTTATATTCCCTGGCGATACCGAAGTCAATGATCTTCAATGTACCGTCATTCTGCAGGATGACGTTTGCGGGCTTCATGTCCCTGTAAATGATCGGGGGCTTCCTTGTGTGGAGATACCGCATCGCATCAGCCAGTGTACGGAACCACTCCATGACAGTCTCTTCCGGAATGACTTTTTCCCTCTGGATGATATGCTGGAGGTCTTCACCTTCGACATAATCCATGACGATGTACATCAGCTTCTCATCATCAAAGATATCCAGGACCTTTACAAGGTTCGGATGGTTCAGCCTTGTCAGGATATTGACTTCCGCAAGGAGGTCGATCGTCTGGTCCTTGCGTACCGCTTTAACAGCTACGATCGTATTCAGGCGTATGTGTTTCGCTTTGAAAACAGTCGACATTCCGCCTTTGCCTATGAATTCCAGTATTTCATATGTATTATTCAGTATCTGTGCCATATGCTTATGCTCCGTATCTATGATAACAAGAATCACGGTTCAGGATGAATGATGTTTTAAACGATCTGACAGCTGTATATGCAGCAGATGACAATATACACGGGAAAGCAGGTAAGTACCTGTGTTTTCACTTAGAAGCCTGACGATCTGAAAAAGATGATCAGGGACTGTTATCCTGATCATCCTGTTGTGCTGTTGATGCTGTATGGGACCCGTAACGCTGCACAACAGCAGGTCAGCGAGGAAGACCTTCCGGGTCTTCCGCTTTTTTCCGGAACGGGAATAAAGATCACTTCAGCAGAAGCCTTGCCCTTTTGTTTATCTGACCGGATATCAGTTCATATCTTTCCGGGGATACGTTATACCTTGGATTCTTTTCCAGTCTGTAAGTCAGCAGTTTCCGGACCTGCTCCCTCTGTCTGTCAGACATGTATGCTTTCGCTTCCATGTAGCTGTCATATGTGCGAGGCAGAAGCGTATCAACATATTCCTGGAAACTGTCTTTGTCCTTCATTGCGTCACCTGTCGCAAAATTGAACAGGGAGTTTCCATGATCAAACAGCGGAGCAGGGCTGACGATCGTATTTGTCTCATTGTCGATCAGGAAGCCAAAATTTCCGAAATGCCGGTCGGTATTGCAGATGACAGCATCAAATACAAGCATTTCATTTAATGCCTCAACATACTCCTGGCCTAATGATTCATAATACTTCCTGACTGCCTGCATTCCGCCCTTACGCACGATCCTGCCAACAGGGATATAGGAAAGATCCTGACTGGTGAACAGTTCACAGGTCGAGCACAGTACACCTTTCCAATTTGATATCTTATACGGGACTGCATTTACATTCATCGCAGATGCGACACGGGAAGCATAATATTCAGAATACGGCTCAAACCCGGTATTGGAAGCACCGGTCGTACCCCCTTTGAATAAATAGACTTTACCGTTGATGCGTCTCCAGCATTTGGGAAGAATTCCGTTTGTGGTGAACTCAGGGCTTGAATCCAGAGAGGTCCTCAATGAACTGCCATAGCCTGTAAAAGCTAACAGACCGAGAATATTACTGAAGTTGTTTTTGTACAGATTATAATCTTCGAAGGTACCTTCAAATCCTGTTTCCGTGATCCAGTAAACATCATTCAGGGAGAGCCCTTTTGAAACTGTGATTATATCCATGGGGCGGTTGATGCTCAGTCCGCATTTGGCTAGGAAACTATTTACGAACGCACGGTTCTTGGGAATCGTTCTGGATTTGATCCAGCGTACCACGCCCTCATCGTCAGGTATCATATCAAGCGGAAGCATCTTCCTGTTTTCTGTGATCCATGTGATCCGGATGACCGGATCACTGACATTCTCAATGATCGTAAAAGTTAATACCGGAAGATCTTTATGTTTGATGATGTATTCCTGCATATTCACCTCCCTTGAATGAGCAACTATATTATGACAGAGTATCCATTCATAGAGTTACCCCGCTGATAAAACAATTATACTATTTCTGCACAGTGCCGGGATTGATTCTCTTGATCAAAACCAATGTCTCAAAATCTTGTGTATTTTATAGATATAGGTTATTTGGCGGTAACCCCTTATAAGCAAAGGTGTTCAAACAAAAATAACCTTTGGTAGCATTTATTCCATACTGTAAAAGAAACGCTCATTAACCATATGCTTTTGCGGCATATGCTCGCTGTTTGCATATTATTATGGTCGAATTACTGGATGGCCTTTTTCACCGAATGCAAAATTGTTCTTATTTATGAACACTATGTGGTCAATTTAGATGAACACTAACATTTTTTTCTCCTGCTTTAGGTATGCATATAAGCCACTATGAACTGCTCCCACTCGATAGTTGATTTATGCACGTAAGTATATTTCATTACGTTTTGATCCGTTTCGTGCATTTTCATATACGATATTCACTGTAGTTTTCCCAGCGTATTTCCGTATGGTATAAAAATGTATCAGAGCGTGATATCAGAGTATCGACTTTTTCCCGCTTGCTTCGAACCATTGTTTTTTTATAGTTGAACTGTTTTACTGACCAAATTGGATTATCTGTAATTTTATAGAACTCCTTTGTATGCTTTTTGTTCTTTTCGTCATAATAACGAATTCGTAGAGAATTCATATTGCGGTTTTCTTATGAGAGATCAAGTTATTTTAGAAATTCAGCATAAGGATCTGATACATCAATTCTCCGTTCCTTCGATCCTTAATGTACTTCCTTTAGACCCCTGCTTTACAACGATCCTTTCGGTAATACTTTCTTCCAGTCTGCTGACATGGGAGATGATACCTACAAGATGGTTGCCTCCATCGGAAAGGTTATTCAGAACCTGCACTGCTTTATCCAATGTCTCATCATCCAGTGTGCCGAATCCCTCATCGATAAACAATGTATCCAGGGACTGTCCTCCGGAATGACTCTGTACGACATCCGAAAGACCTAATGCAAGAGCTAAGGAAACGATAAATGACTCACCTCCGGATAAAGAAGCTGATTCACGCTGCAGACCTGTTCTGCTGGATTCCACTTCGATATCCAGTCCTGCCTTGGCATTCTTGCGGTATGCTTCCGCCTGGTGTACCAGCTGGTATATTCCACCGGACATGACATCCAGACGTATATTGGCCTTTTCAATGACTTCACGGAAGGTGGCACCCATAACATAACGGTCAAAGGAAAGCTTGCCTCCTTCACTGTTGGAACCCATCGCAAGGTCGGAAAGCCTGCTGAGCATTTTATATGCATTGTCGCTCTTGGATAATGCTGTCTTCGCAGCTTTGACATTGTTATAGACATTTGTATGGTTGGTCAGAAGGTTATTGCAGTCATTGCGTGCATCCTGTGCGGATCTCAGCTGATCTTTTGCTGCATCGATCTGTCCTGTAAGTACAGACAGGTCTGTTTTTTTATAGTCCTTTGTCTGTTCCTTTTGTTCCTTGACCTGGCTGCGTGCTGTTTCAAGATTGATCTTATAGTCATCGATCACCTTCTTTTCCTGTTTCAGCCATCTTTCCGGATCCTTTATATCACGTATGACATCTTCTGCCTGCTGTACGGAATCATAGGAATAGATTTTCAGTACTGCAGTCAATGCATCTTCTGCCTGTCTGCTCTGTGCTTCAGTATCCGGTACTTTTGCTGTTTCAGTATCCAATGCACCTTTGGTCGTATTGTACTGTTTCTGGGCATTGTCGTTCCTGATACGGTTCTTCTCGATCTGCTGTATCAGGGAATCCTTCTGTGTTTCCAGATCCCGTATCGCATTCTTTGCTTTGGAGGAACTGTCATAAGGCAGCTGTGCCAGGCGTCTTGCATAGTCCTCTTTCCAGGTATTCCATTCATTTGTTTCTTTTTCGATACCTGCAGAGAGTGTATTCTGATCCCCGATCAGTTTCAGCTGGGTGTTCTGATCTTTCTGGATCTGATTCTGCAGTACTCTATAACGCTTCTCGTCATCGTTTGCTTTCTTTAAAGCTTTCTTTGTATCCTGTACGGCTGTTCTGAGTTCAGTCTCTTTCTGTTTCAGGTACATGCCGTCTGTCAGTGCATCCCAGTCAGCGCAGTCACTGAAGAGCTTCTGTGCAGCCTTCAGGGCTTCTTTCTGTTCCAGTCTGATCCTGTCATCCAGTTTCTGAAGTTCACCTTGTATGAGCTGGTATGCTTCAAACTTTTTATCATGGTCTTCCTTTGCCTGATTGACTTCTTCCTGTGTCGGAACACCTTTTTCCAGATGGGCAAAATGTACTTCCTGTCCGCGGATAAAACGTGTCCTGCAGACCGGGCAGTCGGCTTCACCCTTCTCGTCAAGATCCCTGCGCATCTGTTCTGCCAGAAGGCCGGACTGACCTGCAAAGAAACGCTGGTATTTATCATTGTAGGAAGATAATGCTTTGGAAAGTGCTTCCTGTGCCCTGGTGCAGTCCGCTTTCTTTTTATCAAGCTTCTCCTGCAATCCCAGGACAAGATCGACCCTCTTTACAACACCGTGTTCACCGGTCAGTTCCTCCAGCATATCTGTATTCTTATCCAGTACAGCCTGGTTCTGCAGTTTCCGTTCTCCGGCATCTTTCAAAGATTCTGATTCTTTATTTGCACTTTCCAGACGCATTTTCAGTGTTTCCAATGCTGTATTTGTATCCCTCAGTTTCTGAGCATCATCCTTCAGCTTTGTCTCACGGGTTCTGATCTCTTTTGCCTTAACATCCAGCTCTGCATACACCGGGAGGATATCTTTCAGGGAACTGATCTTTCCGGTGATCTGGTCTGCCTGTTTCTGCGTCTCTGCATCGTTCTTAACGATCGCTTCGGTCTCCTCTTTGGCAGTCTTTCTGACAACCAGTTCTTTCTCCAGCTGTTTGATATGGCTGTTCAGATCATCCAGACGCTTTACGGCTGTATTGCGTGAATCCCTTACAGGTAGGATATTCCTGTATACCGTCTCTGCAGACTGCAGGAATTCCTGTTTCTTCTGATATATATCTTTCTGCTGTTCCAGTGTATTTAATCTGCTGCAGCTGTCTTCCAGTGCCTGTAACTGCTTGTTCTGCTCTGCAGCTGTACCGAGTGCTGTATTCAACTGATTGAGTGCTTCACTCTTTTTCAGGACATCCTCACCGAGTTCAGATAATTTATTCCTTTCATCCTGTATGAGTTTTTCCAGATTTGATAATAAGTGCGGCGAATCACTCAGCCAGTCTTCTTCAGCATAGCCTTCCGGGATGACAAAGATCTGTTCCATCTGTGTACGTACGGTCTGCTGATGATCCTTACGCTCTGCAGATATCTGGTCTGCAGATGCCTTGAACAGTTCCTGATAACGGAGATAGGCAGAATTATCAAAGAGTTTCCCAAGTATGACACTCTTCTCATCGCTGTTTGATTTCAGGAATTTCTTGAATTCCCCCTGTGCCAGCATAACGATCTGGCGGAACTGGTCTTTATTCAATCCGAGGATCTCTGTGATGCGCTCCGTAACTTTGGTCGCACCTTCGGTTGTCTTGCCGTCCGGTTCGACCAGTATGCCATTGATCGAAGACTTGTTATATTCATCTTTTGTGCCGCGCTTCTTCATGAAATGAAGGGTGCGTTTCACTTCATACTGCTTACCGCTTTGTTCAAAGACCAGTATGACAGACGTATCGACATCTTTACCCACATAGTCGCAATGCATCATTTCCATGGTACGTTCATCGCCGCTGGATGCACCGTATAACGCAAAGACGATCGCATCAAAGATCGTTGTTTTGCCTGCACCGGTATCGCCGGTGATCAGGAATGTCCCGCTTTTGAATTTCATAAAATTTACTTTTGTCTCTTCGGGATAGGAGCCAAATGCTTTCATTACTAATGTGATCGGCTTCATTTCGCTTCCCCTCCGATCTTCATTGCTTTCTCTGTCATTTTCAGAATATCTTTCGGATTCAGCGGTCCGTGCGTATCCATATGCCGTATCAGTTCACCGGCATACTGCATCAGTTCGTATTCATCATCTTCCGGCGGTGTTCCCCCGCTTTGATCTGTATAGAGATCTGCGAACAGGTCTTCCAGTGCTTTTGTTTCTACGGCTTCTTTTTCTGCAGACGCAGTTGTTCCGGAGAAGGCGGAATATGTGGAAAGAAGTTCCATCAGGATGCTTCCTCTGGATGACAGCAATCCTTTCAGATAATTATTGATCTCCGGCGTAATACGTTCATCCGTGATCGTAATGCCGATATACTCATCCCGCCCTGTATCATTCTTTAACAGTGCATAGACAGCATCTTTGGTATCCTTCAGATAACGCATCTTATGAAGCGGTTCGATGCTTCTCTGATGAATTTCGGCTTCTTCACCCTTACCGCGTAAGATGACTTCCGTGTAGCCTTTATTTTCCTGCATTGTCTCATTCATGTGATAGCAAAGCGGCGTACCTGCAAACCGTACTTCTTTTCTTCCCACAGGATATGCCCTGTGGATATGACCCAGTGCAGCATATTCAAAGCCATCAAACGCTGTGTAATCCACCTGTCCGATGCCACCGACCATTGTCTCTGATCCGCCGCGCTCAGCTTCCATACCGTTAGCCGTAACATTCTGATGCGCAATGATCACATTGCGCTGTGACAGGTCGATCTCCTGTTCTTCCAGCAGCCTGCGCACTGCCTGATCATACGTATGAATTTCTTCATCTCCCAGGATCTGTATGACCTGGTCCGGATATGTATACGGAAGCAGCCAGAATGTGACAGGTCCGTATTCATCCTTAAGGGGAATATGGACCAGCTCCTTTTTTGCTGTGCCGGCAATATGGATATTCTGTTTTGCCAGCAAAGAATGACCAAAAGACAGCCTCTGTCCGCTGTCATGGTTTCCCGCTATCAGCATCACCGGAATATCCAGATCTGCCAGTTTAGTAAGCATATAATCCAGAAGCTCTACAGCATCACCGCTGGGTGCAGCCCTGTCATATACATCTCCCGCAATAACAATGGCATTCGGTCTGCATTCCCTGCATTCCGCAATAAACTGATCTGCCCAGTATCTCTGGTCATCCAGCATGGAAAGACCATAAATGGATTTGCCAAAATGAAGATCTGCCAAATGATAGAATTTCATATGTATTCACTCCCTTACTGATTGCGGTTTTCGCCGTTACTTATAAACGATTCCAAACGACACATAATAATGCGCAGTTTGGAATCATTTCTTTATGTACTGATTTTTCTGTCAGCAGGCGGCTGTTTTCAGCCACACTGATTTTATTCTGCTCAGTAGATTGTCGGGATCTCCCCTTCGATGCCGTACATCTCCCTAAACTCATCCAGGTCAGACTGGCCGTTGATCAGCATCACTTCCACGAACTCACCGTTTACTTTGTTTCTGAAACCTGCTGTGGTCTCACCTGTGCAGATGCTTGAACGAAGCACCGGTTCAAGTTTTTCCTTGTCGTACTGTTTGACTTCTTTTTTCTTTTTGAATAACCACATATATTTACTCCAAATACGTATTCATTTTATTATGTTGATTATTTTCCCAATATTCACAGATTCTTTTTATATATTCAAAAGATTCATCATCTATTACCTGATCTTCAAACATAGTAGGTATCTTCTCTGTGAGGTATCTTTCCAGGAACCTGTTAATGATATTCAAGTCAAATATCTCAGGATCCCTGTAACCTGCGATGACAGGCTGTACTGTATTCCCATGGAAATAATTGCATCTGAGCATGTATGGATAGACCAGCAGAAGATAAACGTACAAAGGAATACCAATCGCATCTGTTGCATTATACAGGGGTTTATACGGGTTTCCTTCCCCCACCTCACTGTCCAGATTTGCCAGTGCGTCATCATACAGGTCGTCTATATCCTCACCTGTGCATTCATACAGAAGCTTGTTCGTATAGAAAGTCTCTTTCTTCTTTTCCCCTTTATCCTCAGAATCCTTATCTTTCTTTTCTTCCTCTTTCGGATCCTTCAACAGTTTGAAATCCATTATGATCAGGTCTTTTTTTATTTCGCTGCATATTAGGACAGTGATAGTCTTGGAATCCTTATTTATCAGATTGTATTTGCGTGTAAGTTTATGGTATTTTTCCTTGTATGTCTTGCTGAAATTATCACCAAAAAAGCCGTAATAGGCATTCATTGCCGTCCAGTAGTTCAAGAATCTGTCCGTACTGTAAGTCCTTGATTTGCCTGCCAGGAATGCGTGTACGGCGCAGCTGCGGCGGTCTGTATCGCTCTTTGTTTTTGAGAGGCCGAGGAAATACCTGATCATTTCTTCACTCTTCCATGCGTCTGTCAGCCCCATAGGTTTGCTGCTGAGCATGGTATAGATGAACGGGAAATGAGGTGTTTTACTATCGAGTGTATAAGTCTCGCTGTTAATGGTGATATCGATCCTTTTGACATACATTTTTGTATCCCACTTCAGTACATGCAGGAGGTGTGCTTTCCTGTACGCATCCTTGAAAGGATATACTTTCATATCGATGAAATCCTGTATATCTTTCAGCACCTTCATCTCGAATTTGATCGTTGCCTTCTGTCTGCCAACGGCAAGGGATATCTTCTGATACTGGCCGTACTTATAACTGTATGGCTTTACTCTTGAAGTTCCTCCGTTGATATCGATCCGGTATGTATTCTTTTTCACCATTGTTATACCTATCTGATGCGCAGTCTCTCCGCTTCCCTCTCAACTTCGTCATCTGACATCGATTCTGTCCTTGCCAGGTCGATCACAGCCATCGGCATCCCGGATGCCATGGCAGTTCCGTAATAATCCCTGAGCTTCTCCCTCAGTTCTTCTGTTTCATTATCTTCAGGATACATAATTTCCTCCGTTATTAACTGACACCATAATTATAAATTATATACATGGACATAAAAAGTGACAGTTGATGAACTCAGTTGAACTGGCTTGCGTACATACTGTAATAGAAGCCTTTCTTCGCCATGAGCTCGTCATGGGTACCCTGCTCAATGACGTCACCGGCATTGACGACCAGGATATTGTCCGCATTCTGGATCGTACTTAACCTGTGGGCAATGACAAAGCTTGTCCTGCCTGCCATCAGGCTGCGGATCGCTTTCTGGACTTCCCTCTCTGTATTCGTATCGACATTGGATGTCGCTTCATCGAGTATCAGCATGTTCGTATTGTAGAGCATCGCCCTGGCGATCGTCAGAAGCTGTTTCTGTCCCTTGGAGATATTGCCGCCGTCTTCATAGATGACGGTATTGTATCCCTGCGGGAGCTTCATGATATAGTCATGGATCTTTGCGGCTTTGGCGGCAGCGATGACCTCTTCGCGGGATGCGCCTTCCTTGCCGTAGGCGATATTGTCGTAGATCGTACCCTGGAAGAGCCATGTATCCTGCAGGACCATCGCGTAGTTTTTGCGCAGGCTCTCCATCGTATATTCCCTGTGTTCCCTGCCGTCGACGCAGATCCTGCCCGTATCGGCGTCATAGAAGCGCATCAGCAGGTTGATGATCGTTGTCTTGCCTGCGCCCGTATGCCCGACGATCGCGATGGTCTGGCCCGGGTCCGCATGGAAGGACAGGTCATGCAGGACCGTCTTGTTCGGCAGGTAGCCAAAGGAGATATGGTCAGCCTCGACTTCACCCTTGCAGTCATCCAGGACTTCCGCCCCGTATATGTCCGCAGCCTCTTCCGGCTCATCCAGAAGACGGAACACCCTCTCACTGGCGGCGAGGGCGCTGAAGATCTCATTGACGATATTGGAGATCTCATTGATCGGTCCGGAGAATTTGCGGCTGTACAGGACGAACGAGGACATCTGTTCCAGTCCGACGATATTCAGCATGTACAGCAGCGCCCCTCCCATGCCGATGGCTGCGAGGCCGAAATTGGAGATCATGCCGATGGTCGGACCCATCGTCATGCCCTTGCCGTCGGCATCCCTGTACGCTTCCGCCGCATGTCTGTTTATAGCGCTGAACTTCTCGGATACGTCATCCTCATGCGCATACGCGAGTATGGTCTTCTGGCCTGTGAACATCTCTTCCGCAAAGCCGTTCATCGTGCCGTACGCACGGCTTCTTTCCGAATAGAGCGGCCTGGTGATCCTCCCCATCCGCCTTGTGAACCATACGGATACGGGGATCGTAAAGATCATGCACAGCACTAACGGTATGGATATCATGCACATCATGATGAAGCTGCCCGCTACCGTTATGGAGCTGGTCAGGATCTGGATCACATCCGTCGATAAACTTGTCGAGACGACGTCGATATCGTAGGATACCCGGCTGATGATATCGCCTGCCTGGTTCCTGTCGAAATAGGATACAGGCAGCTTCATCAGCTTGTCGAAGACGTCCCTTCTCAGATTCTGTCCGACGCGCCTGCCGATGCGGCTCATGGATATACTGACCAGGAAGGACAGTACATTCGAGCACACATAGACCAGCAGCATCATTAACGTATAATGCCTGACCAATGCCATATCGATCATGCCCTTCCCCTGTCTGTAGCCGGCTTCGGCGATGCCGATCGCCTTGCCCGCATAGCGGGGGCCGAGCAGGTTGCCGATATTGCTCAGGATCGCCAGTATCAGCAGAAACAGGACGATCCATTTGTATTCCATCAGGCAGCGGATCAGTCGGATCAGCGCACCCTTCGCGTCTCTCGGCTTTTCTTTTTTGCCGCCGCGGTCACCTTTTCCCGGCATAAGCTGCCTCCTATCCCAGCATCGAACCCATCTGGATCTCGTACGTCTCCCGATAGGAACTGCATGTCTTCATTAACGTCTTATGATCGCCCAGGCCGATGCATTTACCGTTGTCCAGCACAAGGATCCTGTCCATGTTCATAACGCTGGATATACGCTGTGCGATCATGATCAGTGTCGTATCCGGATGCTTTGCGCGTATCGCCCTGCGCATGGCCGCATCCGTCTTATAGTCCAGCGCGGATGAGCTGTCATCCAGGATGAGGATCTCGGGGTCAGCCGCAAGCGCGCGGGCGATGAAGATGCGCTGCTTCTGGCCGCCGGAAGGGTTCGAGCCCTTGATGGCTGCCATATACTCCAGGCCTTCATCCAGTTCGCTGACGAACCGTTTTGACTGGGAATCCTCGACTGCCGCTTCGATCTTCTCCTGCGGCAGCTTCCTGCCGAAATCGATATTCTCATACAGCGTGTCCATGAAGATCATGT
>JAILQT010000003.1 GCA_024698805.1 Solobacterium sp.
TGTCCAGCGCGCCGAACATGTACTGTCCCCGCATATGGTGCCCGTATACCAGGTTATACGGATCGGAAAGATCAGCACTGTTCCTGCAGTCGAGGAATACGGACCCGCAGACGGAATAATTTCCATCCGGATCCTTCGTCAGGTATTCCGTATTGTCGCTGCCCTGCATGACAGGGAAGTCGATCCCTGTATCGTCGATCACAAGCCGGATCCCGCTTCCGTCTTCCCCTGTGCCGGCAGACAGCACCGGCAGATCCCGGTCTGACCTGCGGGATCCGCCTGCTGCGGCCTGATAGACGCGCGCGGTCTCTGTGCACAGAAGGACGGAACAGAGCAGCGTGACCTTCAGCAGGCCGGCCAGCGCCCTGTCCGTCAGTTCGTCAAGAAACTGCAGGCATCGCTCACCCATTCTTCTTTTTTCTTCGCAGCATGCCGAGCAGCGCAAGTGCCGCGGCAGCCCCGGCAGCGGGCATCATGCCTGCGGAAATGCCCGTAGGCACCAGTCCGTCTTTCGTGTTATGGAACAGCAGCACGGTATCGGAAGTGATGCCGGTGACCGTATCGGAAAGGCTTACGGCATCCTGGTCGGCGGCGACGTCGTCATCCCCGCTCACTTTTGACGCATTGCCTGTATAGCCTTCCTGATCGAGGGTCGTCCTGTTCTCGTTCGCCGTGTATTTCGTATTTGCGGAAAGGCCCTGGATCTTTGCCTCCTGGCCGTGCTGGAGCCAGAGCGTCGCAGTGACCGCGCCGTTTTCATCCGCAGTCAGCTGTGACGGGTTCGTATGTGTTTCCGCGTTGATGCCGTTGAGCTTCGTGACTTCGTCGCAGCCGGAAAGATCGACGTCAAAGACAGCACCGGGCATTGCGTCCGTGATGCTTACAGGCACTTCGAAATATTCATCCCTGGATGCCTGGTTCCCGCTGACCGTCAGCTGCACGGTCAGATCGTGCGTCTCATACGCATTGACGAAACCGAGCGACTTGCCGGCAGGATCCGTGCCGTCCCGCAGCGCTTCCGCGGAAGCTTCGCTGTTGTGGAGGACATAACCGGTGATCACGACTTCACCCGTCGCACCGTCATGTTCGCAGTAGACGTCCAGTACCCTGGTCAGGTCCGCGTCATCGACGATGCCGGTGGTGCTGCCGGACGCATTCTCCGTGACGATATAGCGGTAGACGCCGGGCTCACGGAAGACAACGCCGGAGAAATCGACAGCGATGTCGCTTCTTGCATACTTCATGCCGTCTTCCAGCGTGAACGGTTCATCCAGCACGTTCATTTCACTGTCATACTTGCGGATATTGACTTCATCCTTGAATTTCTGGATATCCGCAAAGGTCTGCTGGCCCGTCTCGAATTCCGCATCCGATATGACAGGCATGCCGGTCACGGCATGCGCGTCATCACCGGCAAACACCGCCAGGCCTGTATCGGTCGCGTTCATCGCGCTGCCGGCAGCGATGGCGTATGTGAATGTGACTTCGGGCACATTGGCGTTCTCTTTCAGCACCAGGTAGTTCTGCAGGATGACGCTGCCGCCGTTCTCCCCTTCGTACGTTTTTCCTTCCGCATTGGCAGGCACTGTCAGTACAGCCGCTGCCGCGATCGCAGTCATAGTCTTTCCAAATCTCATTTTTTCCTCCTTCTTATCGTGATCAGTCATTCCGCAGCCTGAGCAGCAGGACCAGCTTCGCTCGGATCCGGATGTCTTCCGTATGTCTTTCCGCCAGCTGCTGCCCTGTCAGGATCTCCCCTTCGCCGCTCAGCAGCACGCTGTCATAAGCGAATGCCTTTCCCCGCATAAATACGCATATATCCCCGTACTGCATCGAGGGCATTGGTTCCGTATCGATCCTGCGGACCGGGAACAAATACAGCAGGAGGACGAACAATGCGCATTTAGCGCTCAGAAAGAACACTCTTCTTTTTTCTTTTGCCATACAGGAGCGCCGCCAGTACTGCGGGCGGGATCATAAATACATTTCTTTGCGTTTGCACGCCTGTAGGAAGGACACCTTCCTTCGTGTTGATGAAAACGACCCTGTTGTTTTCAGGGTCTTCCGATGCGGCAAATGCCGCGTTCACGCTCCGGGTCGTATAGCCTGCAGCGCTGCAGTCTTCTTCCTGCACGCGGATCGACGCGCCGGCGGGTATACCGTATACCGTTACGGCTTCACTGCCTTTGAGGGCAAGCTGCGCGGACCCGTCCGTCAGGTCGAGCACGCCTTCCCGGTCCCCGGAATAAACAGCGGTGCACGGCCGGCCGCAGGTGACGGTGAACGTAAAGTCCGTATCGTAGGACGCCATATTGCCGCGCAGCTGTTTCTCAACGGAGATCTCCGTAAAGTACAGGGTGTTGGTGATCCGGAATGCATAGGCGTCCGTCTTTTCCACAGACGCATGATAGCCCGGGACGTCTTCCTCCCGGACGGCATATCCGATCACATCCCCGGTATCCGCGTCATAGACGGGCAGGTCGGAAAAGACCGCCTGCCAGCTGCTGTCTTCCGACAGGTCCTGCCGCTGCAGGTCTTCGCCGTCTGCCGTCAGTACGGCGGTGACTTTCTGCGGGCGGTAATACTGTGTCCTCGCATCCGCGAAGACCTTGTGCACCGGGATATCGACCCGGTTATTGAAATGCGTCTCGACAGGATTGGTCGGCTTCTCTTCATGCCCGTTCAGCCTGTCGATGCGCACAGAGCCGGTATTGAACAGGACGACGCCGCTGTCCGTGAAAGCGGAAGCGGGTATATGCTCATCCAGTTCGACGGTGATATCGAAGAAATAACATTCATAGTACAGGGATGCGCTCTTCGGATCAACAGCGCGGACCGTTACCGTCCTGCCGCCGATCTCCCCGGCAAACCGTGATGTGACGTCTGCACCGGCGGAAGTGATGACACGGAAGGATACCGGCCGCACGCCTTCCGGCAGTTCGTCAAAGATCTCAAAGAGGTCATAGTAATATTCCTCTTTCTCGATCGGCAGCTCATAGACGATCCTGTACACATAGCTGTGCTCGCCTTTATCCAGGGTATTCACAAAGGCATATTCATCCGTATCGATGACGTATTTTTCCGGTGTGTCCATCGCATACGGGCCGAACGCCTCGGCGTCGAAGTGCACCCACGAGTGGGACATACTGCCGGACAGGACATCGCCGGTGCCGTACCGGTCAAACAGCGCTTTCATGTTCCTGTATTTGGCCAGGACGCCCCTTTCGCTCTGCGCCGCGGTATATGACGACAGGGGGTTTTTGAAGCCGCTGTAAAAATCACAGTACCTGTCACCCAGCGTCAGGTCGAAGCCGGCGCAGTTCTTAACATTGAAGCGGATCGAATCCAGCGGGTCGCTGGTATAGGAATCCGTATCCGCGTAGAACCAGTGCGTCCGGTTTGCCTTGTGGTAATAGAGCCTGCTGTTTTTCAGGCATCTGATCTTATCGGTCGAGCCGCTGTTCAGCCTCAGGCCGTAGAACTGGTAGCCGTCGACGTCCGAGAAGTTCATGCCGAAATTGCAGCGGACAGGCGCCTGTGTATCTTCGTCGAAGATCTCACATCTTGCGGTATACGGGACACCGTTCAGCCAGAAACCGATGCCTTTGTTTTCGGCATTGCTGTTGACGGCGATATACGGATGCACGGCTTCCCCGGATACAGTCAGCGGTTCCCAGATAAACGTCACACGGAGACTGACCGTATGGCCATCGTATACGCCGAGATCATGGATGACCACGCCCATATGTCCCGACAGGGAATCATCCGCCGGCAGAAAGAACAGTGACCTTCCCGACGCATTGCGCAGGTATTTGCCTGTGTCATAACCGGGATCGGTCCAGATCTCGACGCTCGTGTTCCTCGATGTGCGGAAAGAGAAGGAATAATCCGGGTCTTCATAAGCACCTGGATCGACCTTCTCGATCCCCGGTACGTCGACCGCCCGTACAGGCGTGATCGCCGCGGCACGCAGCACAGGCGCCTTTAATACAGGTATCCCGGGCTCTTCCGCCGGGGCAGTTTCCCCTTCTTCCGCTGCGGCTGTCTCTTCCGGTCCTGCTGCAGGGACCTCTGTATCTTCCTCTTCAGCAGGTATTTCCACCGTTGTCTGCGGCGTAACGGGCAGTACTTCCGGTTCCGGCAGTTCTTCAGGTGTTTCTTCCGTTTCAGGTACTTCTGTCTCCTGCGGGATGACTTCATCTTCCGTTTCCGGAAGTTCCTCCTGAATGACCTCTTCTTCCGGCTCTTCAGTAAGCTCTTCTTCGATCACTTCAGTTTTTTCTTCAGGGATATCTTCATCGGAAAACACGTGTATGCCCTTCTCCGCGAGCCGTTCCAGCATATACCGGATACACGGGTCCGCATCGTTCCGATACGCTTCCGGAAGGATGAGTTCCTGTGCAGCCGTTCCACGAACATCGCAGAGGATCTGCAGCAGGTCGCTGACATAGAGATCCGCAAAGAGAATTACTGTGCCGTATCCTGCATAGCGGTCGCTGCCGTTTTCCTCCATGCAGAGGATGACGCCTTCCATCCCCTCAAAGAAGTTCTTTTCATAACGCGGATCACCGGTATATACGACCCGGTAATCCTCGCTCCCGATGACATGGTCGAAGGAGGCAGTGCCTCCTTCTTCCGTGATCCTCTGCAGTTCTTCTTCCGCAATGGTCTGATCGTCATATTCCGAAACAGAAAAGCATCCCTGCGGGGATGCCTCATCTTCCTGGACCGTGATCAGACGGATCCGTGCGGGATCTTCCCGGTCCTCTGCGCGGATCGAATTCATACACAGCATAATGCCGGACAGCAGTAAGCCGATCTTTCTGTATTTCATCCTGACCTCCGTAAATGACAAAGACCGGAATCACTCCCGGTCTGTGCACTCTAAATGTATACCATCTGAAAGGCGTTGTCATTACGCATTTACTGACAATTTCTTCAGCGGCAGGATATCAGTTGTTATGGATCATCCAGTTGCAGACGGCGCCGACCATGTTGGCGTCAGCGCTGAACGTGCAGATGCCGAGTTCTGTTACCGGCATGCCGAACCCTGTCATGATCGGCAGGAATTTGTCATATTCCGCCTGTACGTCCGCCAGCAGTCTCGGATTGCGGGATACACCGCCGCCGAGGACGATCTTTACGGGATCCAGCGTCATCTTCAGGTTGATGATGACCTGTGCCAGGTTCTCCAGCCATTTCGCATAGACGGCGCATGTGACGGGATCGCCTTCATCGATCCATTTGAATACGTCCCTGCCCGAATAGATGGGAAGGTTCGGATCCGGTTCGCCCTGCGCCATGAAACCGGATACCTCGAACTGCGCGGGGCTCATGCCTTTCGCAGCCGCGACCATCATCAGGAGCGCGGACATGCCCGCGCCGGTCGCAGCCAGGTTGTCAAAACCGTAGGAACCGGGTCTGACGAGCAGGCCGCTGATCTCGCCGGATGCGAAATGACCGCCTTTGCGAAGCCTTCCGTCCATGATGATTCCGCCGCCGAGGCCGGAGCCGATGATGACTGCGGCAGCGTCCGAAACGCCCTGCAGCGAGCCTTTCCAGGCTTCCGCGAGGATCGCGGATTTACCGTCGTTCTCCACAGATACAGGAACGCCGATGCCCTCAAGCATGTCAAACAGGTTCCTGCCTGCCATGATCTGTGTGTAGGCACCTGCGGAATACAGATGACCCGTATCGCTGTCGATGACGCCCGGCATGGAGATCGCGATGCCTTCCACGCCGTTATACTCCTGATAAAGATCCTTGATCACCTGAATGAATTTTTCCGCGGATTCAAGCGGTGCGGGGATCTCCCCCCGTTCCGTGATCTCTGCGTTCTCATCCATCAGGCAGTGTTTGACAAATGTTCCCCCGAAGTCCAGTGCCAGAAGCTTCATAGTATTCTCCTTGTTCTCTTTTGGAATATTGTATCGTATATAAGCTTTGATTTGTATCGGTATATCGTCTGCATAATGCATACGGCATAGAAAAACGATCGCTGTGCGACCGTTTTCAATGCTTCAGAATATCTTCCGTCCGGTCAGTCATCGACTGCGAAGGAATTGTGGTACATCCAGTTGGCTACTGCGCCGACGAGATGGGAATCCGCCGTGAATTTGCAGATGCCGAGCTCCACATCCGGGAAACCGAAGTAGTTCATGATCGGAAGGGATTTGTCATATTCCGCCTGGACATCCTTCAGGAGTCTTTCGAAACGCGTGATCGCGCCGCCGAGGACGATCTTTTCCGGGTCGATCGTCATCTTCAGGTTGATGATGACCTGCACCAGGTTTGCCAGCCACTTCCGGTAAGCTTCGCATGTCTGTGCGTCGCCTTCATCGATCCATTTGAATACATCGTCGACGGAATAGATCGGCAGGTTCGGATCTGCTTCGCTCTTTACGATACGTGTGGATACGCCGAACTGTGCCGGAGCCATGCCCTTGGCTGCCGCAACGAGCATCAGCAGTGCAGACTGGCTCGCGCCCCTGGCTGCCAGGTTGTCCCTCTCGTAGTTTCCGGCTGTCCTCAGCATCGCGCTGATCTCGCCGGAAGCGAAATGCGATCCCTTGCGGATACGGCCGTCGATGACGATGCCGCCGCCGAGGGCCCTGCCGATGATGATGCATGCCGCATCACGGACATCCTGCAGCGATCCGTAATACGCTTCCGCCATGACCGAAGCCTTTGCGTCGTTCTCTACAGATACGGGAACGCCGATGACGCCGATCCTGTCGAACAGGTTCGTCTTGCCGATCAGCGGTGTATATACGCCTGCGGAATACAGGTAGCCTGTATCGGCGTCGATAACGCCGGGCATGGAAATCGCAATGCCGTCTACTTCATCATATTCATAGTAAAGATCCCGGATCACCTGTACAAAGTCGTCCGCTGATTCGAGCGGTGCGGGGAACTCCCCTCTTTCCGTGATCTCCAGGTTTTCATCCATCAGGCAGTGTTTTACGTGTCTGCCTCCAAAATCCAGAGCAAGCAGCTGCATATATCTCTCCTTTAATTCATCATTACTATTGTAACGCAAAAGCGTCCTGTTTTTTCGGACTTTTGTTTATTTGGAGCACAGATATTCGTCAATGGACTTCGCTGCGAGCTTGCCGGCCCCCATTGCCGAGATGACTGTCGCCGCGCCGGTCACCGCGTCGCCGCCTGCGTAGACTGCGTTCCTTGTGGTCAGGCCGTCTTCGTTGATGATGATGCCGCCGCGCCGGTTGACCTCGAGGCCTTCCGTAGTGTTCTTGATCAGCGGGTTCGGGGATGTGCCGATCGCGATGATGACGGTATCGACGTCGATCTCGAATTCACTGCCTTCGATCGGTACCGGCCTCCTTCTGCCGGACTGGTCCGGTTCGCCGAGTTCCATTTTGATGCAGCGCATGCCGGTGACGAAACCGTTCTTCGGATCACGCGGATCATCGGGGTTGTTGTAGCCGAGGATCTCGACAGGGTTGTGCAGCAGGCGGAAGTCGATGCCTTCCTCCATCGCATGCTCGACCTCTTCCTTCCTTGCGGGAAGTTCATCGAGCGAGCGCCTGTAGACGATATATACCTTTTCCGCACCGAGCCTGAGGGCAGTCCTGGCAGCGTCCATCGCGACGTTCCCGCCGCCGACGACGGCAGCCTTGCCGCCCTTCATGATCGGCGTAACGGGGTGGTCCAGATACGCCTTCATCAGGTTGGACCTTGTCAGGAACTCATTTGCGGAATAGACGCCCTTGAGGGATTCGCCCGGGATGTTCATGAAATTGGGCAGGCCTGCGCCGGAGCCGATGAATACGGCTTCATAGCCCATATCGAACAGTTCGTCGATCGTCAGGGTCTTGCCGATGACGACGTTGGTCTCGACGTCGACACCAAGTTCCTTCAGTGTCTCCACTTCCTTCGCGACGATCGCCTTCGGGAGTCGGAATTCGGGAATGCCGTATACCAGCACGCCGCCGGCTGTATGCAGGGCTTCAAAGACAGTGACCTTGTATCCCTTCTTGGCGAGGTCGCCCGCGCATGTCAGGCCGGAAGGCCCGGAACCGACGACAGCCACCTTATGGCCGTTGGATGCGGGAGCCTGTGCCTTTTCCTTCACATTCGCGTTGTGCCAGTCGGCGACGTATCTTTCCAGTCTGCCGATGCCGACAGGCTCGAACCTTATGCCCAGCGTGCACTTGGATTCGCACTGCGTCTCCTGCGGACATACCCTTCCGCAGACTGCGGGGAGGGACGATGTCTCCGAGATGATCTGGTACGCTTCTTCAAACTTTCCTTCCTTCACCTTCGCGATGAATTCCGGGATATGGATATTGACGGGGCAGCCGCCGACACAGGGCTGGTTTTTGCAGTTCAGGCATCTTGCGGCTTCCGCGAGAGCCATCTCCTCTGTATAACCGAGGGCGACTTCATTGAAGTTGTGCGCCCTCACCGACGCTTCCTGCACCGGCATCTCATGTTTCTTCGGATCGACAGCCATGACTAGTTCTCTCCTTTCGCAAACAGGTTGCAAGTTTCTTCCCTTGCGTGAAGTTCGAAATCCATATACATGCGGTTGCGGGACATCGCCTCGTCAAAGTCGACTTCGTAGCCGTTGAAATCCGGACCGTCCACGCACGCGAACTTCGTGACCTTCTTTCCGTCACGGTCCAGCGTCAGCCTGCAGCATCCGCACATGCCTGTGCCGTCGATCATGATCGGGTTCATCGATACCGTGACCGGCACGTTGAACGGCTTCGCTGCGAGCACGACAAATTTCATCATGATCAGCGGTCCGATCGTGATGATCATGTCGAACGTCTCACCGGCTTCGAGCATCTCCTTCAGGGGAACCGTGACGTTGCCCTGTCTTGCATACGAGCCGTCGTCGGTCATGACGATCAGCCTGTCGGAGCATTCGCGGAACTCATCCTCGAGGATGACGATATCCCTGTTCCTAAAACCGATGATGCTGGTGACTTCGGCACCGAGCCTGTGGAATTCCTGTGCCACGGGCATGGCGATGGCGCAGCCTACGCCGCCGCCCACGATGCATACTTTCTTAATGTTGTCTGTATGCGTGGCGACGCCGAGGGGACCGACAAAGTCCTGCAGGAAGCCGCCTTCATTCTTATGATTGAGTTTTTCTGTTGTCGCGCCGACGATCTGGAAAATGATCTTGACCGTCCCCTTTGCGGGATCCGTGCCGGCAACTGTAAGAGGTATCCTTTCACCTTCACTGTCCACGCGCAGGATGATGAACTGGCCGGGCTTCGCCTTGTTTGCGACGAGGGGCGCTTCGATCTCCATCTGCGTAACAGTGGAATTCAGCGGTTTTTTGCTGACGATTCTGTACATACCACACCTTCCTTTTGCTTGTTATATTATACCGCATGCATTGATCCTTCAACCAGTATTACCTTGGGTTATAATTATACACGCATGAAAACAGGCAGTAACAACATCGATATCGTCAATGGACCGCTGGCCGCAGGCATCCTGCGTTTCGCCTGGCCGCTCATGCTTTCCAACCTCCTGCAGATCGCCTTCCACTCCGCGGATACGCTCGTCATCGGCAGGTTCGCAGGCCCTGCGGCACTGGCTGCCGTCGGTACGGCAGGCCCTGTATCGATCTTTTTCACATGGGGTCTGAACGGGCTTTCCATCGGCGCAAACGTCATCATATCCAGGCTCATCGGGAAACAGGATCATGACTCCGTCAAGCAGGCTGTCTGTACAGCCTTCCTCATCGGCGTCTGCAGCGGCTTTATCGTGCTGTGCCTCGGTACTGCCGGTGCGGGACTGTTCATGCGGCTGATGTCCGTACCGGAGGATATCCTTGCGTATTCCGTCCTCTATATGCGCATCTTCTTCCTGGCAGCGGTCCCTGTCGGCATCTACGACTTCTGCGCTGCCGTGCTGCGCTCGGACGGCGATACCGCAAGGGCTACGCTGTATCTGGCAATCGGCGGCGTGATCAACGTACTGCTTAACCTGCTGTTCGTCATCGTCCTGCATCTCGGCGTCGCCGGCGTTGCGACCGCGACGGTCATCAGCCACTGGATCGCCGCGGTGCTGATCCTGAAGCGGCTGCTGTCCTATGAGGGGATCATACAGCTGAAGCCGAAGGAAACTTTCTTCGACCGTTCCCTGGCTGCGGCCATGTTAAAAAGCGGAATTCCTTCCGCCCTTCAGAACCAGCTGTTCTCGTTTTCCAACATCATGATCCAGTCATCGTTCAATACCTTCGGCTCCGCCGTCATCGCCGCCAATACGGCTGCGCTCTGCGTGGAGGAATACGTCTACGTA
>JAILQT010000006.1 GCA_024698805.1 Solobacterium sp.
GAGATCAAAGATATTGTGAAGAGGTTCGCACACAGATGATGCGGCTGGACAGATATCTTGCGGAAGCAGGCTTCGGCACCCGCAAGGAAGTAAAGAAACTGATCCGCGACGGCGGTGTGCTCGTAAACGGGCAGACGGTCACGAAGGCGGAGTACAAGGTCGATGAGACAGCGGATACCGTCACGGCGGACGGGTTTGAAGTCAGCTGGAGCAGGTATGCGTATATCATGCTGAATAAGCCGCAGGGAGTCATCAGCGCGACGGAAGGGGCGGAAAAGACCGTCATGGACCTGATCTATGAACCGTACAGGGATATGTTCCCTTGCGGCAGACTGGACAAGGATACGGAAGGTTTGCTGCTGATCACCAATGACGGCGATCTGGCGCACAGGCTGCTCTCGCCGAAGAACCGTATCGAAAAGGAATACGAAGTCAGGCTGCGGGATCCTGTCACGGAAGAAGACAAAAGTGTCCTTGCGGCAGGGATAACGGCAGGGGATGAGGTCTTCCGGCCTGCCGTCATCACGGAGGCGGACGGCACATACTGCCATATCACGATCACGGAAGGGAAGTTCCACGAGATCAAGCGCATGTTCGCGTATCTCGGCAATGAAGTCGTTTATCTGAAACGGCTGCGAATGAAAGGGCTGAGGCTTGATGAAAGCCTGCAGCCCGGTGAATATCGGATGCTTACCGAAGAGGAGATCAGCGATCTCAGAGAAGCCGGCAGCTCACGGAATCAGGCAGGATGAATTCCCCTGTATCCGCATAGTGCTGCAGTGTATCGATGACCTGGGAGGTCAGCTCATTCGGCGTAGAGGAACCGCTTGTTACGGCAATGCGGTTTTTATTTCGGATCATATCCTCCTTCAGGTCGAGGGCGGAGTCGATCAGGACGCTCTGCGGGATCCCGCTCTGTTTCCCCGTGAGCGCCAGCTGTCTGGAATTGTTGGATGCGCTGTCGCCGACGACAATCAGCAGGTCACAGTCTTTCAGCGCGAGCACGGCTTCCTGACGCACCCTGGTCGCATTGCAGATCTCTTTCGAGATCACCGCATCCGGATACATCTCCAGGCAGGCTCTGATGATATCCTGTATCTCGATGATGCTCAGGGTCGTCTGGTTGGTGATCAGTACGTTCTCAAGACCGGGGTATCTGCGGACATCTTCCGGACAGGTGACCAGATGGATCCTGTCACTGATGCCGGTCGTGCCTTCCGCTTCGGGATGGTTCTTCTTGCCGATATAGATCACATCGCCGTTCTTCACATGTTCGCGGACGATCGTATGTGTCCGGATCACGTCCTGACATGTGGCATCCACGACAGTAAGGCCTTTTTGTTCAGCCTTTCTGCGGACGGCGTCGCATACACCGTGGGCGGTGAAGATCACGATGCCTTCATCGACCTGGTCGAGAAGCTCAAGCCTTGTCCTGGTCTTGTCTTCGACAAAGCGGATTCCGAGCTGTCTGCAGGCATCAACAACATAGCGGTTATGGACGATCATGCCGAGCATCGTTACTTTGACGCCGGGATTATCCTGCGCGGTCCTCCGCGCTGTCTGTATGGCTCGTACTACGCCCTGGCAGTAACCTCTCGGAATTACACTGATGATTTCCATTTTTGCGTCCTTTCTGCTAAAATCTTAACGATATTATAGGTGATTTTATGAAGAAGTTTGAAGATTTTAATATGAAAGAAGAAACGATGGCCTTTATCAAAGCCAACGGGTTTACGGAACCGACCCCCATTCAGGAAAGCGTCGTACCGCAGGCACTGAAGGGGAAGGATGTGATCGGCCTCTCCAGTACCGGTTCGGGAAAGACGCATGCCTTCCTGATCCCGATCATGGAGAAGATCGATCCGGCAAAAGAGAATGTGCAGGCAGTGATCACTGCGCCGACGAGGGAACTTGCCGTGCAGATCTTCGATATGGCAAAGGTCATGCAGGATATCCTGCCCGATCTCAGGATCCGGCTGTATATCGGCGGCCAGGACAGGGACAGGGATATCGAACAGCTGAAGCGCCAGCAGCCGCATATCGTCATCGGCACGCCCGGCAGGATCAGGGACCTGTTCCTGAATGCCGGGGAACTGCGTATCGACAGGGCGGATATCCTCGTCGTCGATGAAGCGGACATGACGCTTGAATACGGCTTCCTCGATGATATCGACGCCTTTGCCGGCAGGCTCAGGGATGACCTGCAGATGATGGTATTCTCGGCGACGATGCCGGAACAGCTCAAACCGTTCCTGAAGAGCTACATGCATCAGCCCGTTACGCTGCAGATCGGCGAGAGGGTGCGCTTCAACCCGCAGATCAGGCATATCCTTGTGCCGTGCTATCATCATACGTTCGCAGAGACGATCCTCGGCATCCTGCCCGGCTTCCAGCCGTATGTATGCCTGATCTTCGCCAACACGAGGGCAGAGGCTGCAGAGATCGCCCAGACGCTCCGGGACAGCCATGTGCATGTAACGGAGATCCACGGCGACCTGACGAGCAGGCAGAGGAAGCAGGCGATGAAGTCCATCACGGATGCGAAGCATACCTATATCGTTGCGACCGACCTCGCAGCCAGGGGCATCGATATCGGCGAAGTGACGCATATCATATCCTGCGGCTTCCCCAACGATCTGGAATACTATGTGCACAGGGCAGGCCGTACAGGCCGTGCCGGCAATACCGGTACCTGCTATGCGCTATACCATGAAGAGGACAGCAGTGCCATCCGCTCCCTCATGAAGAGGGGCATCCGCTTTGAACATATGCGCTTTCATAAGGGCCAGTGGCAGACACTGACGCCGTTCGGGGGGAAACGCCCGAAGAAGGACGATGAGCTTGAAAAGAAGATCTCGCAGATCATGACCAGGAAGAACGCAAAGGTCAAGCCCGGGTATAAAAAGAAGAGGGCAGCTGCGATCCAGAAAGTACACAGGCAGAAAAAGCGGGAAATGATCCGTTCCAAGATCCGCGAGGAAAAGAAAGCAATGTACAAGGAAAGAGCGAGAAAAGACAGGGAGAGCGGCTTATGATCATCGGCTCGCATGTGCAGATGAAAGCGCCCCTTTTTCTGGAGGGAAGCGTTCAGGAAGCACTGGATTATGGTGCGAATGCACTGATGCTGTATACGGGAGCACCACAGAATACGAAGCGCCGTGAGATCCGTGATATGCATGTCACGGAAGCGCAGGCACTGATGAAAGCAAACGGCATACCCATGGAACGGATGATCATCCATGCGCCGTACATCATCAATCCGGCCAACTCCGTCAAACCCGAAGTCGCAGAACTGGCTGTCGAATTCCTGCAGCAGGAGCTGTACAGGGTGCGTGAGATCGGTGCGAGATATGTTGTCCTGCATCCGGGGAGCTACACGACCACGGACCTTGAGACAGGCATCCGTACGATCATATCCCAGCTGAACAAAGTGACAGTGCCGGATGAGGTCACCGTCTGTCTGGAGACGATGGCAGGAAAGGGCAGTGAAGTCGGCTACCGTTTCGAACATCTGGAAGAGATCCTGTCCGGTCTTGCGCAGCAGGAGAGGTACGGCGTATGTTTCGATACATGCCATACCAGCGACAGCGGCTATGACATCGCGGATTTTGACAGTGTCCTGGATGAATTCGACAGGATCATCGGTCTTTCCCTTCTGCATGTCATCCATCTGAACGACTCAAAGAATGCCAGGGGTGCAAGGAAAGACCGGCATGAGAATATCGGTCTCGGCACGATCGGGTTTGAGACGCTCCATGCCATCACTGCAAATGAGCGGACGGCCTCTGTACCGAAGATACTGGAAACACCGTATATCGGTGCGAAGCCGCCGTACAGGCAGGAGATCGAAATGCTCAGAAAAGGCATATTTGACAGAAAAGTCCTGGAGGATCTGAAGGTCTGACAGGGCTTTTTAAATCAGCTTAAACTTCTAAGTTTTTTCTTAAAGATCACAGTTTTTCTGCTCTGCTATCGTATAGGTATGGATATACTTCCCGACATTGTCATACTGGTGCTTGTGTTCTGCCTTGGGATCTTTCCGAAGATCAGGGACAGAACTTTGAAAGAGGCTCTCCCTGTCCTCCTTTTCTGCGTCTATATGGCCTGCGTATTCCACATCACGCTGATGCCGTTCGTCAGCGGCATGAAGCTCGCGTTCGCAGATGACGGATATAACTTCAACCTGAACCTGGTCCCGTATATCGATGTGATCCGGCAGAAAGGCAATTACAGCAGGCAGGTAATCCTGAATATCCTTCTGTTCGTACCGTTCGGTCTCCTGTATCCGCTGATCCGGAAGACGACCCTGCTCAAAACGGTACTGTACGGCTTCTGCCTGTCGCTTTCGATCGAGATCCTGCAGTTTTTCTTCACCGTGCGCATTGCGGATGTGACAGACCTGATCAACAATACAGCCGGGGCTTTCATCGGCGCCGTATCGTATTCTGTCCTTTACCGTATACTCTGCCTGTTCAGGGACGGGGCAGACCGGGGGTAATGGGATGGATCTGCAGTTCATCATGCGTCACCTGTTCTGCGGATATCTGCCTGCAGCAGCATTACTGGGTCTGTATCTCATACTGCTTCAGGCATTGGAAAGAAGGCAGGGGGTCGTCCGCACATGCACGCTTTTCCTGTTCTGTCTGTACCTCGTCGGGATTCTGGTGATGACCGGCATCTGCATCAGGGGCTCCTGGACGCCACAGATCGTATGGATCCCTTTCCGTGACATGGTCAGCGGACCTGTTGATACGGTACTGAATGTACTCCTGTTCATACCGCTCGGATTCTTCCTGCCTTTCCTGTACGGGAGATACGAAAGGATCCGGATGACCGCAGCTGCGGGATTCCTGATCGCACTGACCGTTGAAGCGGTGCAGATGTTCGGATACGGGGCATCCGATATCAATGACTTGATCACGAATACAGCCGGGACGTGCATGGGTTTTTTCATATACAAACGGTTTGCAGGAATTGCTCCGGAAAAATGGATACGGCAGGCCCGTATGGAAAAAGACCTTCCTTATCCGGAACCGGCAGTACTATGGGCAGGGGCAGTGCTGGTCATGCTGACAGTGCAGGTCAGTATCTTTCACGCTTTGTTCTGAAACAGTTCCTTCGGTATTAACGACACGCAGTCCGCACATGTCCTGCCTGTTTTCTTTCGGATGCGTGGTATACAATGGTAAACAGGGGAGACAGATATGAAGATCAGTGAAAAAGATTCGGATAAATATTTTGAATTATTCTTTCCGCTGCTGGACTATGCGAACAGGAAATACAGCGTGATCCGGGAACTCAGGAAAGTGTGTTTTGAAGCACATGTGCCTTCGCAGTATCTGCGGAAGATCACAGATTCCCTCTGGGCGGATAATACGGAGCCGGCAGAATACCTGCGGCAGTACGGCGATACGCTCAGTGAAGAAGACCGCAGCATCATCGAAGGCTTTTCAAAGCGTATCTGCGGGGACTTTATCCTGCTGAAGCATCTGCCCAAAGGAACGGTATTCATTGCGAAAGACCATAAAGTCTATATCGTCAAAGGTCTGAAGGATACGTGGGAAGAACTGCTGTTTTTCAAGGAACCTCCGGCTTTCGTGAATATGACGATCCTGCCGTTTAAAGGCCAGCTGATCACCGACGGTATCCCCTCCGTATCCCAGGAATTTATGCCCCTTGAACTGGAACGGAAGATGAACAGCATCTATCTGCAGGCAAAGAAAAACAAAGAGATCATCACATCGATCGGGTAAAGGAAATGAGGATGCGGCGCATCCTCATTGCTTTTGTTAAGTATCAGTTGTTTTTCTGTTTCTTCTCACGGATATACGCATCGATCTCGCTGATCAGCGCTTCCCGCAATTCGCCCTGCGGGACGCTTCTGACGATCTCCCCGTGGCGGAACAGGAATCCTGCGTTGTACGAGCCGGCGATGCCTACATCGGCCCTGGAGGCCTCCTGGATGCCGTTTACGGGGCAGCCCATGACAGCGACGGTGATGTCTTCATTGAGCGTTGCGAGATAGTCTTCGATCTCCCTGACAAGCGGCAGCATGTCATACTGGATCCTGCCGCAGGTAGGGCAGGCGATCAGGTCGGGCACATTGTCGATGAGGTCGAAACATTTCAGCAGCTGTTTGCCGATGATCAGCTCCTGCACAGGCGGCGCGCTGACGGAGATGCGGATCGTATCGCCGATCCCTTCCGACAGCAGGGTACCGAGGGCTGCCGAGGATTTGACGGCTGAGCCTGTAAAGCCGCCCGCTTCCGTCACACCGAGATGCAGGGGGTAGATGAACGTCTCCGCTGCTTTCCGGTATGCGTCGATCGTCAGCTGCACATTGCTGGATTTGAAGGAGAGGCAGATCGCGTAGAAACCGAGGTCTTCGAGGATCTGCACATGTTTCTGCGCACTTTCGATCATCGCCTCTGCACACGGTTTCCCGTATTTCTCCAGCACTTCCTTTTCCAGTGAACCGCTGTTGATGCCGATGCGGATCGGGATCCTGCCGGCCCGGCAGGCATCGACGACGGCAGCGACGCGTTCCCTTGAGCCGATATTGCCGGGGTTGATGCGGATCGCATCAACGCCGCCTTCCGCACTGATCAGCGCCAGCTTGTGGTTGAAGTGGATATCCGCCACAAGGGGGATATGGATCTTCTCCTTGATCAGGGGGATCGCCCTGGCGTCTTCTTCATCCAGCACGGCCGTGCGGATGATCTCGCAGCCGTGCTTCTCAAGGTCGAGGATCTGTTCGACGCTCTTTTCAACGTCCTTGGCGGGAACGTTCGTCATCGACTGCAGGATACATTTGTTCTGATGGCCGATCTGCACATCACCGACCATGATCGGTCTTGTTTCGGTACGTTTCATTTCAATCCTCCTGGACCTGTACGGATACGGTGTATTCCGCGGATACGGCAGTGATGAGCGGCTGGAAGATCTGCCATGTCTTCAGCTCTGCCAGGCGGTCTGCCTGCTCGAACAGGTCGTTCTTTTCAAGTCTTTCCTTCATTGCGTCCCGGATCGCGATCTGCAGGGCATTCTGGTCTTCTGTCGTCAGCTTGATGTCCGAGAAGGCGAGAAGTCCTTTTTCCGTGTCTTCGAATTCCGTTTTGTCGAGATCCGGGTTGATATACTGCAGGACGGCATGCGGTATGCGCACCGTCACGGTCTTTGCGTCTTCATCGACAGCGATGTGTTCCGCATCGATATGGCTGAGGTCGACGGTATATACGCCGGTTCCGTAATAGGTGATGTTCTTCACTTTTGAGAAGATCGCGAGGTTGCCGAGGCCTGCCTGCGTGATGGATGTCTGGATCGAGAGCGGCTGTTCCATGACGATCAGTTCCTGGTGCTCGCTCGCTTCGCCGAGGATCGCATCCTGCAGGTCCGCAGCGGTAAAGCCGAGGATGCCGTTGTCTTCGATCGCGATATCATGTTCCTCGATGACGGGGTTGATATCCGGTGACTCCGGCACCTGGACGGGTCTCCGCATCAGGAAGAATACACCGAGGGCGCCGATGATGAGACCGACGAGCAGTCCTTTGAGGAACGAGCCGATGCCCTTTTTGGAGGTCAGGGCGCTGGCCGCAAGACCTGCCCCGGCAGCGAGCAGCTGTGCTTTGGCTTCGGCAGCCTGCTGTTCTTCCAGCTCCTTCTGCTTCGCTTCCTCCTCGAGACGCTTCTCTTCTTCCTCACGGCGCTTCCTTTCTTCTTCCTCGAGCCGTTTCTTTTCTTCTTCGGCTTCCTTACGCGCCTGCTTCGCTTTCTTTTCCGCATCTTTCATCTGCTGTTCGATCGAAGATGCTTCCTTTTTCTGCTTTTTTGTTTTCTCGTTCTCCAGGGTCTCTGCCTTTGCCTGGATCGAGACATTGCTGTTTTTTGCCATAATGATTCTCCGTAACTCCATTATATGACAAATCAGCTTCGGAAAATGATACGATTGTATGCAGGAGAAAAGGAAGTATATGACGATCAGACTGATCGCTGCGGATATGGACGGCACATGCCTCAACTCACGCAGCCGCATGACAAAACGAACGATCGACGCACTGAACAGCCTGCAGGAAAGGGGGATACTGCTTGTTCCTGCGACAGGGAGGTCCCTGTCGTGCCTGCCGTACCAGTGCAGGGAAGAATGCCGCTTCCGTTACTGCATCACATCGAACGGCGCAAAGGTATACGACATGCAGGAAGACAGGGCGGTATTCGATGCCTCGATCCCGAAGGATACAGCTGCTGCTTTCCTGGAAAAGCTTCATAAACGGTTCGGCATTGCCGGGCATGTGAACGGGGAATATGTGCTGGAAGGCAGGACGGCATCCCTGATCGGCAGGATCGTCTACGGCAGGGATGCGGAACAGGTCTATTACACGCCGTCCCTTACCGGTTACCTGAATGAGAAGAACGAGGACTGCGAGGAACTGCAGCTGTTCTATACAGGTCCGTTCGATAAGAAGCGGATCCGTGAAGCACTGGCGGAATTCCCGTCATTAACGGAAGCTCCTGCCGGCTTCTATACCGAGATCTATACGAATGACGCATCAAAAGGAAGCGCCATACGCTTCCTGCAGGAATACCTGCATATAGCGAAAGAGGAATGCGCGTGCATCGGCAACGATATCAATGACATACCGATGTTTGCGGAATGCGGCCTGGCAGTCGCGATGGCAAATGCCAAGCCCGCCCTGAAAGAACATGCGGACCTCATCGCCGGACACAATGACAGGGACGGCGTTGTCAGTGCAATTGCCATGATCCTGGAAAACAGTTAGGAAGGAGTGAACACTTCTTCTTTTTTTGTATTTGTTCAGAAAACATTCACATTTCCTACGAAAATAATTCACAGGCGCCCGGTAGATTTATAACCGCAAGGAGGAAATCTTACATGCTTAAAAACAAAACGACATTAACACTGGCCGTGCTCATGGCACTGGGCACAGGCGCATGTTCCGCATCTGCCGTGACGGGATCGTCTGCCGGCAGTCAGGAAACTGCAGCACAGGTCAGTTCAGCGGAAACGGATGAAGCTTCCGATACAAATGAGACATATACAGAGATCACAGCAGAAACGGAAGATACAGAACAGTCCGGGAATACAGAGACCGGAGGTGATATGTTCACGGAAAGGGATCTGGAACAGACTGCAGATCTTACAGATGCTGAGAAGATCACACTTGAGGACAGACAGACCGTCACGATCGATACCGAAGGGGTATACGTCGTGAGCGGAAACGCGGAAAACGCATCGGTCATCGTCGATGCTCTCGATTCGGACAAGGTGCAGATCGTCCTTGACGGCCTGACCGTTACGAATGAAGACCAGCCTGTCATCTATGTAAAGAATGCGGACAAGGTATTCGTTACGACGACAGACAGCGTAAACGAGCTGACTGTTTCCGGTGAATTCACCGATGACGGCGACGTGCATACAGATGCAGTCATCTTCTCGAAAGACGACCTGGTCCTGAACGGCACAGGGACACTGAAGATCACATCATCCGCCAACGGCATCACTTCCAAGGATGACCTGAAGGTCACCGGCGGGACTGTTGAGATCACATGCGCGGAGGATGCGCTGGAAGCCAATGATTCCATCCGCGTCGCGGACGGGACTGTGACGATCCGCACGGAAAAAGACGGGCTTCACGCGGAGAATGATGAAGATGATTCTGTCGGATTCATCTATATCTCCGGCGGCTCCCTGAAGATCGAGGCCGGTGACGACGCGATCCACGGGACAACGACAGTCACCGTGGACGGCGGTACACTGGATCTCAGCGGCAGGGAATGCATCGAAGCGACAGTGATCACGGTCAATGACGGTTCGATCACAATCGCGGCATCCGACGACGGCATCAATGCAGGAAAGAAATCCAGTCAGTACAGCCCCCTGATCACCGTCAACGGCGGCGAGATCACGATCACCATGGGCCAGGGCGATACAGACGCAATCGATTCCAACGGCGACCTGGTCATCAACGGCGGCACCCTGGATATCACAGCGCAGTCCCCGTTCGATTATGACGGCACAGCTTCCCTCAACGGCGGCAGACTCATCGTCAACGGTACGGAGACTGCACAGATCACCGGCCAGTTCGGCGGACCCGGCTTCGGCGGCCAGGGACAGATGCCCGGGGATCAGAACGGCGGAATGCCCGGTGATCAGGAAGGCGGCTTCCCCGGCGGCAGTCACGGTCACCACTGAGCGGCTTATTTAATCACTTAACAGCAGTAGAGAAACAGGAGAGGAATCATGCAGGTACAGGAAACATTTAAAAGAGTCGAAGACAAATACAGGCTGACACGCAGCCAGGCATGCGAAGTGATCAACAGGATCTGTGACCACGTCCATGAAGATGACTATTTCCAGTATACGGTCCACAGTATCTATTACGACAGTCCGGACTGCAGCCTGGTCGTCGCCGGCCTGAACGGCGGCAATTACAAGGCAAAGCTGCGCATGCGCGGCTACAACGAAGTATCCGGTGATTCCCCCGTTTTCCTTGAAACGAAAAAGAAATACGAGAACATCGTGTATAAGAAGCGCATGCAGATGACAAATGATGAAGCGTTCCCGTACATGGTCTCGAAAGACAGAAACGAGGCGGCTACCAACACCGCGCAGGAGATCGAATATATGAGGGATCATTACCGGCTCGTACCGAAAGTGCTGATCTCGTATGACCGCATCTGCTTCGCGGCGGACCGCGAGCAGGATGTGCGCGTCACCTTTGATACGCATATTCGCTACCGCATCCATGACCTGGATGATATGAACGACAACGGGACGGAGATCCCGCTGGAAGAAGACAGCGTCATGCTGGAGATCAAGGCGATGGACCGCTACCCGATGTGGCTGGTCAGGATCCTCTCGGAAATGAAGCTCAGGCGCACTTCTTTCTCAAAATACGCAACTGTTTACCGCAGACACAGAAATGAAATGGCTCCGGTGATGGACTATCCCGCAGCCGCAGGTGTTCCGGCAGTCATACCGGCAAAGGAGAATCAATTATGTTCACTTCAATTTTAACGAATACATCTTCCGGCCTCTCCGTTACGGCCGTACTGATATGCCTGCTGGCATCCCTTGCCTGCGGCATCATCACCGCATTCACATACCGCATCACGGAACACCCGTCGAAGAGCTTCCTGATGACAACGGCGATCCTGCCGGCTGTCGTACAGATCGTCATCCTTCTCGTTAACGGCAATCTCGGCGCCGGCGTCGCTGTAGCCGGAAGCTTCTCGCTCGTACGCTTCCGTTCACTGCCCGGCAAGGCAAGCGACATCCTGGTCATCTTCATCGCCATGGCACTGGGCCTCTGCACGGGCATGGGATACGTCGTGCTCGCACTGATCCTGGCGGTACTGTTCGCCGCATTCCTGTTTGTCCTGACAGGCACGCAGTTTCTGGAGCCGGGATCTTCCTACCGCTCATTAAGGATCTCGATCCCGGAAGACCTGGACTATGTCACCGTATTCGATGATATCTTTGAGAAATATACGAAAAAGGCGAGGATCGAAACTGTTAAGACAGTCAACCTCGGTACGCTTTACCAGATCTCCTATGAGGTCGAACTCAGGGATGCAGGCAGGGAAAAGGAGATGCTGGACGAGATCCGCACACGCAACGGCAATCTCCCTGTCATCAGCTCGCATGCACCGATGCAGATGGCGGAACTGTAAAAACGATGCACTGTACAGACATCGGACAAAATCAGAAAGACCGGAACAGCAGGCTGCGCCTGGCGTTCCGGCCTTTGCTTTTTCAGTTTTTATTTCCTGTTCATTCTTTCCGCAGCTTCCGCCACATGGCTGACAAGCACGGATGTCGTCACGGACCCGACACCGCCGGGTACCGGGGTGAGGTCTTCGACGAACGGTTCGACATCGTCGTAAAGGACATCGCCGCAGAGTTTCTGCTTTTTTTCGTTCCAGTCGATGCCGACGTCGATGACGGTCTGTTTCTCATTCGTATAATCCCGGGTGACCATTTCCATCTGTCCTGTCGTGCAGACAAGGATCTCCGCTTTCGAACAGATATCAGCCGCGTTCACCGTCCGCGTATGGCAGATCGTCACCGTCGCATTCCGGTTCAGCAGCATCATAGCCACAGGCTTGCCGATGACGAGCGACCTGCCCAATACCACGACGTTCTTGCCGCGGATGCCGATGCCGTAATGGTTCAGGATCTCGATGACGGCCTGTGCCGTGCACGGGGCGAAACCCAGATCCTTGTTCGTGAATATCCCGGCAAGGGAAAGGTCAGTGCAGCCGTCGACGTCCTTTTCCGGGGCGATGCGGTTGCGCAGTTCCTCATCGCGGAACCTGTCTTTCGGCAGCGGCCGGAATACGAGGATGCCGTGGATCGACGGATCTCTGTTCGCTTCATCCAGGACCCTGTAGAATTCTTCGGGTTCGACGTTCTCGTCAAAGGTGAAATGCTTTACTTTGACGCCTGTTTCCTCACAGCGCTTGCCGGCGCCTTTTTCATAGGATATGTCTGCGCCTTTCTGGCCGACCCGGAAGATCGCCAGCGTCGGAAAGATCTCTCTGTCATTCAGTTCATGGACCTTCGCAGCCGTCCTTTCCAGGATCGCTTCCGCGACCGGTTTGCCTCTCAGTATGCGTGCCATATCAGCCTTTGATCCTCCCAAGTATCCTGTCATATGTCTGCAGTGCGGACTGTGCGTGCTCATTCAGGAGCCCTGCGGCTTCTGCTTCCAGCTTTTCCGCATATTCCTTATCCTTCATAAGCCTGGTATTGACGATGATGTTGACATATGCGGCATACATCGCACCGTGCGCGAGCATGACGGAACATGCGGCGTCGCTGACGGAGAGTTTTGAGCCGATCACGGCGAGTCTTTCCGCCAGTTCGATGATCCTGCAGCAGTATCTCATGATCAGGAGGGGGGAGTCCGCCGCATCGCGCAGGCATTTCTCCATCCTTTCCGCATAGCCTTCGCTGTCTTTCGGCAGGGCATATGCGGCTGCCAGGGGCTCAAAGGCTTCCGCGTCTTTGTTGATGCAGCCGAGCAGGTTGATCCGGATGACCTCCAGCTCCTTTTTCCGCAGTTCCAGTTCGTATGTATATTCCAGATATCTTTTCTTGCCGATCGTGAGATTCGTGACCATTTCGCCCAGCGAAGCTGCCAGGGCGCCGGCGGCAGCACTGACGCCTCCGCCTCCGGGGACAGGT
>JAILQT010000052.1 GCA_024698805.1 Solobacterium sp.
CCGCGCACATCTGCCATTCATCCGGACCCGTCACTTCGTCCATCTGGCCGTCTTCGTCATACGTATAGGCGTATACACTTCCTTCATCATCATTGGGATCGCTGAAAAGGACATATTTCTTCCCTTTCTCCTCATCCTCGAAGGTGAGGATGATCTCGACTTCGATCTCATTGCCGTTATCATCGGTGATCATCATTCTGTTGTCTTCCATAAAATCCTCTCATAACTCACAATAATAAGGCGCAAAAACGCCTTATTTTTCAGAAATATAATTCAGGTAGGTCTGCAGGATCTGCACAGCTGCGAGCTGGTCGATCTTCTTCTTCCTCTTTTTTCGCGACATATCCGCTTCCAGGAGGATCTCTTCGGCCACCTTCGTGGTATAGCGCTCATCCCAGAGAACAACGGGAATGCCCGATTCCTGCTCAAGCACTTCCGCGAACTCTTCGCATATATGCCCCCTTTCGCTCACATCGCCGTTGAGAAGCTTCGGATAACCGAGGACGATCTCATCCGGCTTTGTCTCCGAGACATATGCGAGGACCTGGTCCATGGCGGAATCGTAGTCATCCGGTTTGAACCGGATGGTCTTCACCGTACCCGCGATGAACCCTGTTTCGCTGATCGCTACCCCGCATGTGACGCTGCCAAGATCCAGACCTACATATCGGGTCATTTCTTTTCCTCTAAATAATAACGTACCAGTTCCTCAATGATCTCATGCCTCTCCACCGACTGGATAATGCTGCGGGCATTATTATGGCTGGAAATATAAGCCGGATCATTGGAAATCAGATAGCCTGCGAGCTGGTTGATCGCATTGTATCCTCTTTCTCCAAGCGCCTTTTCAACGTGCGTGAGAACGTCCCTGATATTTGCACGCCTGATCTCTTCAGCGTTATAGCTGACAGTTACTGCTGCATCATGATTTACTGCGCCCATGGTTTTCACCTCCGTTACTAAATATTTTAGAATAATAATCCGAAAATGTATAGTTTACAAAAGAACTGTTTCTGTAAAAAACAGAAAAAAACAGCCGGAGCTGTTTTTTGTCGGATCATGCATTCGCAACGCGTTCGCGGACGAGTTTCAGGGCGTCGTCGATACGGGACGTATCCCTGCCGCCGGCCTGGGCCATATCCGGTCTCCCGCCGCCGTTGCCGCCTGTCAGCTGGGCTGCAGCCTTGACGATATCGCCTGCCTTGAGGCCTTTGGCGATCGCTGCCTTGGAGCTGGCACAGACGAATGTGACCTTGCCGTTCACTTCGTTGGCTACGAAGACAAGGGCATCCTGCATCTTGTCGCGCATCGTTTCCGCGTAATTCTTCAGTGTGGATGTATCCGCATCCTTCAGTCTGACGATCAGCGTTTTGATGCCGTTGATATCTTCCGCAGCGGAAAGCCTGTTCTCCGCTTCCATGCGCATTGCCTTTTCCCTGTTTTCGGCATTTTCCTTCTTCAGGGCATTGTTCTCTTCCACGAGCATGCCGATCTTCTCGAGCAGGCCGCTGGAGGAGAGCATCTTCAGCTGTCTTGCGCACTGCAGCAGGTATTCCTCTTCCTCTTTGAACCGGTCATAGGCTTCCATCTTGGTCACGCTGGTGATCCTGCGGATGCCGGAACCGATCGATTCTTCGGAGATGATCTTGTATACGCCGAGGTCCGCAGTGGACCGCGCATGCGTGCCGCCGCAGAATTCCTTGGAGAATTCACCCATGGATACGACCCTGACCTCATCGCCGTACTTCTCGTCGAACAGGGCGACAGCGCCGGTGTTCTTTGCGTCTTCGAGGCTCATGACCTCGGTCGTGACGGAGAGACCTTCCTGTATCTTCTCGTTAACGATGCGCTCAACTTCCTTCAGCTGCTCTTCGGTCGGCTTCTCGAAATGCGTGAAGTCGAAACGTGCGTATTCGGGGCAGTTGTAGGAACCGGCCTGGGCAACATGGGTGCCGAGCACCTGTCTGAGGGCTGCCTGCAGCAGATGCAGCGAGGAGTGGTTCGCCTTCGTCTTTTCCCTTTCGTCCGCATCGAATGCGCCGGTAATGACATCGCCTTCCTTCAGGATTCCTTCCTTAACAACGATATGGTGCAGCGGCTGCTTGTGGGGAGCCTTCTGCACGTCTGTGACGTCTGCCAGGAAGCCTTCGGCTGTGAATGTGCCCTTATCCGCGCACTGGCCGCCGCTTTCCGCATAGAAACATGTCTTATCGAGGATGACATCGCCTTCGTCCGTGATCTCGGAGACCCTGACGCCGTCCTTGAAGAGACCGGTAACGGCGGATGTGCATGTGAGGTCTGTATATCCTGTGAACTCGGAAGGGACTGTGAAGTCCATCAGGTCCTTGGACTGGGAGTGCATGGACTGCTGCGCGGAGCTGGAGTTCCTCGCCCTTTCGCGCTGGATCTGCATCTCTTTGTCAAAGCCTTCCTCGTCGACCTGGTAGCCCGCTTCAAGGGCGATCTCGGTCGTCAGCTCCTTCGGGAAGCCGTATGTGTCATAGAGCCTGAACATGACATTGCCCGGCAGCAGCTTCGTATCCGCGTGCGCTTTCAGTTCGTTCTGCAGCAGCGCTTCGCCGTTGGACAGTGTCCTGTGGAAGGATTCCTCTTCCGTCTTGACGAGCTTCATGACACGCCCGACATGATCCGCAAGATACGGATAGTAATCCTTCATGTTCTCGGCGACGACAGGTACGAGCCTGTACATGAAGCTGCCTTCGATGCCGAGTTTGATGCCGTAGCGGACGGCACGTCTGAGAACCCTTCTCAGGACATAGCCCCTTCCCTCATTGGAGAAGTTCGCGCCGTCTGCGCATGCGAACGTGACGGTACGGATGTGGTCGGCGATGACACGGTAGGCCATCTTGTATTCCTTTTCGTCATAGCTGTGCTTTGCGTATTTCTCAGCTTCATGGATAACAGGCAGGAACAGGTCGGTATCGAAGTTGGTCTCGCCGCCCTGTACGAGGCATACGAGCCTCTCCAGTCCCATGCCGGTATCGATGTTCTTCTGCGGCAGTTCCTTGTATTCGCTCCTGTCGACTTCGCCGGGCCTGCAGTCATACTGCGAGAAGACGATGTTCCAGACTTCGATGTAACGGTCGTTCTCGATATCTTCAAAGAAGAGCTTCTCGCCCAGTCCCTGGGGATCGTATTCTTCGCCCCTGTCGTAATACAGTTCTGTATCCGGTCCGCCGGGTCCCCTGCCGATCTCCCAGAAGTTGTCATATGTCTTCCGGATATGGGAAGGATCCATGCCGACCTTCACCCAGAGATCATAGGCTTCCTGGTCATCGGGATATACGGTGACATACATCCGCTTCGGATCAAAGCCGATCCACTCGGGGCTTGTCAGGAATTCCCATGCCCAGGGGATCGATTCCTGCTTGAAATAATCGCCGATGGAGAAGTTGCCGAGCATCTCGAAGAAAGTGTGATGACGCGCGGTCTTGCCGACATTTTCGATATCGTTCGTACGGATCGATTTCTGCGCATTGCAGATCCTGTTGCAGGCAGGCTTTTCCGTTCCGTCAAAATACTTTTTCAGGGCACTGACGCCGGCATTGATCCACAGCAGCGTGGGATCGTCATGCGGGATCAGGCTCGCGCCGGGCTCGACCATGCAGCCCTTGCTCTTGAAAAAATCAAGAAACATCTGTCTGATCTGATTTCCGCTCAACTGTTTCTGTTCCATATTAACCTCCAATAAAAAAACATTCCTGAGCTCAGGAACGTTGTTCACGCGGTACCATCCTGATTCGCTAAATGCGCACCTTAATTAGCCGGATAACGCGGGCAGCGGCGCTGATTGGGCGCGCTCGGGAGAGAGCTTCATGTTACTTCGCCGGCAGATTCGCACCTTCCATCTGCTCTCTTGATCGGCTCATGTACACTACTGATTCTCCGTCAATTGCTTTAACGCTGAATATAATATCATTTTCTTTATATATTGTGAACAGGGAAAAAACAGGTAATTTTAAGGGATCTGAACCAAAGCAGCCTGAATGAAAACAGTTTTCATAAAATTTTTCTCTTTATTTTCATAAACAGTTGGTCTCCTTTATGCCTTTGTGATAAAATTCAGAGAATACGAAGGAGAATACCTGATGGAAAGTGTAAATGATCAGAACAGGGAACTGATGCTTGGCAACAAGGCCGTAGCCCGCGGCCTGTATGAAGCCGGCGTCTGTTTCATTTCCAGTTATCCCGGGACCCCGAGTACGGAGATCACCGAGGAAGCAGCGAAATATGATGAGATCTACTGTGAATGGGCACCGAATGAAAAGGTCGCGATGGAATCCGCTTTCGGTGCATGCCTTGCCGGTAAAAGAAGCTTCTGCGCGCAGAAGCATGTCGGGCTGAACGTGGCTGCCGACCCGCTGTATACGATGTCCTATACAGGCGTCAATGCCGGTATGGTCATCTGCGTTGCCGACGATCCGGGGATGCATTCCTCACAGAATGAGCAGGACAGCAGGCATCATGCGATCGCTGCCAAGGTACCGATGCTGGAGCCGTCGGATTCAGCGGAAGCACTTGCATTCGCAAAGAAGGCATTTGAGATCTCCGAAGAGTTCGATACGCCCGTACTGCTGAAGATGGTGACGCGCGTCGCCCACAGCCAGTCCATCGTTACCAGGGGTGAAAGAAACGTACCCGTTAAGAAATATGAAAAGAACATCGGCAAATATGTCATGATGCCCGGCAATGCGCTGAAACGGCATCCGTTCGTTGAAGAGAGGACAAGGAAGCTCGTTGAATTTGCGGAGACAAGCGATCTGAACCGCATTGAAAAAGGCGGCACGGCGCTCGGTATCATCACCTCCTCGACATGTTACCAGTATGTCAAGGAAGTGTTCGGCGATACTGTCTCCGTCCTGAAGCTCGGCATGACGAACCCCCTTCCCGAAAAGCTGATCCGCGATTTCGCCGCATCCGTCGATGAACTCGCCGTCGTCGAAGAACTGGATCCGATCATCGAGAACCATGTAAAGGCCCTCGGCATCGTATGTTCCGGCAAGGACAGGCTGCCGATGATCTATGAGTTCTCCCAGAATATGATCGCCGAAGCATTCGGCAAAGAAAAGAAAGAAGGCATCAGCCTTGATGTGAACGTACCTGCGCGTCCCCCGGTCATGTGTGCCGGCTGCCCGCACAGGGGCATGTTCTATACACTGAAGAAGAACCGCGTGACTGTACTCGGCGATATCGGCTGCTACACGCTCGGCGCTGTCCAGCCGCTGGGCGCGATCGAGCTCACCCTGTGCATGGGCGCTTCGATCGGTGCCGTACACGGCTTCAACAAGATCCTCGGCAAAGAATCGTCCGGCAAGACCGTCGCAGTCATCGGTGATTCGACATTCATGCACTCCGGCATGACCGGTCTTGCGAACGTTGCCTACAACCAGTCGGATTCAACGATCATCATCCTCGACAACTCGATCACAGGCATGACCGGTCACCAGCAGAACCCGACGACGGGATACAACATCAAGGGCGATCCCGCCGGAAAGATCGACCTGGAAGCACTCTGCAGGGCTATGGGTTTCGAACATGTCCGTGTTGCAGACCCGTATGACCTCTCCGAATGCGACAGGGTACTCAAAGAAGAGCTTGCGTATGA
>JAILQT010000075.1 GCA_024698805.1 Solobacterium sp.
GTTAGTCTTTTCCCGCGAAACATCCGGCTTCCTTCAGATTCCACCTCGCGATGGACACCCTTGCCTTCGGCTGGCGTTTCCCACTGTCATGCACGCAACGGACTTTCACCGTCTAGCTGTCACCCATGCCGGGTACACCACAGAAAAAGCGGCGCGTGCCGCTTTTGTCGTTTTATGCGTCGATCGTGGAGATCTTCAGCGTGATCTCTTCGAGTACGTCGAGCAGTGCCTTTACCGTATCCAGCGAGGTAAAGATCGTCGTATTGTTTTCCACTGCGCACATACGGATCAGTGCGCCGTCGTTGATCTCATCGTCCGACTGGATGTTCCTGGTGTTGATCACATAGGCAAGGTGTCCCTGACGGATCGCGTTCGGGATATCCTCCGGGTCTTCGCTGATCTTTTTGCGGATATGCGTGCGGATGCCGTTCTTCTTGAGGAATTCCGCCGTGCCCTTTGTCGCTTCGATATTGAAGCCGAGGTCGTAGAACCTGCGGATCAGCGGCAGCGCTTCTTCCTTGTCGTCGTTCGCGATCGTCGCGAAGACCGTACCGTAGTTTCTCAGGCTCATGCTGGAAGCCTGCAGGGCTTTGTACAGCGCCCTGTTCAGCCTGTCGTCATAACCGATGGCTTCGCCGGTGGATTTCATCTCCGGTGAAAGATAGGCATCGAGGCCCTTGATCTTGTTGAAGGAGAATACGGGTACCTTGACATAGAATCTCTTCTTCTCTTCGGGATACAGGTCGAACAGGCCCTGTTCCTTGAGGCTCTTGCCGAGGATGACTTCCGTCGCGATATCGGCGAGGGAATAACCGGTCGCCTTGGAAAGGAACGGTACCGTGCGCGAGGAGCGCGGGTTTACTTCGATGACATAGACGTTCTCGTCCCTGTCGACGATGAACTGGATATTGTAGACGCCGATGATGCCGATGCCGAGGCCCAGCTTCTTCGTATACTGCAGGATGATGCCCTTCACCTTGTTGGAGATGCTGAAGGCCGGATAAACGGAGATGGAGTCGCCGGAATGGATGCCGGTCCTTTCGACCAGTTCCATGATGCCGGGGATGAATACGTCCCTGCCGTCGCAGACAGCGTCGACTTCGACTTCCTTGCCGGAGATGTATTTGTCGACCAGGACAGGCTTCTCTTCGTCGATCGCAACAGCTGTCTTCAGATAGTGCTTCAGCTGTTCCTCATTGCCGACGATCTGCATTGCCCTGCCGCCGAGGACGAAGCTCGGACGCACCAGGACGGGATAGCCGATCTCTTTTGCGGCACGGATGCCGTCTTCGATCTTTGTGACTGCCTCGCCCCTGGGCTGGGGAATGCCTAATTCCTTCAGGACTTTTTCAAAGCTGTCCCTGTTTTCCGCGCGTTCGATCGCCTCGACGGAAGTGCCAATGATATTGACGCCCCTCTTCATGATCGGTTCCGCGAGGTTGATCGCAGTCTGGCCGCCGAGGGAAGCGATGACGCCCACAGGCTTTTCAAACAGCACGATGTTCATGACGTCTTCCGGTGTCAGCGGTTCGAAGTACAGCTTGTCCGATGTCTCATAGTCCGTGGAAACGGTCTCGGGATTGGAGTTGATGATGATGGCCTCGTAGCCTGCCTTGCGGATCGTCTGCACCGCGTGAACGGTGGAATAGTCGAATTCAACGCCCTGGCCGATGCGGATCGGGCCGGCGCCGAGGACGACGATCTTCTTCCTGCCGGAGAGGATGGATTCATTCTCACCGGTATAGGAGGAATAATGGTAGGCGATGTATTTGCCGGAATGCAGCGTATCGACCATCTTGAAGATCGGGAACAGGTCATGTTCCTTGCGCATATCAAAGACTTTCAGTTCGTCTGTGTTCCACAGCTTCGCGATATACGGGTCGGAGAAGCCCATCTTCTTGGCGGCTGTCAGTGTTTCCAGGTCAAACGGGTGATCTGCCAGCGTCTTTTCCATATCCGTGATCTTTTTGATCGAGTTCAGGAACAGGTCCGTGATCATCGTCAGCTCATGGAGCTTTTCGACCGGCACGTCCCTTCTGAGGAGCTCGGCGATCGCGAAGATATTGTCGAAACGGAATTCCTCGACATACTTCATCAGTTCTTCGGTCGCAAATGTATCGAACTTGGCCTGGTGCAGGTGGACGACGCCGGTCTCGAGCGAACGAACGGACTTGAGGATGCATTCCTCCAGGTTCGCGCCGATGCCCATGACTTCGCCTGTCGCCTTCATCTGTGTCCCCAGCTGGTTCGGGGTGTTCGGGAATTTATCGAACGGGAAGCGCGGGAATTTGGCAACGATATAGTCGAGTGAAGGCTCCTTGTCGGCTGTCGTGCCGGCGACTTCGATCTCTTCGAGGCCCATGCCCATCGCGATCTTCGCAGAGACACGTGCGATCGGGTAGCCGCTCGCCTTGGAAGCCAGTGCGGAGGAACGGGATACGCGGGGGTTGACTTCGATCAGGAAGTATTCGCTCGTCTCGGGATGCAGGGCGAACTGGACGTTGCAGCCGCCTTCGATCTTCAGCTCGCGGATGATCTTGATCGCGCTGTCGTTCAGCATCTTCAGATCATGGTCGTTCAGCGAGAGGATCGGCGCAACGACGATGGAGTCGCCTGTGTGGACGCCGACAGGATCGACGTTCTCCATGCCGCAGATCGTGATCGTTTTGTCATTGGAGTCCCTCATGACCTCGAACTCGATCTCTTTGTAGCCCTTGACGCTCTTTTCGATCAGCACCTGGTGGACCGGGGAAAGCAGGAACGCATTCGTACCGATCTCTTCCAGTTCTTTTTCATTGTGCGCGAAGCCGCCGCCTGTGCCGCCGAGCGTGAATGCCGGACGCAGGACGACAGGATAGCCGATATGTTCGGCAGCCTTCTTCGCTTCTTCAAGGCTGTATGTGATCTCGGAAGGGATGACCGGCTCGCCGATCTTTTCGCACATCTCCTTGAACATCGCCCTGTCTTCCGCACGCTCGATGCTTTCACGGGGCGTTCCGAGCAGCTCGGTGCCGCATTCTTTCAGAACGCCTTTCTTATCCAGCTGCACGGCGAGGTTCAGGCCTGTCTGGCCGCCGATGCCGGGTACGATCGCATCCGGTCTCTCGTAACGGAGGATCTTTGCGATATATTCCAGCGTCAGGGGCTCCATGTATACCTTGTCAGCCATCTGTGTATCGGTCATGATCGTCGCAGGGTTGGAATTGCACAGGATGACTTCGTATCCCTCTTCACGGAGGGCGATGCATGCCTGCGTGCCTGCGTAATCGAATTCAGCTGCCTGGCCGATGACGATCGGACCGGAGCCGATGATCAGAACTTTCTTGATATCTGTTCTCTTTGCCATATGATTTCTCCTTCTCATTTAACCGGCTGATAAAGAAAAACCGGCCCTTAGAAATGTCTGAAGACATTTAAGAACCGGGAAAAATCCTTATTGAAGTGAATATGATCTGATTGTTTTCTGACAACTCTCATCTTGCACTCCCCTGCCTTGCGGCACGGTCAGTTCCCTGACCTGCACAAAAGGATAGCATTTTCAAACATGCATGTCAATCAGCAGGCATGTTCAGCCTTCCGAGCGCGCATTGTACATGCGGTTCACTTTTCGTTCGACTGCCCCGGCATAATCATCCATCTCCTCCTGTGTCTCGGGAATGAATTCCGGCACCCGGACCGGCCTGTCGTTCTCATCGATCGCCACAAAGGAAAGATATGCCCGGTTGATCAGCTCCCTTGCGCCGTCTTTGCGTTCCACAAAGGAGTCCACCCGCACTTCCAGCGAAGTGTTCCCGGTCCACGTGACCCGTGCTTCCTGCACGAGGATATCATTCAGGAATGCGGGCTTCAGGAAACTCAGGTTGTCGACGCCGACCGTCGTGACCTGCCTGTGCGTAAACCGCCTTGCGGCTACAGCGCCGACGACATCGATCCATGACATCAGCTGCCCGCCGAAAAGACGGGGTTTTTCATTCCCGTTGCAGTTCTGTGAAAGAACGATCTGTACAGCAGTTGTTATCTCATGCATATGATACTCTCCGTTTTTTTCTTCATTATACCGCGGAAACAAAAAAGCGGAACATATCCGCTTAACTGCCGGGTTTGTATTCGCAGGCGTCTTCGCAGTCTTCGATATCCGCTTCCGCTTCGCCGTCGATGATAGCGGTCCCGATCTTTTCATGGAACCATTCGGAAAGACTCCGGACGTTTTTGTAATACGGGATATCCGCATCCGCGTCTGCCCTGAGCACGGCCTGCACATCACCGTCTTTGACGATAACGACAGCCGGCGTATACTCGACGTCTTTGCCGAGGGCTTCATCCGCCTCTTTCAGTACGGACAGCGGGATCTCAAAGACATCGGCCAGGCCTGCGGCAGCATACTCGCCGATCACCGGTGCGAACGCAGCGCAGGAAGTACATCCGGGCAGCGTGACGAACAGGACGAACGTACCGCCTTCCTCTTTCTTCCTGTTCAACTCATCCGCCGTTATGGCCGGGATCGATGAAACAGGTGTATCTGTTTCCGGCACAGTCCCCTGTTCTGTATCCGAGATCCTGTGCAGGCTGCCGAATTCGATGTAATGGTACGGGACCTTATGGAAGTCATAATACGCGGTGCCGTTCTCTTCGCGCTTTACGGAAACGGCGTGCGTTCCTTCGTAATACCAGAAGCCTCCGGCATTGTAGATCCTGTTTTCATCCCAGCCGAGCGAGATGAGCATATTCTTCATCATGCCCGCGTAGCCGCCCCCGCCGCACATCAGGATGATGTTCTTATCCTTCGGGAAAAGGTATTCCAGGATCGCATCCGATTCTTCGAAATTCGCGGTATATGTCCCTTCCGAGAAGGTATACAGCGTATCGCCCTGCCGGGAATCACCGACCTCTGCGGGAAGCCCTGTCACATTGCACAGATACGGATAGGGTACGATCTCGAAGCCTTCGACATAGCCGGAAAGATACGAATCCCCGCCGATCGCCTCATAATCCGCTTCATCCTTTAACATGCGCATGTCGCGGTAGACGGTATCGGTCCTGCCGAGATACCGGTCGACCGTCTTTTCATTGATATTCTTATCGATGCCGAACTGCTCGCCGCGGATGCCGGATTCCTTTTCCGGTGCAGGCAGCGCTTTTTCCGTCTGTGCGCACCCCGCCAGCAGCAGCGCGGCCGTCATACATACTTTCATCAGTTTTTTCATAAATACTAAATTACCAGATTTTCCA
>JAILQT010000113.1 GCA_024698805.1 Solobacterium sp.
TGGAAAAAACTGTATTGGCAGCGTCGCAAAGAAGCCCGCAGCACAGTTATTTCCTGGGGATTGCGTACTGGGATGGGATCGGCACGGAATAGGATAATGTGCTTGCGCTGCAGATGCTGGAAGATTCCGCTGCGGGAGGATTCGTGCCCGCATACACTGAAATGATCCGCATCAATGATGAAGGTGACAGGATACGCAGGAATGCGAAAAAGGCACTGATGCTGCAGGAAGAAAAAACAGAACTGTGCCGGAAGAAGAATGAAGAGAGATCGACCTACTTAACGGTCCTGCTGTACAGGAAGAGCCTGAAGGAGCTCGGGGACCTGTACATGAAAGCCGGACGTCCTGCGATAGCGAAAAGGTATTACCGCGAAGCGGAAGAACTGTAGGACAGGGAGGCATGCCATGACGGAAAGATCATCTGATTCTATCAGTAATACCATCTCCAAACTTTCCTCGATCGAGAACGACCCCGTTAAGACGGTCCCGCCTGTGATCGAAAGACCGATCACCAACGAGATGATCCGCAGGGGCGACCGCATCCTCGATACGTATACAGTCGTTTCTGATGCAATAAACGGCGGTATGGGGAGCGTGTGGAAAGTACACCATGACAGCTGGGATACAGATCTTGCGATGAAGCGCCCGCAGCCGAAGTATTTTGCGGAAGGCAGCGCAAAAAGAAAAGCGGAGTTCATCCGGGAATGCGAAGCCTGGATCGGCCTGGGCCTGCATCCGAATACTGTCTCCTGTTACTATGTCCGTGAGATCGGCGGCGTGCCCACTGTCTTTTCTGAATGGATGGAGAACGGCAGCCTGGGTGACCGTATCCGTGACGGAAGCCTGTATGAAGGCAGTGAAGACGAAGTCAGTGAAAGACTCCTGGATATCGCGGTCCAGTTTGCGGAAGGCCTGCGCTATGCGCATGAGTCAGAAGAGCATCTGGTCCACCAGGATGTCAAGCCGGACAACGTGCTGCTGACAAAGGAATGGGATGCGAAAGTATCGGACTTCGGCCTGGCAAGGGCCAGGAAATCCCTGCAGGATGACAGGGATGAAAGCAGCCCGGATCATTTTGTACAGCGCAGCGGTTATACGCCGGCATACTGTTCTTCGGAACAGTATGAAGGAAGGCCGCTTTCGATCCGTACGGATATATACAGCTGGGCTGTTTCCGTGCTGGAGATGTATCTCGGCAAACGTCAGTGGAAAAACGGTACGGAAGCAGGCAGAAACTGTGCGGAATACTATGACCGATGCTGTGTCCCCATGCCGGCAGGACTGCGGGAAGTCCTTACACAGTGTCTTGCGGAGAATGAAGAAGAAAGGCCGCAGAATCTTGCGCCTGTCATCGGAAAACTGAAAGAGACCTACAGAAAGACTGTCGGGGTGGATTACCTGAGACCGAAGCCGGAAGCCGTAAGCAGTACGGCAGACGCTCTGAACAACCGGGCGCTCAGCTGGCTGGACCTGGGCAGGCCCGATACTGCTGTGCAGGTGCTGAAGGATGCGATGGAAGCCGATTCCGGCGCTGCAGACCCGGTATACAATTACGCACTCCTGTCATGGCGCAGGGGTGATCTCAGTGATGAAGAATGCATCGCTTTCCTGCATGAGCACGGGACAGACGGCGAGGAAGATATATACAGGGAACGGGGCGTGAGCGAATGGGGTCATGAAAGCGACGGTATCCTGATGGAGACAACAGAACTCCATGACTATGACAGATCCCCTTTCTGGGAACTGGAACTCGCAGCGCTGCACAGGTCGGCAGAACCGGGGACGTTCGCCGTACAGACGATGAATGATGATTTCTTCCAGTTTGAATACAGCAGTGAAAAAAACAGATGGACCGTCCGCGCGATGGACTGTTACAGAGACCCGTCTGTGCTGATCCGCAAGGGCAGTACGGAATTCGAATGGTTTGATTTCATGGGGGATAAGCTGTATCTGCAGAAATGGAATGAAGACGTGGCCTGCGGTGAGGAACACTGTCCGCGGGATCTGCGCTTTGTCCGCCCGCACGGAAAGATCCGCGCTGTCTCCGCAGCAGACGGAACCGTAAGCCTGTATGACAGCAGTCTGCAGAAGATCAAAGATATCCGTGCGGATATCGGGGATATCGAAGATGATCTCTGCATCGGTACGGCAGGGGATGACCTGTTTATCTGCACATTTGATGCGGTACTGTTCATTGACACGGGATCGGAAGAGATCCGGACTGTCTTCCATACAGAAGGAAACGACTGCATAGCCGATGCGGAGCTGCAGGGTGACCGTCTGTACGTCCTTACAGATTCCGCGATCGCTGTTCTTGATACAGGGGGTTTTGAAACAGAAAAGATCCGTCTGCACGGGCAGGCTGAATCCGCGTTCACCGTTATGGCGGGCGGAGAACATATCGTGACTGCTGAAACGTCCGACCCTGTATACCATGACGACACAACGTGCATCCTGCGTGTATACAGCGTCCGTCAAAAGCGGTGTGTACTTACGGAGAGGTTCCCCGAATTTGAGGACTTTACGGAAAATGAAACGTTCCGCAGGGATAACGGTCCGTTCCTCTTTGCGACGGGGGACGATACTTTTTCGCTTGTATTCTCTGCAAAATCAAGATCAAGGGAACGCAGGAGCAGCCTGATGAATTACCGCGGCGGCAGGATATTCGGTTCGCACTTCCTGTTCGTTGAGAACTTCCGTATCCCTGAGCCCGGAGACAAATGCGAATGGCGCCTTTCGAAGGCACGCAGCACAAAAGAGAATATCGAGACTGCCAGACTGTTCGAATCACAGCTGCAGAAAGCACGCAGCGCTTTTGAGGATAAAGATATCCATACCTGTATGGAGTATCTGGAAGCCTGCTACGCAATGCAGGGTTTCCGTGAGAATGACAGGTTAAGGAGGCTGAACAGGACTGCAGGGCAGGGAAGGAAGATACAGTCGGTCCGTTATATCCGCCCGTATGAAGAGGCTGCAGGTCTGCAGCAGGCGGAAGAAAAACACCTGGTAAGTACGGATCAGATGCTCATCCGTACAGGTTCAGAAGGGTCAGTCAGGTATGAACTCCGGAACTGGGAGACAGGAGAACTGCTGCAGGAATATCCTGCGGAAGAAGATACGGTCTTTGCCTGCATCGCGTCCTCGCAGTGTGCGGCTTATGCCATAGAAAGCATTGCGGAAGACTGTTTCATCCTGCACAGGATGGACCTGAAGGAGGGTACTTCTTCCAGGCGCAGGATATGCGCATCAATAAACAGGGATGGGATCACAGCTGCCTCTGACGGCAGGCGTGTGCTCATCGATTCCGGCCGCAGGATGAGGATCGCAGTCAGCGAAGATGCCGGACCGCGGATCACATTCGGCAGCAATACAGACAGAACAGGATTGTATTCCCCTGTCTTTACCGGTGACGGCAGGTATGTATGCACGTCCGCAGGCTTTGCGGGCAGGGATCACGGGGACGGGCTGCTCATATATCCGGCAGACAGCTTCTTTACGGCGGAAACAGGACAGGAAAGCACCTGGTCTTCTCCGGGCATATTTGAGCAGATCACAGTCAATGAAGACGGGACCGTCGCGGCTGCGCTCTCCGGGCACCATCTGCCGTTTGTATTCTGCCCCGATAAAGAGAGGAAAGAGATGTTCCGCGCCCAGTGCGGTCATACGTCACAGTATGTGTTCTTTATCCCGGGAGGTTCCGGGATCATCGCCCTCGGTGAAGACGGCAGCGCCGGGCTGTTCATGCCGCGCAGCAGGGAGGATTATGTCCTGTATGCCAGGGAAAAGGGAAATGAGATGCCGCCGGAAGGCTTCCGGTATGACCCGGTCCCGCAGCAGTATGTCAGGTACACTGCGGCCGGTCCCGTGCTCACGAAGGACGCGCCGCTGGAAGACAGTTTTGTCCGGCTGAAGATGACGCAGAAAATAACGCCTGCAGCAGAAATGACCACAGGGCCAGGCATGAGCGCAAACAGTGACGGTACTGCCTTCCTGGATGCGTCTGCCGGATTATGGGTCATCGATTATGTATATGCCGAAGAGGAAGAAGACGGTTTCCTGACATGGGGAAGGACCGTGAAAGGAAAGGATCCCGCTAAGGATAACAGACCGGAAAAGAAAGGCCTGTTTGCCCGTCTTTTCAAAGGCCGTTCATAAGGCATCTTTCAGATCACTGCAGTATGTCAGAGGATACAGGAGCGTAAAGGTATGGAATATTCCGAAAGCAGCATCAGCAATACCATCAGTAAGATCGATACAGGCGAACAGTCCATGTTCAAAGCGAGCATGGATGATGAAGCCAGCCGCCTGGCGGAGGGCATAAGGCCGGAAGCCATCTCCAATGAGAAGATCCGGAAAGGGGATACGCTCCTGGATACATATGAGGTGCTTTCCGATGCAGTGCACGGCGGTATGGGCAGCGTATGGTGCGTGAACCATAAGGGCTGGAACGTTGATCTGGCGATGAAGCGCCCGCAGCCGAAGTATTTTGCGGAAGGCAGCGCAGAAAGAAAAGAAGATTTTATCCGGGAATGCGAGAACTGGATCGGTCTCGGCCTGCATCCGAATATCGTATCCTGTTACTATGTCCGTGATATCTCGGGCGTACCCAGCATCTTTTCCGAGTGGATGGACAACGGCAGCCTGAAAGACCGGATCCGGGACGGATCCCTCTATGCCGGTACGGAAACAGCTGTGCAGAAGCGTCTCCTGGATATTGCCATCCAGTCTGCCAGGGGCCTGCAGTATGCACACGCAAACCATCTGGTCCACCAGGACGTAAAACCGGGCAACCTGCTTCTGACGAAGAGCTGGGAAACCAAACTGGCAGACTTCGGTCTTGCGAAAGCAGGCGCGCAGCTCTCGGAAGGCAGCAGACCCCTTTCCAGCGGCTATACCCGCGAATACTGCCCGAAAGAACAGGCAGAGGGCAGACCTGCCGAGACATGGATGGACATCTATGCCTGGGCAGTAACCGTGCTGGAGATGTATGCAGGTGAACGTTTCTGGCTTTCCGGGGCGGATGTGCACGATCATTTTGAAGATTATTGCGCGCACAGCCGTATACAGATGCCAAAAGCCGTGCAGGAGATACTGTCGGATTGTATCCGGAACAGGATCCGTGATATCACCGGGATCATCCGGAAACTGCCGGAAGTCTATGAACAGACTGCCGGTGCGCCGTATTTCCGTCCGGAACCGAACGCTGCAGCGGATACGGCAGATTCCCTGAACAACCGCGCACTGAGCTACCTCGACCTTGGCAAAGCAGAAACAGCCGAGCAGATCTGGGAACAGTCCGCCTCCGGGGAATACGGTCATGCGGATACGATGTACAACCGGGCGATGCTGAAATGGATATCGGGGAAGGAGACCGACCTGTATCTGATGAACGAGATCTCCAAGGTCACCGATCCTGCGAAGCAGAAGGAGCTGCTGAGGAACGCGGCAGTCGTCCGGCACGATATCCCCGAAGGGAAGAGCCGGGAGGAATACATACCGGGAAGGGATAACGAAGATATCACGTATCAGAATTCAACTGCAGTTTCCGAAACATTCGGCCGCTTTGCGAAGGGGGAAGGCCATAACTGGATCCTCGGCAGGGAAGGTAATACTGCAGGTGATCCGGGCAAGGTTTATTCCGTCAGTGCAGACGGGAAAAGCATCCGTTACAGGCTGACGGATTATTACGGGTCGCTGCCGTCCGAAAGTACAGACGGGTCGGTGTTCATATTCTGTGCGGACAGCAGGATCGAAGTTGTTTCGATCGAAAAAGGAGAGACTGTACGGACAAAGAAATTCCCGAAAGATTCCATCCTGTCTTTCTGTGCGGCCGACGATGCGTCAGGCTGCTACCTCGGGAAGAAAGACGGTCTGTATGAATATTCCTTTGATACGGAAAAACTGACAAAGATCTTCCATGAAGACAGCGGGATCTTCAATATACAGAAGATCAGGCACGGGAAGAAACTGCTGTTCTGCGACGGGCTGAACAGACTGCGGATCCTTGAAAAGGAAGGATATGTCGTTACGGCTGTGATACCGACGGAACTTGAAGCCGAAAGGCGCTTCAATGACCTGCTCGATATGACCGGCAGGTTTGATACGGCAGAGAATGAGACCCTGCTGTTTACCGGTATCAGGGACGAACTGTCTGTTTATGACCCTGACACAGGTGCATTGCTGCGGAAAGACAGGCTTCCGGATCCGCGTCTCAGGATCTGGGATATAAAAGGGGATTTCATCATTGCCGGTACGAACAGTTACTGCCAGGTCTGGGATATGCAAAAAAAGATCTGCCTCAAAAGCTTCCGCTCGCATGCGATCCACTCCGCCGGATTCCTCGATACGGGCTCCGGGGAAGAAGGCATTCTCGAAGGTTTCGTTATGTGCAGTTTCCCGAGCCGGTACTGTTATTTCCGCATCCCGGATACGCCGCCTGTACCACTGTGGTCGCTGTGCCGGATCCGGAATACATCCGAACAGACAGAACAGGATGAACAGTTCTCGAGGCTGATCCGTCAGGCACAGGATGCGCTGGATAAGGATGATTATGCGAAAGCGTATGAACTGCTGCTTGAAGCAGGGAAGCTGCCGAACAGGAAGAATGCGCCGGAATGCTGGGAACTCTATGATGAACTGTACCCGCATTTCAAAAGGGGGAAGCTCACGGCCTGCACCGTGACCGCCGATCTCGGTGAGAAGACATACCCGTATGCCGCCCTGGGGCCTGACGGAAGCTGGTTCTATTTTGATAAATACCGGCAGGGAGGGGAGGTCCGGTCCTCTCTGGACGGTCAGCTCCTTCGGAAGATCCGGCCGCATGAAGAAAAAAGGCTGGACTCCGGCCGCCGCCGGCTGACATATATCGCAAGAGGCAGCGGAAAGAACCAATGGTATGCGGAAGTCATATCGCTCCCGGACGGGAAAGTCCTGTTCTCAAAAGAATTCAGCGCCCGTGAGAAACCGAATCTGAAAAACTTCCGCAATGCGGACGGTATCGATGCGGTAAAGGTCATCGAGCCTTCGATCTTCAACGGGACACTGCGTATGGTCATCGATCCTGCGTCTGCTTCGGAACTTACGAAAGAGCAGAACAGGGATGACGCTTTCTTCAAAGCCGCGAAAAAGAACGGGATGCCCTATTATTACACAAGAAAAGAGATGCAGAACGGGCTGACTGCATTCCTGTATGAAGTGAAAGGGAAAGATAAAAAGGCTTACAACCGTCTTGAATTCTATGACCGGGACCTCAAGGTGGTCCGGCAGGTCCATTTTAAGAAAAGCGGCGCATATTCGGACGATATAACAAGTCCGGAATTCATGCCGCAGGACCTGCTGCTGGCAATGTACAGGAACCGTATGTATCTGTTTGAACTCGCTTCTTTCCTGTATACAGACAAGCCTGACGGACAGGAACTGCCCGTGCAGCCCCCGTTCAGGACCACATCCATGTCCGCAGACTGCAGATATATGTTCAGTGCAGGCAAGATCTACCGGATGGAATGGGAACTGATCGGAGAATAATACCGTATGGAAACAACAGTGATTCAAAACGACTGTACAGGAGTATGATCTATGGAATATTCGGAAAGCAGCATCAGCAATACCATCAGCAAACTCACTGCAGGGGAAGAGATATCCATGTATCAGGCATCGCTTGACGACGAAGCGGGCCGCCTAGCGGAAGGGATCCGGCACGCGTCGATTTCCAATGAAGGGATCCGGCTTGGGGATACACTGCTGGCTACGTATGAAGTCATGTCTGAAGCGATCCACGGCGGTATGGGAAGTGTCTGGCGCGTACACCATAAGAACTGGGATGTCGACCTGGCTTTGAAGCGCCCCCAGCCGCGGTTCTTCGCGGAAGGCAGTGAAAAGCGGAAAGGGGATTTCATCCGTGAGTGCGAGAACTGGATCGATCTCGGCCTGCATCCGAATATCGTATCCTGTTACTATGTCCGCGGCATCTCAGGCGTCCCGGGCATCTTCTCCGAGTGGATGGACAACGGCAGTCTGAAGGACAGGATCCGTGACGGGGCACTCTATGAGGGCACAGATGCAGAAGTGCAGCAGAGGATCCTGGATATCGCCGTACAGGCACTCAGGGGACTCCGGTATTCCCATCAGAACGGACTGATCCACCAGGATGTAAAACCCGGCAATATCCTGCTGACGAAGGACTGGGAAGCGAAACTGGCAGACTTCGGCCTGGCAAAAGCAGGTTCGCAGATCGCAGAAGGAGACAGGCTGCTCTCGAGCGGCTATACACGGGAATACTGTCCCGCGGAACAGGCGGAAAGAAAAGCAGCCGAGGTATGGATGGACATCTATGCCTGGGCACTGACTGTGCTTGAGATGTATGCCGGAAAGCGTTTATGGGCTTCCGGCGCAGAGGCAAAGGACTCCCTCCATACATATTTTGACATGTGCCGGATACCGGTCCGGGATGAATTGCGTTCCCTGCTCGCAGAAGCAGTCAGCAGCAGGATACAGGATACGGAAAGGCTGTACCGGGAACTTAAGGACATATACAGCCTTATCACCGGCATGCCGTACGCACGGCCTGAACCGCAGGCAGCCACAGATACTGCGGATTCCATGAATAACCGCGCGCTCAGTTTCCTGGATATGGGGAAAGAAGAGACTGCGGAAAGGATCTGGGAGGAAGCTGTCCGCAAAGACAACAGTAATTTCCGGTGCCATTACAACCTTGCGGTGCATCTGTGGCAGGCAAACCGCATCAGTGCCGAAGAACTGCGGAAGCGCATCACAGACAGGGAAGAGGATTCCGCTGAATACCGCAAAGCGGAAACGGATACTCGTTTCGCGGTATTGGAAACAGTCCAGGATATCCGCCGGAGGATCCATGACACGGGTATTCAGGAACCCCTTCCCGAAGAACCGTTCCATGCGATCCCGCGCAATCGACGGGAAGTCCGTGAAGGGTATGACCTGAATGATTTTGAATGCAGGCTTTCCGACGGGAACAAATACATCGATGACAGTATCAGCGGCAGGCGCAGACTCGGCATTGATGCAGCCGCAAAGAGCTATTTCCTGGAAGACGGTACGGAAAGATCCTGTTTCCGTACATTCCTGAATGAATATATCGCAGACAGGAACAGCCTGACTGCGAAGCGTTTCGCTGATCCCGAAGGTGAGATCATCGCGGACCAGAGCAATTACGGCATCTATTTCTTCAATGCGGCAACAGGCAGGTCCCTGCTCAGCTATCATCTGAAAAAAGACAGCGAGGGCGATGAGATCTTCGAGTATGTCACGCGTTTCTCCGCCAACGGCTTTGTGAATATCGCCGAACTGAGACGGGACGGCTGGTGGCTGAAACTGCCGCCTGCAGAGCCTGAACTGACCTATACGCTTTCACGCATCGCAAGCTTTTCCGAGCGGATGGATGCCATGAAGCGGCTGATGCGGGTCCTCCCGGAAGCGGAAAAAGCGTATGAAGAAGGCAGGTATGAATATGTACGTGACCTTCTGGAGCCTTCGTGCGAAGACGGTACGCTCCTGCTTTATGAGCCGGCGCTCCGGCTGTGGGAGAAGCTGTTCGCATGGCTTGAAGCGGAGAAACTGATCACAGTGATCCCGGCAGGGCCGGAAGGGATACCGGAAAGCAGATGGATCCCGGGCGGCGGAGATCCGGATGAACCGGAAGGGGAATATACGGAGAACAGTGCGGAAGATGAGTATACAAGGCTGTCCTGTACCTATACGTATTACACAAAAGAGAATTACAGCAACAGCATGGATGTGGATATCTTCTATACCGTCCATGCGTCGGATGCGGTCTCCGGCAGGCCGTTCTATACCTTCTCCTTTCAGGAAAGCGAAACAGACGATCATATCTTCTCCTATTCGGAATGGTTCAAACTCCGGGGACAGTATTTGTGGATCAAAAAGCCCGAAGAAAAAAAGCCGTGGTATCTGGATCTGGCCGATCCGGCCGTCCAGCAGAAACGGGATCTTGCGGTCGCGCTTCCGGGAGGCGGCGTCCTGAAGAATGAAGACGGCATGGTACATATCGGCGACTTTGTTTTTGAAGACGTCTATGAAGGACTGGAACTGCTTTCCGACAGGCAGGTCATCCATTGCCGTGATCATTCGTACCGGCTGATCTGCAGGTACGGACAGAGACGTGAAAAGGAAACAGGTCTCTGGGCAGACTACGCTGCCGCGCATCCTGCCGTACCGGCAGAGAAGGGTGCAGGGCCCAAGGCAGTCAGGAATGAGGACATACGCAAAGAGGATATCCCGGGAGCTGTAAGTGACGCATATGCATGCGCGGAAGGGCGTGCATGGCATGTGCGGGAAACAGACAGCGGCATGGAAACGGAGATGCGGCGCTATGACCCGGTGCAGTTCGAAAACGGCAGCCTGAGCACGGAAGAAGTCCGTGAAGGTGCGGAAAGATGGATCCGGGCGGGAAAACAGGACAATATCCTCACCTGTTATGAATGCCGTGATGTGCTTGGTTCGCCGGCATTGTCCTGCGAATGGACAGGCGGCAGGAAACTCTCGGAAATGATCTCTGACGGCTCCCTCTATCAGGGCGGTGAGAATGAGATCCAGAAACGGATCATCCGTCTCGCCCTGGATATGTCGCAGGGGCTGGGATACGGCCATAGGAAAGGGATCACCCACAGCCAGGTGCGCACGGATCATGTGATCATAACTCCTGAAGGCAATGCGAAGCTTGACCGTTACGGCATGGCAGCAGCCTCCCCGAACCAGAGGACCGGGGACATCCGTGACTGGGGCCAGGCCGTACTGGAGATGTATGCCGGGAAAGAACTGCCGTATATCGTCGGAAACAGGAAGATCGAAGACGCATTTGCGCAGTGCAGGATGATCCCTCCGGAAGGAATGAAGACACTGATCACGGACTGCCTCAGCTTCCAGGTCTCCTCTGCGCAGTATATATGCGGGAAATGCGGGGAAGAACTGGAGAAGACGGAAGACAGGCCTGAAAAGCAGGACATACCTCCCGTGAAACCGCGGGAGCCGCAGAAGGAACCTGAAGCAGCACCCGCAGAAAAGCCGGGATTCTTTGCCAGGTTCAGGCTGAAACGGGAATGCAGGAAAGGCAATCACAGGTGGAACGGCTGCGTATGTTCCGTATGCGGCATGGAAAACCATGATTATGAACTGATCCGCGTGGATACGATACCCAACGGGGGATGCTGCTGGTCGGTGAGCGACCCGTGCATCGGTCCAAACTGCGGGACACCGTGCGACAGCTACTATCCCGGCAGGGAAGGAAAGTCCATCGGGGAATACCGGTGCAGAAGATGCGGAAAGGTGATCCGGGAAGAATAAGTCATTCAAAAACAGCTCAGCCGCAAAGACTGAGCTGTTTATACAGATCCGTAAATACGTCAGGCGGCTGCCGCGGCAGCTTTGCTTTCCTGCGCAGGCAGGTCGATCCGGATCATCAGGTTATTCAGTTTAAGGTCGGCGTATAGGTTATTTCGTCTGCCAGCTTCATGACCATGCGGATGCCGATATATCTTGAGGGATCATCGATGCCGGCGACCGCTGCCATCTTTTTGATGGGGTCAAAGATATGGCTGTTGTCACGGATCCGCAGACAGAGTGCATTGTTTGTATGGATCACGCGCAGTTCCATCGTATGATGGCCCCTGTCCGTAAAACCGTGCTTGAAGATATTGGAGGCCATCTCTTCCGCTGCCAGGGAGATGTAATAGGCTTCCTTTTTTCCTGCCCCGTGCTTCAGGCAGAAATCATAGGCATCCTTTGAAAATGTGATGACCTGCTGCAGCGAGCGCGGCGAAGCAGTAAGCTCGTCCTCTTTGGAAACGCCGTATCCGTTCGGCAGCATCAGCAGGACATCCGACATTCCGGAAGGATTGCTTTTCTGGAGCTTATTGATCATCAGGATCATGACCGGGAGCATACCGAACATGATCAGCTGTGCCTGGGAAACGCGCGGAAAAGACCGTACGGTTGCGGAACGCATCACTGATCCCGGGCGGAATGCGGTGCAGTCTTGCGGTGACCATCAGCGTTACAAGCACCGCATCGCACAGGATATAGACAAGGTCCGACAGCAGGGTCCTGCCGGTCGAATTCAGATAATTGGCAAACAGGACCGACATCGCCTGACCGGTGAGACCGAGCGCAAAGTAGTATATCGCTGTATGTGCGGTCATATAGCTTTCAACGTTCACACCGAGGTAGAACCAGGTGATCAGGACCATTACGGGCTGGCTGCGCAGCAGCAGCGTAACGCCGAGGCCGAAGAATACCTCGTAGCTGAGCGCGATCGACATCGTATAGATCAGGCCCCTGCGGTTTTCCTCCGGATAATACAGGCACAGCATCATCGACATCGTGAGCGCAATACTCATGAACAGCGAGTTTGTCAGGTAATTCAGCTGCACCTGTACATTGTACGCAGCGAGTCCTGCCGTGGATACGCCGGCTGCCAGGACCTGGTTGAGGAAAAAGGATTTGTATGTCGTTGTGATGCGGCTTACGCCCAGGGGCATGCCCTGCAGCGCGATATGTCCGATCAGCCGGAGCGACAGCCTGTACAGCGCCGGCTGCAGCAGACAGTCCCTGTTCTTAACATAATACAGTACAAGGACTGCCGCCCCGGCATAGTAACTGACAGAAGTCGTCACCCCCCATCATAAACATATCCCCGTGCACCAGTACGATCATAAGGTCCAGAAAGATATTCGTAACAGTTACTGCAGCTGCCGAGCGGATCGTCCATATGCGGGCACCTTCCAGGTTGATGCCCATGGAGAGGATACTGATCGCACTGATGGCGGGAAATCCGATGGCTGCACCGATCAGATATCTGCGGCACGGCAGGAATACAGCCATTTCCGGATCTGCACCGAGCAGCCCTGCAGCCTGTGTGCTGAACAGCAGGATCAGCAGTGTCAGCAGCATGCTTAAGGAAACACCTGCGAGCAGTGCTGCTGAATAGATCTGCCTTGCCTTTTCCCGGTTTCCTTTGCTGAGCTACGAGGCGCAGAAGGGCTGGCTTCCCATCATCAGGATACTGTAGATGATGCCCAGGATGAACCACACGGGGCTTGTCAGACTGAGGGCGCCGATATCGGTCGTTTTCATCGTATGGCCGATGATGAAACCGTCAATGACGCTTCCCATCGTCGACATCAGGGAAGACAGGAAATACGCCCCCATCGTCATCGCAAAAACACCTGCGGTGATCTCGGGAAGCGGATTGTATTTCTCTTTGATCAGTGACCGGATCTCTGATACATGTTTCATATCCCACCTGTTTTCATTATTATATCGGCAATTAACGGTTCCTATACGGTATATACATTACAGGTAAGCGGAAGCGGCAAAGAAAAGATCCCGTTCCCGGGATCCCTGTCTGGTAAGGAATGCTTACTTTTTGCGTTTGTATACGTATTCGATTTTGACCCAGCCTTCTGTCTGGCTCTCATCCGACCATACGGAATGGAGCGTATCGTCGTCCGCGCTGTAAGTGAATGTCATCTTCCCGCGGTCATCAGTGAACACGTACTGCAGGTCTGCGTCTTTTTCCCATTTGCCTTTGTCTTCGACAAATTCACCGCCGCCGTTAAAACCGTGGACAGCATCGCCATTCTCCTCAAATGTATAGTAACCGTCCAGGTCCCCGAACAGGGACGCTGCAGTTTCCGGATCCCTTTCTGTCAGTTCTTCGCCGGCTTCAGCCGCATAGACCCTGTCCAGTGTCCAGCTGCCGATGACAGCTTCCTTCGCAGGCGCGGAAGAACATGCGCACAATACAGCAGCACAGAATACTGCGATAAATGCTTTCAGTCTGAATAAAGTTTTGATCATGATCGAAACCTCCCGGCATCATTGTATTCCCCTGTTTGCAGAATAACAATACGGACCGGTAAACTTAAGAATCACGAAAATTCCCTGCATTGCAGTGACAAAAACAAGGCCGGATGAAGTATAGTAAAAATACAGAGATACATTCCTTTGACCATTCCCATCCAGACCGCCGCGGGTACCCCGGAAAAGACTTTTTCACATATCCTGCGGCAGGGTCAGACAGCGCTGCCGAAAGAACCAGGCCAGGAGAAATACGATGCTGAAAAATACCATTTCCCGCTCAGACATGCTGAGATGCACACTGTGCCGGGATGCGCCGTGCCGTGCCGCCTGCGGCAGGATCGACTGCGCATCCCTGCTGCGAAACATATGGTTCGCAAATGAAAAGACCGCAGCTGCGCATTATCCGGATACAGATATCTGCGCGGACTGCGCCGCGCCGTGCGAAGAGGCCTGTGTCCGGCCGCATGAGGTCCCGATCAGGAAGCTGATGATGCGTCTGTACGACGAAGTGAAGCCTGGGCTGGAGGTCCCCATGCCGCAGGATGAAGAAAGGCTGCGCACAGATTTCTGCGGCATACCGCTTGAGAACCCGTTCCTGCTTTCCTCTTCGGTCATTGCCAGTACATACGAAATGTGCGCGCGGGCTTTTGAGGCAGGCTGGGCAGGCGCTGCTTTCAAGACGATCTGCACGCTGGATATCCATGAAGCCTCCCCGCGCTTTTCCGCTGTCACCGGTGCTGCCGGCAATATCATCGGCTTCAAGAATATCGAGCAGCTCTCCGATCACAGCGTAGCGGAAAACATGGAGGTCTTCCGCAGGCTGAAAACAGATTATCCGGATAAATTCATTCTCGCTTCCATCATGGGGCAGAATGAAGCGGAATGGGAAGAACTTGCACGCCTGTGCGATGAGAACGGCGCGGATGCCATCGAACTGAATTTCTCCTGTCCGAACATGGTGGATGAAAGCCTCGGTTCGGATATCGGCCAGGTGCCGGAACTGGTAGCACGTCTGACTGCCGCCGCCAGGAGGGGGACAAAGAAACCTGTACTGGCCAAGCTGACGCCCAATGTCCAGAGCATGAACCCGGCTGCGGACGCTGCGGTGCGCTGCGGGGCGGACGGCGTAGCTGCGATCAATACGATCAAGAGCATCATCGGCGTCAACCCGCATACCTATGTATCCGAACCGGCGGTACACGGCATGTCGGCTGTCGGCGGCTACAGCGGCAATGCCGTCAAGCCGATCGCCCTGCGGTTCATCGCCGAACTCGCAAAAAACCGCAATCTTGAAGGAAAACATATCAGCGCGATGGGCGGCATCGAGACATGGCAGGACGCACTCGAATATATCCTGCTCGGTGCGGACAGCGTACAGGTCACGACAGCCGTCATGCAGTACGGCTACCGCATCATCGATGACCTGAAGGCAGGGCTGAACCTCTATCTGGCTGAAAAGGGATTATCCGGCCTGGATGATATAAGGGGCATGGCACTGGAGAGCGTTTCCGAGAGGACGGACGTACTGGAAAGGGATACCGTGATCTATCCGGTTTTCCACAGTGACCGGTGCATCGGATGCGGCAGGTGTTCGATATCCTGCGCCGACGGCGGCCATCAGGCGATCCTGTTCGGGGAAGACAGGAGGCCGAAACTGGACGGGAGAAAGTGTGTCGGCTGTCATCTCTGCATCCTTGTATGTCCTGAGAAAGCGATCACGCCTGCCGGAAAAAGGGTCCGAAAGATCATTTAAGATATGTTTCAGCCGGTATAGGCTGAAGTCCGCTTTTTATGACAGAAACTTAAATTCCGGAAAAATGTAACCGCTTGCGAGATGTTCTATATTGTATTAAAATAGCCTTAGTAAATGAAACAGGAGGAAAATAATCTAATGAAGCAGATTTCAGTTACAGTCATTGACCCTGTAGGACTCCACGCACGTCCTGCTACTGTTGCAGTAAACGCAGCTAGCAAATTCAAGAGTGAAGTAAAAGTTTCTTACAAAGGACGCACAGTAAATATGAAGTCCATCATGGGCGTTATGTCTCTGGGAATTCCTACACAGTCTGAGATCACAGTTTCCTGTGAGGGTGAAGACGAAGAAGTAGCTGTACAGACAATTGAAGAAGTACTTCGCACTCAGAAAGTAATCGCTTAAGGAACAATGAGCTGTAAAGGGCTGATACCGTCTGAGTATCGCCTTTTTATTTCAGAAAGGAAGATTTATGTATCAGGAAGAATACAAACGCTGGCTTGAAGCTGATCTGATCGATGTCGATCTGAACACGGAACTCCAGAGCATCAAAGATGACGATGATGCGATCAAAGAACGCTTTGCCGTGTCACTCGCATTCGGAACAGCCGGTCTGAGGGGAACACTCGGCGCCGGAACAAACAGAATGAATATCTGGGTAGTCAGACAGGCTACACAGGGCGTTGCAGACTGGGTAAAGACACAGGGCGGCAACCAGACAGTCGCGATCAGCTATGACTCACGTCTGAAAGGCTGGAACTTCGCAAGAGACGCAGCAAGCGTCCTCGCTGCCAACGGCATCAATGTCCGCATCTATGACGAGCTGATGCCTGTTCCCGCACTGAGCTTTGCGACACGCTATTACGAGTGCAATGCAGGTATCATGATCACTGCATCCCACAACCCCGCAAGATACAACGGCTTCAAGGCATACGGACCGGATGGCTGCCAGATGACAGACGTCGCTGCAGGCATCGTTTATGATTCGATCCAGAAGACAGACGTCCTGACAGGCGCAAAATTCATCTCCTTCGCGGAAGGCGTTGAAAAGGGTCTGATCAGGTTCGTCGGCGACGACTGCAAGGATGCTTTCTATGAGGCAGTCGAAGCACGCCAGGTAAGACCGGGTCTCTGCAAGACAGCAGGACTGAAACTTGTTTACTCGCCGCTGAACGGTACAGGTCTTGTACCTGTAACCAGGGTCCTCAAGGATATCGGCATCACAGATATTACGATCGTTAAGGAACAGGAGTATCCGAACGGCTACTTCACAACTTGCCCGTATCCCAACCCTGAGATCTTTGAAGCACTTGCAAAGGGACTTGAACTGGCTAAAGAAGTCGGCGCGGATCTGATGCTCGCAACAGACCCTGACGCTGACAGAGTCGGTATCGCCATGAAGTGTCCTGACGGAACATATGAACTCGTATCCGGCAACGAGATGGGCGTCCTCCTGCTTGACTATATCTGCGCAGGAAGAATTGAAAAAGGCACGATGCCTGAAAAACCCGTTGCGGTCATGTCCATTGTTTCCACGCCGCTGGCTGACGCTGTAGCTGAACACTACGGTGTCGAACTCCGCCACACACTGACAGGCTTCAAGTGGATCGGCGACCAGATCGCACAGCTTGAAGCAGCAGGTGAAGTAGACCGCTTTATCTTCGGTTTCGAAGAGAGCTACGGCTATCTCGCAGGACCGTATGTACGCGACAAAGACGCTGTCATCGGTTCCATGCTGATCTGTGAAATGGCTGCTTACTACCGCTCCATCGGTTCCTCCATCAAGCAGAGACTGGAAGAGATCTATGCAGAATACGGACGTTATCTGAACAAGGTCGACAGTTTCGAGTTCCCGGGCCTCTCCGGCATGGACAAGATGGCAGGCATCATGAAGGATCTGCGCGAAAAACCTCCTGTTGAATTCGCCGGCAGAAAAGTCGCAAAAGTCACAGACTACACCAAGCCTGAAGAAACAGGTCTGCCGAAGGCCAATGTACTGATCTACAGCCTGGAAGACGGCGCTGCAGTCATTGTCAGACCTTCCGGTACAGAACCGAAGATCAAGACATACTTCACAACATTAGGAAAAGATCTCGCTGAAGCACAGAAAGAAAAAGACGAACTTGCTGCAGCGATCAAACCGATCCTCTCCTGAGTCAGATGAAAAAAGATATGTTCCGAAAACGGACATATCTTTTTTTCTGCGCCGTTAAAACTCCAAGATAATCTGGGGTGCAGGAAAGCTTTCGCGGAGAGATGATGAAAAACCTCCCGGCTTATGATTTCGTGTGCGGTCTGCGAAACTGCAGCGAAAGAATAAGGGAGGTTTTATTATGAGAGCATTTCTTCGGTATAATTCAGGAACTATTCCGCCTTTACGGCTGCCTTAATGATTTCAGTTTCTTCGTGTTTACGGGAGAATTACCGTTTACCGCCCAGCTTGACGAACAGTTCTTCGATCTCAGTATCATTCAGACCGTATCCGCAGTCTGCATTTCTGATCAGATCACCGACTTCAGAATAGTGAACGACCGGATAGCTGATATGAATATCGGAGATATCGCATTTATCCTTGAGCGCAACGGCATACCGGACTTCTTTTCCGTCAAGCACCTGGGACAGATGCGTATTGTATTCTTCCAGATAAATTGCCGGATTTGCGATGCGGTAGGTCTTCATCTGCTCACCGTCCTTACGCTTCACCATCCAGTCACCCGTCTGCTTTCCGGAGATCTTTCCGGTCGTGGACAGATATGCCAGTGCAAGCACTCCCTTAGAATGAAGGACCGTAAGGATCTGACAGACAAGTCTGCCGTTTTTATCGGTCAGATTGGAGTAAACAAGCCGGTGCGTACCGATCGTTTTTGCCAGACCTGACGATTTGGAAGCATCCTGAAGAACATTCAGTCTGTAATAATAATCAATCAGATAATTCTCATAAATATTCGGAAACAGTGATTCTTTGTACTTCCTGTAGCCGAGTGCGGCACGAAGGAGAAATACCAGAAGCATTGTTCCTACAATGATAAGGAACAGGCTGTTCATACTGGCGCCGGAAGAGTTTCCTTCTTCCAGAAGGAGCATGGCGGAACGGATCATGATTGATTACCTCACTGTTATCTGTGATCTATCTGTAAATTTCTGCGTAAAGCTTCTTCATGTCATCAACCGTCACTTCACGGATGGTGTTGGAAGGGGATCCGGAAGCAAACGCATCATTCGCCATTTTATCGATCGCGGCAAAGTAAGTGTCGTGATCAATGCCGAATTCAGACATGGTCGGAATACTCAGATTCCGAAGCAGTGTGCTGATACGGTCAAGAAGCACCTGTGCAGCGGCGGTGTCATCTGCATCTGCCGTAAAGGACAGATGACGTGCGATCTCTGCAAACCGGCCGACAGCGCCTGCAGCGGCAAACTGCATGCATTTCTCCAGCAGCATTGCGTTGCTGAGACCGTGCGGAACATGGAACAGAGCTCCGATCGGACGGGACATGCCATGAACAATTGTAACCGATGAATTGTTGAATGCAATGCCTGCTTCCAGTGCCGCAAGGGACATCTGGATCCTTGCGGCTGTGTTGGATCCTTCCGTGCAGCAGATCTCAAGATTTTTGAAGATCCGGTCCATTGCGGAAAGCGCAAACGTATCGGAAAGCGGCTGGGCCTTGCAGGAAGTATAGGACTCGATCGCATGGCATAGCGCATCGATCCCGGTATGGGCAGTAACGGATTTCGGAGCGGAAATCGTAAACTTCGGATCGATAACTGCGAGATCCGGAATCAGGCAGGGACCGCTCAGCAGCATCTTTGTCGTTGTCTCGGTATCGTTGATGATCGTGAAGCGGGTAGCTTCAGAACCGGTTCCGGCTGTGGTCGGGATTGCGACAAGTGCGGGGCGTGCAATATCAATGACTTTTCCCATATAAGAGGAAAGCTTGTCGTTTCCTGCCAGCAGAATGGAGACCGCTTTTGCGGTATCGATCGGAGAGCCTCCTCCCAGTGCGATCAGGAAATCACAGTTATGGGAGCGGTATGCTTCGGCAGCTTGTTTTACAACGATGTCATTCGGTTCAAAGTTCACTTCCGGAAACAGGGTATAGGCAATCTGTTCCTTAACCAGAATCTCTTCAAGAACAGCAGCGTTTCCGAGTTTGACCATTGTTGCGTCAGTGACGACCAGTGCGTTGCTGCCGTAAGACTTCAGATCGCTTCCGGCTGTTTCAAGCGCACTCGATCCGCTGATAATCTTTTTCGGAGTAAGGAAAGTATTCGCCATGTTATTTCACCATATACTTTCTGAGAAGCTGAACCAGGGAGTCATATCCGCCGAGGAACTGATACATGGTTGCTTTGAACGCGCCGTAATACTGGAACTCTTCCGGCGCAAGATTCTCATCATATGCCTTGCGGAATTCCTCCAGACCAAGCAGTTCATTGAGGATTTCTTCACTGACAGGCTTGTCGATATTGCTGACAACCGGGACATTGGAAGAGTTGAACTTCTTCTGCCAGGGATATGTGATCGTGAGCACGATATCGCCGCCGATGAATTCTTCGAAATGATGACGGTTGCGGAACGCTGCAACAAGCAGTTTTGTCCGATAATTCTTCTTCTTGTAGATCTCGTATGCTTTTTTGACAACTGCAACACCGGCCATCTCATACGCTTCGGTGGAGACCAGTGTCTCGCTCTTTCCGTAATACTTCTTGAGATAGTCATCCACACGGCCAGCCATGATCGTGCATACCGGGTGCATCGATTCTGTGTCAAGGCCTTCCGCCTTTCTGCGTGCCAGACCGCGTTCAACGGCTTCAGCAACCTGTACAGCCTGGGCAACGGTAAAGGATACAGTCGCATTGATTGAAACACCGCGGTAGGTAAGTTCTTCCATTGCCTCAATACCGGCTTTCGAAGACGGGAGCTTTACCTGGGAGTTTTCAACTGTGGAAGCGAGATCGAGCGCCTGCTTTACCATCAGGTCTTTGTTCTGATAGTACTTTGCGTTTGTCTGGAAGGAAATACGGCCGCGCTGACCGTTTGTCTTTTTATAGGTGTCGAGCAGCAGCGTGGATGCTTTGGAGCCGAGCGCCTTGATCACAGCCCATGCCAGATCGTCTTCTGTAAATGAAGGGTTCTCCTCGACCAGTTTCCTGATCGTCGGTTCCCATTCAGGGAGTTCTTTGTCCAGTACCGAGTAGACGATGACAGGATTGGTCGTGGCTCCGCATCCGCCGTTTTCAATGGCGTAAGAGAGCTCGCGGCAGGAACAGGAATCGTTCCATAATTCAGTTTGAGGGAATTCAGTGGTGACTTGCAGCAGTTTGTTCATAATGGTCTCCTTTTTCGAAATGTATCTTGCCTCAGCAACAATAATCATTTATTCTCTGTTTATGGTTTACTAAGGTGGTAAGTATGAAATTTGACAGACAGGCAGAGATGCTCTCCTACATCAGGGAGAAAAAGACGGTGAGAAACAGCGAACTTCTGAAAAAATTCGGAATTTCGATTCAGACACTGCGCCGTGATATCAATAAATTTGAAACGCAGGGACTGATCCGCAAGGTTTACGGCGGAGTTATCTACATCGACAGATTTGAATCCGTGAAAAGTGTGGATTCCCTGTCGGCCCGTAATGCTCTTTTAAATGACGAGAAGGAACGGGTCGGAAAGCTTGCGGCGAAGCTTGTCGGTGACGGGGATGTCATTTTCGTGGATTCCGGCACTACCGCATATCGCATCCTTCACTATCTGTCAGAGGCAAAGGATGTGACAGTAATCTCTCATTGCCTTGATGTAATGGTGCTTCTGAGAGATATGCATAACCTCACGGGAATCTGTGCCGGTGGAATCCTTCAGCACGACATGGGATCCTTCATCATCGACTCCAGTTTTTATCCCTACAATTACAGCAAAGCCTTTATTTCAACTGTGGGAATCTCTATGGAGAAGAATCTGACGAATACCAATCTTCATGAAGGAGCGATGAAGGCGCAGGCGATCGCACAGAGCTCCAGTGCCTATATCATTGCGGATCACAGTAAATTTGATGTTGTCGCCTACAATCAGTTTGCAGATTTCTCAAAAATTACGGGTGTGATCACGGACCGCTGCCCTTCAGAGGACTACGTGAGATTTTTTGAAAGCAATAAGATCAAACTGATCTATTAACTTTCTGAACTAATACTAGTATTCATTTTGGTCACTTGTCAAGATAACAAGATGATAAATTTGATAAAATTATGAGTAATTATTGTGTTGAGTGCCGAACAGCGGCTAATTTTTACGGGAATTCATGGTCTGAAATGACAGAAACAGACAACAAAACAGAAAAGAAAGGGCAGAATTGCCCTTTCTTTTCTGTTTTCTAAAGCATTTCCGCTTTGATGGAGTGAAAAATGTCTGAAGATACTCAATATCTGCTCACATCTTTAAAGACATGATCTATAAATATGATAAATATCTTCTTTATCCATTTGACAGTACTGACGTCCGAGCAGACGCTGCTGATTGGCGGCTGTAGACTCGGTGAACGGTTCGATATCATCTTCCGAAGCGCCGTAGGCATGCATTGGTTTGGCGGGAAGTATCTTCTCCAGGAGTTCTTCCAGTCCCTTGAATCCGTCCGGATTGCCGGTCACTTCACTAAGCAGCTGTTCAAGGCTGCGGATCTTTCCGTCCGGCGCAGTCTTCTTATAAAAAGATAAGATGGGCAGGAAGAACTGGTAGTTGGATTCTCCGTGCGGGACATGGTATTTTCCCCCGAACGCAAAGCTCATGGCATGGACCGGTCCGCATCCGGCATTGGAAAAGGCGATGCCGGCATAATTGGATGCTTTCAGAAGCTGCGGGCAGCTGGGACGGAAATCGTTCTGGCGTGAAATAGTCTCGATGTAGCATTGCAGGATCTCCCGGACAGCAGCGACGGAATACATCTCGCTGTAAGGCGTCGCAAGCGGACTGAGATAGCTTTCGACTGCATGGATCAGGGCGTCAATCGAACTTGTGGCAAATACGTTGTACGGCATTGTTTCAAGAAGTTCCGGGATCAGCACCGCATAGCGGGGATACATGACATCGGAGACCAGCCCCTGCTTAGTGTCGATGTCGGAGCGATAGACAATGGAAATATTCGTTACTTCGGAGCCGGTGCCGCATGTTGTGGGGACAGCGATCAGTTCTTTGTCCGCCTGGAGCGAATCCGTGTGCGCATATAATTCACTGACATCCGTGCAGCCGCCTGCGACGGCGATGATCTTGGCGATATCAAGGATCGCACCTCCCCCGACGGCGATGATCCTGTGGAACGTATGTTTTGCGGCTTCGCTGAGAATGGCGTTCACCATGACATCGGTAGGCTCTCCGCTGCCGTAATCATCACGCAGGATAGTGATGCATGGCAGTTCAGTATCTTTCAGTGTACGAAACGTGTGTGCACCTGTGAACAGAAGATCGGTCTCGCACAGCCTGAATGACTGTGCAAAGTTAGAAAAGCTGTTAAACTCATAAATCTGAGGGGCAATTTGGAACAATTTCATCGGATAAATACCTTCTTTCCTCGAGAAGTTTATCAAAAAAAGATAAAAATTTCAAAATAATTATCAAAAAGTGTTCATAATGTGATAAATTAAATGTGTCACACACGGGGAAACGTCCCCGCGAAATATCCCGAATGACAGAAAGGAGATAAAAATGCCATTAAACGAGATATTGAACCCAGACATTATTGATCTGGAAGTACAGGGTGGAACCAAAGATGAGGTGCTTCGATACATGGCGGGTGTCCTGTTAAATAACGGGTACATCAACGATGTAGACACATTCGTGAAAGACATCTACGAACGGGAGGCGGAAGGGCCTACCGGAATGGGATCCGGAATCTCAATTCCGCACGGAAAAAGCAACAGCGTGCTGCGCAACGGAATAATGATCGGGAAAACAGTTAACCCGATCCGCTGGGAGAGCAGCATTTCTGACGACGGATATCAGGATTCCCATCTGATCTTCCTGTTCTGCGTCAGTGCCGACAAAGAGTTTGCAAAGAATCATATGATGCTGCTGAGCGAACTTGCCGGGAAACTTGGAAATGATGTCCGTGTCACGAAGCTTTCCCAGGCAGCAGACAAGGAAGAGATCATGAATCTCCTGCTCTGCGAGGATGATGCCCTCGGAGAGGTCGACAAAATAATCGACGAAGAAGAGATCGTAGACCTGGATATTGATTTTTGAGCCAAAAGTAATCAAAAAAGTATCAAAAACGAAAATAATATATTCAAATGAGCATATTATGGTAATGTTCACTTGAAACATTATGAGAAAGTATATACACTTTAGATAGGTTACGAAAGGAAAGGAGACTTCTATATGAACATTGTTGCGGTTACAGCTTGTACAGCAGGTATCGCCCACACTTACATTGTTGCTGAAAAGCTGCAGAAGGCAGCAGATGAACTGGGGCACCACTGCAAGATTGAAACACAGGGCTCTGCAGGAATTGAGAATGAACTCACTGCAGAAGACATCGCGAATGCGGATGTCGTAATCTATGCTCACGACATTGCGATTCGCGGAACAAGCCGTTTTGCTGGGAAGAAAGTTGTTGACGTTCCCATCACAATGGCTATGAAACAGCCTAAGAGTCTGATCACAACGATCGAAAAGAAACTTGCGGCTAAAAAATAGGGGAAATAAGAAAGGGAAATAAGTACTAAGTATGAAAATGCAGGATTTCAAAAAACACATAATGACCGGTATCTCGTTCCTGATCCCGATGGTTGTTATGGCAGGTATCACGGGTGCTATTCAGAAGGCAGTCGCATGGTCCGGTGTACCTCTCTCCGATCCGACGATCGAAGGTCTGGCTTATTCCGGATACTCCATCTTCAAATTCACCGACTTCATCCACATGCTCGGCGAAATGAACGGCAACGGCTTCAACTGGGCATATGCATTCCTCTGTGCAGGTATTGCATACTCTATCTCTGACAGACCGGGCATCGTTCCGGGCTTCGCAATCGGTTACTTCGCAGGCGGACCTACAAAGACAGGTTTCGTAGGCGCTATGCTGATGGGCTTCCTGGTCGGCTACTTCGTCAAATGGATGAAGACCTGGAAAATGCCGAAGGCTCTCCAGGGCCTGATGCCGGTTCTGATCATTCCGGTTATTGCTACATGTGTTGCGGTATTCGTATTCTTCGGAATCTTTATGAAACCCCTCGCTGCGATTATGCTTGCGTTCCAGGGATGGATCCAGGGTCTTGCGTCCGGCTCCCTCTTCGTTGTCGGTGCGGTTATCGGCGCATGCATGGGCTTCGATATGGGCGGTCCTATCAACAAGACAGCTTCCATGGCAGCCAATGCGCTTTATGCGGACAACCCTGAAACAGGCGGAATCGGTGAGTGCGCAGAAACAGCTAAGATCATCGGCGGTATGACACCGGCGATCGGCATGGGCATTGCAGCTATCCTCGCTCCGAAGAAATTCACACAGCAGCAGAAGGACGCAGCTTACACCTGCATCCCGATGGGTCTCTGCTTCATCACTGAAGGTGTTCTCCCGTTCGTAGCGGAAGATCCTCTGAGAGTTGTTCCTTCTTCCATGATCGGCTCCGCGATCGCATCCGGTCTTGCAATGGCATGGGGCGTCGGCACACCGGCTTCCCACGGCGGTATCCTTGTAGCCCCGCTCTCCAATAAGCTCGGTCTCTGGATCCTTGCCTGCCTGATCGGTTCTGTAATCACCGGTGTGATCTACGCATTTATCAAGAAGATGCCTTCTGAAGAAGACACGGTTGAAGAAGAAATCGTAGATCTTGATATCGATCTGTAAGATACAGGAAAATCAATATTCATATAGAAAGGATGCAGATTTATGTATGTAAACATGAAGTATATCCTTGACAACGCAAACCGCGACGGCTATGCAGTAATGGCTGTCAACAGTGTTGACATGGAAATGGCGCGTGCCGTAATTGAGGCAGCGGAGGAAGAGCATTCTCCGATCATCGTTCAGTTCGGTGTCGGACAGATGTCCAAACTTGCACATCCCACTGAAATGGTACCGATGGTCAAAGCAATGGCGGAACGGGCAAGTGTCCCTGTATGCCTGAATCTGGATCACGGACCTTCCCTTGACGCGGAAGTCATGGCAATTCAGATGGGCTTCTCAAATGTCATGATCGATGCCTCTTCACTTCCTTATGAAGAAAATGTAAGACGCTCACGCATGGTTGCTGACCTTGCACACGCAAAGGGAATCAGCGTTGAAGCAGAACTCGGCCATGTAGGCCAGGCTGCTGACGGAGACGGCACAACAAACGACATGTATACAAACGTGGAACAGGCTGTACAGTTTGTTAAAGAGACAGGTGTTGATGCACTTGCAGTGGCGATCGGAACAGCGCACGGAAACTATCCGAAGGGATATGTCCCGGTTCTGGATTTCGAACGTCTTGCAGAGCTGAAGGCAGCGCTTAAGATGCCTCTTGTTCTTCACGGCGGATCAGGTTCCGGCGAAGAAAACATCCGGAAAGCAGTTGCAGGCGGCATTAATAAGATCAATGTCTGCACGGATGCGTTCCATGCAGCAACAGATGCAATTAAGGCGAAATGGGAGGAAGATCCGAACGCGGATTATCTGACCATCATGATGACTGCTGAAAAGGCAGTGAAAGAGTTTGTCAGAAGTTACATTCGTCTGATTGGATCGAACGATCGTTATACTTTTGAAGCCGCAGATAACGGCAGTAACGAGTAATCAAGGCGGAAGTATACTTCCGCCTTTCTTACAGAAATGAGGGATAAAAAATGAAAATTGCAATGATCAATGAATTCTCCCAGTCGGCAAAAAATGACACAGTCATCAGCTGCCTGAAAGAAGTAGTAGAACCTATGGGACACACTGTATACAATACGGGAATGTCCTCGGAAGAAGCACCTCTGCAGATTGGCGAGCCGGGTTATCTGACATACCTGAATATAGGTGTGCAGGCAGCGCTGCTTCTGAATTCCGGTGCGGTTGATTTTGTTGTGACAGGATGCGGTACCGGCCAGGGAGCTCTCATGGCCTGCAACATGATGCCCGGTGTTGTATGCGGCTACTGCATTGAGCCGAGTGATGCTTATCTGTTCCTGCAGATCAATAACGGCAATGCCCTTTCACTTCCGTATGCGAAAGGCTTTGGCTGGGGTGCAGACGTCAATCTGAAGAATATTTTCAAAATCGCCTTCGGTTCCCCGAAGGGGATGGGATACCCGGATGAGCCGGGAAGAAAAGAATCCCAGAACCGGAATGCGGCAAAGCTTGTGGAAGTCAAGGCTGCTATAGCTAAACCGCTTACGGAAGCACTGCGCGCAATGGATCAGGACATCGTCAGAAGATCGCTTACACCGCGCTTTCTGGAATGCTTCAATACCGGATGCCAGGACCCGGAACTGAAAGCACTCGTTGACAGCTATCTGTAAAACACAGCGTCGAAAGACGCTGTTTTGAAAAAATGAATATGAAACAGAACGAATTGCCAAGATATACCATCTCTGAACATGCATTTTCAGAAATACCGGGCATTATCTCTTCCTTTGGTTCCAGAGCAGCGCTGATCACGGGTGAAAAAGCGTTTGCGGCCTGCGGCGAAAAACTGCTTGAGGCATTAAAGGGACTGGAGATTACAACACATCAGATATACGGCAGGGAAGCTTCCGCAGAGAATATTGACCGGCTGAAAAACATTGAAGAGATCCAAAACGCAGATGTCATTATCGCTGCCGGAGGAGGAAAATGCCTCGATACAGCCAAGGTCACGGGCGATCAGCTGGGGAAACCGGTATTTACGGTCCCGACGATCGCATCTACCTGTGCTGCAGTAACAAAGATCGCGATCCTGCATTATGAAAACGGTGCATTCCGTGAGATATACCGTTTGAAACGGGCACCGGTCCACTGCTTTATCGATCCGTCGGTGATCACCGGCGCACCTGCAGAATACTTCTGGGCAGGTATGGGCGATACGATGGCAAAACATGTTGAATGCTTGTTTTCCTACCGGAATGATGACCCTGACTTTGAAGGGGAATACGGCAAAACGGTTTCCGTTCTCTGCTATGAGCCGGTGATCAGATACGGAAAAGAAGCGTATGAAGACGTCAGAGACCACAGGGTCTCTTCATCTGTAATACGCATTATTGAATCGATCATCATCGCGACCGGGACCGTCTCGCTGAGTGTTGCCCCGGACTGCAATTCCGCCCTGGCGCATGCGCTCTATTACGGAATGACAGTACGTGAATGGATGGAATACCAGCATCTGCACGGAGAGATCGTTTCGTACGGGACACTTGTTCAGCTGATGCTGGACCATCAGACAGAGGAACTGAAGCGGGTGTATGAGTTCAATCTTTCCGTGGGGCTGCCGGTCTGCCTTAAAGATTTGGATCTTGAGCGGGAGGATCCGCTGGAAGATGTGATCCATGCGGCGGCGATCAATCAGGAACTGGACCATATTCCATATCCGATCACAGAAGAGATGATCCGGCAGGCGATTGAAGATCTGGAAGACTATCGTCCATAAAAAAAGAAGCATGCGCTTCTTCAGATAAAGTAATTTGTTGGTATCAGAGCCAGTACGACTGTGACAATGAGAATGATGATTGCGATCTTGCGCAGCTTCTTCTCTTTCTCATTGTAGTCAAGCTGGACGTTCGGCATCTGTTTCTGCCTGGTAGAAAAAAGAACACGCACATAACCGATCAGGAACAGACCCGTTAATCCACCGACATACATTACGATATCGCGAATCAGAATTAGTGTTTTTATCATAGCATTATTTTACATCATTCTTAAGACAGGAGGAAAGAAGAATGAAAGCAGTATTGATTCACACCAGCCCGGTCTCATTGGATGAACTGAAGTCGTTATTCCATGAGATGCTTCCGGATGTTGAAATGGTCAACATCATTGACGATTCCCTGCTGGAAGAAGTCAAGCGGAACGGCTCGATCACTCCGCAGATCATTTCGAGAATGTGCAGTTATGTACAGATTGCCAAAACTATGAAGCCGGATATCATTTTTAATCAGTGCTCTTCCGTAGGAGAGGCATTTGACATTGCCCGCACACAGGCGGAATGTTTGACACTGAAGATCGATGAGCCCATGGCTGAGAACGCGGTAAGCCTCGGCACCAGGATCGGACTTGTGGCAACAGTCGCTTCAACGGTAAAGTCGAGTTCGAACCTGATCCGCAATACTGCGGAAAAACTCGGCAGGGACGTCACTGTCACGGAGTATCTGGTTGCAGGAGCGCTGGATATGCTGATGAAAGGGGAAAAGGACAGGCACAACGAACTGGTCATTGAAGAAATCCGTAAAGCAGAAAAGGAAAACGACGTCGTTGTATTGGCACAGGGATCAATGACGGCGATCCTTCCGCTGCTGAAAGAGACTGAAAAGCCGGTGCTTACTTCACCCCGTTTTGCTGTTCAGCGCGTAAAAGATCTGCTGTATGCGGACAGATAAATCCTGCATCAGGTATTAAAGAAACAGTTCCAATGTTATAAAATAATCATAATATAATCAAAGTATTCATAAATAAATCACTATTTATATAGATTTTATTATCAAAGTAATCTATAATCTGATTGTTGGAGAGAAACTGATATGGGCGAGCTGATACAGGAACTGAACGAATTTGCGGCTGAGATCCGTCTGGAAACACTTCGTATTATTGCTTCTTTCGGAATAGGACATATCGGCGGCTGCATGTCGATTGCAGATGCACTGGCAGTTTTGTATGGAGATGTAATGAATTACGATCCTGCTGATCCGAAAAAGAAAGACCGGGACTGGTGTGTGCTTTCAAAAGGGCATGCCGGACCTGCACTGTACGCAGCATTGGGCTTGAAAGGGTATTTCCCGGTTGAGAGCGCATATCACCTGAATGAATTCAATTCCCGATTCCCCTCTCACACCGACCGGACACTGACCCCTGGGGTTGATCTCACAACGGGATCTCTCGGACAGGGGATCAGTGAGGCGGCCGGCGCCGCGTTAGGAAACCGCCTGCAGGGGATCGACAGTTATATTTACGTCTTTGTCGGAGACGGTGAAGCAGATGAAGGGGAAGTTTGGGAAGCCGCCCAGTTTGCGGCGCATTATAAACTGGATCATCTGATTGCCCTGATCGATGAAAACGGAAGACAGCTTGACGGAACAGTTGAGGAAGTTATGAGTCACGGAAAAGGACTTCATGCGAAGTTTGAAGCATTCGGATGGAATGTGATCGAAGTGGCAGACGGCAATAACACAGCCGAGATCCGTGAGGCATTGCTGAAGGCAAAACAGAAATCCGGCAGTCCGACTGCGCTGATCCTTCATACAGTTAAAGGGAAAGGTGTTTCAATCATTGAAGCCAGCGGAGTCCATTCTGCAAAACCGAATCCGGAAGAATGGAAGATCATGCTGGAAGAGGCTGAGCGGAAGCTTGCAGACGTACGCAGCCGAAAAGGAGGCATTAAGTGATGTATACACTTGCCGCACTGAATAAGACAGATACACGTCAGAACTGTGATGCCTATCAGGATGCGATGATCAGCCTTATGAAGGAAAACCACGGAATCGTCCATATTGACTGTGATCTCATGAACTGCATCCACACAGAGCGTTTGAAAAACGCGTTCCCAGACCGGGTATTCAATGCCGGTATCGCGGAAGAAAATGCGATGGGTGCTGCCTGCGGGATGGCGGCGGCCGGGCTTGTGCCGTTTGTGCATACATTCGGTGTGTTCGCTTCAAGAAGGATTCTCGATCAGGCGTATCTTTCGTCGGGATTATCCCGCCTGCCCGTACATGTGATCGGATCCGATCCGGGGATCACGGCAGCCTTCAACGGGGCAACACATATGACATTCGAGGACTGCGGGATCTATATGACTATTCCAAATGCGGTCGTTGTGGATCCGGCAGACTATGCTCAGACTTTCGCACTGACAAAAAAACTGGCAGATGTGCCGGAGCTCTCCTATATGAGACTCATCCGCCGCACATTCAAGCCGGTCTATGAGGATGGTTCTGATTTTGAAATCGGCAAAGGAGTGCTGCTGAAACAGGGAACGGATGCGGTGATCATCGCTTCGGGGATCATGGTCTGCAATGCACTGGAAGCGCAGGCGAAACTGCAGGGAGAAGGAATCTCCGTAAGTGTGATCGATATGCATACATGGAAACCGCTGGATGAAGAACTTGTCCTTCGGGAAGCGGTACGCACCGGATGCGCCGTGACCGCGGAGAACCACCAGATCGACTGCGGACTGGGATCGGCTGTCGCAAATCTGCTGATTGGGAAGTACCCGGTGCCGCTGGAGCGAATCGGCAATCATTGCCGCTACGGAAAAGCAGGACCGCAGGATCTGCTGGAAAAAGATTATCAGATGACAGCGGACGATATTATTGCAGCTGTTCATAAGGCTATAGTGAGAAAACAGGGATAAGGAGAAAAAACATGGAGAAAAAACTGTTTGGCTATCCGGAATTCGATGAGACCGGAGAAGAGATTCTGTCAACATATGACAACGAATACAGGGATATGCTGATGGATGTACGTGTATATCGGATCAATGGGGGAAATGAACGCGTATTCTGCAGAGAAGGCGAGGAGACAGCAGTCCTGCTTCTTTCCGGCAAAATCGAGTATTGCTGGGATGGACTGTGTGAATGCGCATCACGCAGGGATGTATTTACCGAAGGGCCGTATGCGCTTCATGTCTGCACCGGAACGAAGATAACTGTGAAAGCACTTGAGGATTCCGAGATACTTGTACAGTGCACAAAGAACGAAACAGTTTTTGATGCAAAACTATACCGCCCGGATGATGCGCCGTGGGGCTATTCCTGCGTCGGAAAGTTCGGGAATGTTGCCAAGCGCAGAGTCAATACGATTTTCGATAAGGAGATCGCGCCGTATTCCAACATGGTTCTCGGTGAAGTCCTCAATGACAGGGGAAACTGGTCCGGCTATCTGCCGCACCGTCATCCGCAGCCGGAACTGTATTACTTCAAGTTTGACCGCCCGGAGGGATTCGGAGCGAGTTTTGTCGGTGACAAGGTCTTCAAGTCTGTAGACAACAGTTTTTCTGCGATTCCTCCCCAGGAGCTCCATCCGCAGTCTGCTGCACCTGGATTCCAGATGTATACATGCTGGATGATCCGTCATCTTGATGGAGACCCGTGGCTCCAGACGACAAGAAATGAAGATGAGAGATATCTCTGGCTTCATGATGCAGAGTTCTGATCGGATCATCCGGAAACAAAGAGAATTGACATATAGATCATTAAGATCATTGACAAAGCGGCAGTTTCAGACAGAGACTGCCGCTTTATAAATGATCTGGGATATGTTCCGAAAACGGACATATCTTTTTTTTGCGCTTTTTTTCAGAACAGGAACAGTTTGCGCCGAAACAGGATGACAAAAGTAATGAACTGCATGATTTCTGAGCATTATACATGCATGGCAGAATGACAGAGTTTATAATTCTTTCAAAGTTCTTCTTTTTTTTGAGATTGCATTGAATGCGCTTACTGACTGATGCCTTCGAGCGGATCTGCTACGATCGTATTGTAAAGCTCTTTATACGCCTTGGGTGCACCGGGATCCGTAATGATGGAACCGCGGTCGATCTTCGCATATGTATATGTGCAGATCACATTGAATTTGCTTGAATCGGCAAGGATATATGCATCCCCCGTATGGCTGCAGGCGATCCGTTTGATCTCGCCTTCTTCGGGATCCGGCGTCGTATAGCCTTCTTTCAGACTGATGCCGTTTGCCCCGAAGAAACCGATCGTAAAGTTCATATTCTCAATATACTGATAGGTATCACTTCCGATCAGGGCTTCCGTTTTGCTTTTGAGGAAACCGCCAGGGACAAACACTTTATGACCATAGCTGCACAGGACCTTCGCGTGGGAAACACAGTTGGTGATATATGTCGCTTTGATGTTTTTCAAATGCGGCAGCATTTCCCCGGTCGTTGTTCCGGCATCGATATAGACAACATCGCTGTCTTTGATGAGTGAAGCTGCATATTTCGCAATAGCCTTTTTGTTCTGGATATTCAGATCCTGTCTCTCAATGACCGAATCATCCTGCGTTAAAATGCCGCTGTCCAGTGAAACAGCACCTCCGTGCACCTTTCGAAGCAGCTGGTTTTTACTGAGAATACTGAGATCCCTTCTGATCGTCGAATGAGAAGAGTCCAGCAGTTCTGTCAGTTCATTGATACTTACGCTTTTCCGTTCGTTTGTGATCTCAACGATCTTCCTTCTTCTCTCTTCATTTAGCATTATTGGTCTTCCTTTTTCATTATTGTATAATTCGACGCAAAAAAAATCAAAAAAAGTCAAAAACAATCACATAAATGATTGACTTCGCGCGTTTGAAACGCTATTATACTCTTGAAAAGAGCAAAAACGCTCAATATCACTCAAAATATGCCACAATTGATGGAGGACAGACAAAGGGGGTGAATACATGATCTATACGATTACTTTTAATCCATCACTTGACTACATCGCTGTTTGCGAAGACTTCCAGCTTGGGGAGACGAACCGTGTTTCCAAAGAAACGATTTTCCCCGGCGGCAAAGGTATCAATGTTTCCATCGTCTTATCCAATTTCGGCATGGAAACGACAGCGCTGGGTTTCCTTGCCGGTTTTACCGGTGAAGAGATCAAAAGGCTGGTCGTTGAAAAGGGCATCCGGAATGAGATGATCTGGGTTGAAAATGGTTTTTCCAGGATCAACGTCAAACTGAAGTCACAGACCGAAAGCGAGCTGAACGGCATGGGACCGCTGATCGATGACGCGGCGATCGCAAAGCTCTACGAGAAACTGGACACACTGACAAGCGATGACATCCTGTGTCTCGCCGGCAGTATTCCCAGCTGCATGCCTCCGACGATGTACTCGGACATCATGAAACATCTGCAGGGGCTGAACATCCGGATCGTCGTCGACGCGACAAAAGACCTGCTGATGAACGTACTGGAATACAGGCCGTTCCTGATCAAGCCGAACAACCATGAACTCGGTGAACTGTTCGGTGTAAAGCTTACGACCCGCGATGAAGTCGTCCCGTATGCGGTAAAACTTCAGGAAAAGGGCGCGAGGAACGTCCTGATCTCAATGGCCGGCGAAGGTGCCGTCCTGGTGGATGAGAACGGAAACGTTTACCAGAGCGAAGCCCCGAAGGGAAAGGTAGTCAATTCTGTCGGTGCCGGTGACTCCATGGTCGCAGGATTCATTTACGGATACTTAAAGTATCAGGATTATTCCGAAGCATTCAAATACGGATTATGCACAGGGAGCGCAAGTGCGTTTAAAGAAGAACTGGCAAATGCCGAAGATGTAGAAAAGCTGTATAAAACACTGTAGGAAAGGGAAAGAAATGAGAATTACAGATTTATTGTCGAAAGAAAGCGTCTGCTTAGGCGCAAAAGCAACAGACAAACAGGATGTCCTGAATCAGATCGTTGACCTGATGGACAGGAGCGGCAAGATTTCTGACAAGAAGCTTTACAGGGAAGCTGTCGAAGCGAGGGAAGAAGAAGGAACGACAGGTGTCGGTGCCGGTATCGCGATCCCCCACGGCAGATGCTCAGGCGTAAGGGAAGCAGGGCTGGCTGCGATGACTGTTGACGGCGGTGTTGAGTATGAAGCGCTTGACGGAAAGCCTGTCGACCTCCTGTTCCTCATCGCTGCACCGGAGAGCTCCGGAAACGTCCACCTTGAGATCCTGTCCAAGCTCGCGACGATGCTGATGGATGAAAAATTCGTCAGTGATCTGAAGAACGCGAGTACACCGGAAGCATTCCTGCGCATCATCGATGAAGCGGAAGAGGAAAGGGATGAAGTGGCTGCAAAGAAATCCGTTGAGCCGGTCACAGACGTCCTGACAGGCGAACACCTGGTCCTGGCTGTTACCGCATGCCCGACAGGAATCGCGCATACATACATGGCTGCCGAAGCGATCGAAAAAGCAGCGAAAGCAAAGGGTTACCAGGTCAAGGTAGAGACCAGGGGATCCGGCGGTGCGAAAAACATCCTCAGCGCGGAAGAGATCGCCAAAGCAGACGGCATCATCGTCGCTGCAGATACGAACGTCCCGATGGATCGTTTTGACGGCAAGAAGGTCGTTGAATGCCAGGTATCGAAAGGCATCAATAAACCTGCTGAACTGATCGAAGAGATCATTAGCGGCAATGCACCTGTCTATAAAGCAACAGGCGCAAAGAAAGAAGCCGTGCAGGACAGCGGCGGCCACCAGCTGTACAAGCACCTGATGAACGGTGTATCCCATATGCTGCCGTTCGTTGTCGGCGGCGGTATCCTGATCGCCCTTGCCTTCCTGATCGACGGCATGGCATTCGATATCAACGCGCTGTCGGCTGAACAGAAGGCAAACTTCGGTTCCCTTACACCCCTTGCTACACTGCTGAAAGGACAGATCGGCGGCGTTGCCTTCGGCTTCATGCTCCCTGTCCTTGCCGGATTCATCTCGATGTCTATCGCAGACAGGCCGGGTCTCGCAGTCGGCTTCGTCGGCGGCGCGATCGCTGCCAGCGGCAAATCGGGCTTCCTCGGCGCACTGGCTGCAGGTTTCCTTGCCGGTTATGCTGTCAATCTGCTCAAACAGGTATCCGATAAAGTCGTTCCTGATTCACTGGACGGTATCAAACCGGTACTGATCTATCCGTTATTCGGCATGCTGATCATCGGCCTGATCATGATCTTCGCGATCGAACCGATCGTCGGTGCTTTGAACACATGGCTCAACAACGCATTAGGCTCACTGTCCGGTGCTAACGTCGTCCTCCTCGGTGCGATCCTCGGCGGTATGATGGCGATCGATATGGGCGGCCCCTTCAACAAAGCTGCTTATGTATTCGGCGTCGCATCCATCGCTGCAGGCAATTACAACATCATGGCTGCCGTTATGATCGGCGGTATGGTACCTCCCTGCGCGATCGCCCTGGCTACGATCCTGTTCAAGAATAAGTTCACGGAAGCGGAAAGAAAGTCCGGTCCTACAAACTTCATCATGGGTCTCTCATTCATTACCGAAGGTGCGATCCCGTTCGCAGCTGCAGACCCCCTGCATGTCCTCCCGTCATGCATTGCCGGTTCAGCCCTTGCAGGTGCATTATCCATGCTCTTCGGCTGCACCCTGATGGCTCCCCACGGCGGTATCTTCGTCTTCCCGGTCGTCGGCAACACGATCATGTATGTCATTGCCCTGATCGCCGGAACCGTATTAGGTGCTGTCCTGCTCGGCTTCCTGAAAAAAGAAGTGATCGAGTAACGCAATTATCCCCTTTCAAATACTGCAGGCATGTGTCTGCAGTTTTTTTCTGCAGTCTGTGCGGAACAGATAATGGTATGATGATGCGGGAGGTGCCTATGTTTGTGATCGCATCGCAGAGTGTCCGCAAAGGCACGAAAAAACAATGCATGACCGGACCGGACGGATATCCGATGCCGGCGACGGTCATCGCCGGTGCGCAGGAAGGGAAGACAGTCCTGGTCACGGCTCAGATCCACAGCGGCGAGTATCCGGGGACACCTGCAGCGGTGAATACCGCAAAAAGGATCGATCCCCTGCAGGTACACGGAAATATCATCATAGTACACTGTGTCAACGTATCGGGATTCTGTGCCGGTACGGACGCATATGTACCGGAGGACGGGGGGAATCTGAATGCCTGTTATCCGGGTGATAAAGATACTGTTTCCGGCCGCATCGCACAGTTCTTTATCAATGAGATCTTCCCGCATGTCGATTTTGTTCTGGACCTGCACAGCGGCGGCATGACAGAATCGCTGACACCCTGCCTGTTCTGGCCGGGGATAAAGGTGTCGGAAGAAAGCCTCCGGGTCGCGAAAGCCCTGGATATCCCGTACCTGGTGCAGTCCTTCAACAGGAAAGGCGAATGCGGGTACGCTGCCAATGTCCTGGGCATCCCGGGACTGCTGCTGGAAAGGGGAGGCAGCGGTCTCTGCCGGAAGGAATGGGTCGAAGCGTATGAGAGGGACATAGCCCTCTGTCTGAATGCGCTCGGTATCCTCCCGTGCACGGATACGGAAGTGTGTGACAAGAAGGTCATCCGGAAAGCCGTCTATCTCACAGCGGAAGAAGACGGCATATGGTTCCCTGCGGTCCGGGAAGGACAGCATGTCGAAAAAGGACAGGTGCTCGGGCATACCGAAGACTTCTTCGGTGATCCTCTCCGGACATATCACGCAGAAGACAGCGGCATCATACTGTATTACACGAGCGGTCTCAGGGCGAAGAAGGGAAGTTCCCTGGCTGCGTACAGTCTTGATGCATATACGGAAGACATATAAAAACTGTCCGGTGGGACAGTCTTTGGATATACAGGGCGGATCAGCCCTGTTTTCTATTTCTGCAGATAAGCTTCCAGGAGCTTCAGGGTATTCTCAGCCCCTTCAACATGGCTTCTTTCATAGCCGTGGGATGCGTAGACGCCGGGTCCGATCAGCGCGTGCCTGAGGTCCAGGCCGGCCTGTACCGCTGCCTGGGCATCGGAGCTGTAGCTCAGGTATACGTCTACGGCATACTGCAGCCCGTTTTCTTCCGCGAGACGGATCAGCTTTGCCGTCACTTCGTAATCATACGGTCCGTGTGCATCCTTGGCACAGATCGAGACCTTTCTTTCGCTGCCGTCCAGTTCTGTTCCGACGCAGCCCATATCCACAGCCAGGATCTCTTCAGCGTCAGCGGGAAGACCGCCCTTGCCGCCGTGGCCGACTTCCTCGTATGTCGTGAAGAAGAGGTATGTCTTCCTGTTCAGCTTTACTGTTCCTTCGCTGACCTTCTTTGCGAGTGCAAGCAGGATGGCGTCAGCCAGCTTGTCATCGAGATATCTGGATTTCAGATAGCCGGATGACGTGATGACAGTCCTGGGGTCAAAACATACATAGCAGCCGTTCGTGATGCCGAGGGCGAGGGTATCCGCTTTATTACGGACATCTTCGTCAATGACGATCTCCGTCGTCTCAAATGAACGTTCCTGGTCCGCGACGTTCCGGTTAACATGCACGGACGGTTCCAGCAGCTGCAGACAGCCTTCGTATACCTTCCCGTTCCTTGCATAGATGCGTACATTTTCCGTTTCGCAGTTGGAGGCTTTCATCCCGCCGATGTTGGAGATCTTCAGACGCCCGTTGTCCTTGACGCGGCTGACGATCGCACCGATCGTATCCAGATGTGCCGTAACGATGACAGGATCGCCTTCACCGCCGATATCCGCAAGTACTGAGCCTTTGTTTGTGACGGATGAAGCGAAGCCGAGGGCCTCCAGTTCCTTTACCGTGAACTCTGTCGCTTTCTGTGTAAAACCTGTGGGACTGTCCACTGCCAGAAGCCGTTTCATTACATCGAGCAGGTATTCCGTATTTTCACTGTATGTCATATCGATCACCTTCCGGGTACATTATATACGATGCCGCATATGTTTTCCCGGCTGCCGCTTCCGGAAGTTTTTACGCAAAGATCATTGTACGGTTTCGGAAAAACAGGATCGCATTATTTCATAAATCAGACGGTTTTCATCCATATTCTCTGCTATCATTGAATTAAATAAATATATACGGAAGGATAATCATATATGGGTGCTGAAGTATCGATCGATACACGGTTCTGCAAGGGATGCGGGATCTGTGCCGTATTATGTCCGAAAAAGATATTGATAATCAATGAAGAAAACAAAGCATGCGTGACGGATCAGGACCGCTGCACAGCCTGCAGGCAGTGTGAATATCACTGTCCCGATTTTGCGATCACGATAGGAGGTCACCATGGGCAGCTATCAGATCATGAACGGTAATGAAGCGTGCGCCAGGGCGGCCATCGCTTCGGGGATGCGCTTTTTTGCGGGCTATCCGATCACGCCGGCAACAGAGATCGCCGAACTGAGCAGTATACTGCTTCCGCAGGCCGGCGGTGTCTACATGCAGATGGAGGATGAGCTCGCTTCGATCGGGGCTGTCATCGGTGCAAGTATTGCGGGCATGAAAGCCATGACGGCGACAAGCGGTCCGGGCTTTTCGCTGATGCAGGAGAACCTGGGCTGGGCGTATATCAATGAGATCCCGTGCGTCATCGTCGACGTCATGCGCAAGGGACCCTCCGGCGGTTCTGCGACCCTGCCTGCACAGGGGGATATCATGCAGACAAAGTGGGGCACGCACGGTGATCATCCGAGACTGGTCATCATGCCCAACTCTGTTGAAGAAGTCTACTACGAAACGATCCGGGCTTTTAATCTTGCGGAGAAATACCGTCAGCCGGTCATCCTGCTGTATGACGCCATCGTTGCGCATATGTCGGAAAAGATCTGGGTGAAGGATGCGGATGAACTGGAGATCGTCGAAAGGGCAAAGCCCGTGTCGAAGGAGGACTACCGTCCGTTCAATTACAGCGACAACAGTGTCGTACCGCTTGCGAGGGTCGGTGAAGGCTTCAATATCCATATGTCCGGACTGACGCATGACGAGACAGGTTTCCCTTATTCCAACCAGAACGTCAGGGGTCTGTCGATCTCCCTGGCCCATCTGATGGGCAAGATCGACGGGAACTATGACAGGGATATCAGGAAGTATGAAGCGTTCCGCTGTGAAGACGCAGACGTCATCGTCGTGGCGGCAGGCATCGTATCACGCAGTGCCAGGGCAGCCGTGATCCAGGCAAGGGAGCAGGGGATCCGTGCAGGACTGTTCCGGCCGATCACGATGTGGCCTTTCCCGCATGAGGATTTTTCAAAGATCAACTTTGTTTCAAAAGCGATCGTAACGGCAGAGATGAATATCGGCCAGCTGAACCAGGTGGTCACCGAGGACATCGACCGCAGCCAGAAACTCGTCATGAAGAACCTGTACGACGGCAACCCGATCAGTTATCAGGATATCCTGCGATCGATCCAGGAGGCAGATAAGTATGAACAGCACTGAGCTTTGTGCAAAATATCTGAAAGTTGAAAAACTGCCGACGATGTGGTGTCCCGGCTGCGGCAACGGCATCATCCTGCAGGCGATCCTGAGGGCTGTCGACGAGTCGCCTGAGGCGAAGGAAAAGTTCGTCTTCGTATCGGGGATCGGCTGTTCCGCCAGGGCTGTCAATTATATGGACTTTGACTGCATCCACACCAATCACGGCAGGGCCATTCCGTTCGCGACCGGTATAAAGATGGCCGATCCGTCCCTGAAGGTGATCGTCTTGTCGGGCGACGGCGACTGCGCAAGCATCGGCGGGAACCATCTGATCCATGCCTGCCGCCGCAATATCGACCTGACTGTCATATGCATGAACAACTCCAATTACGGCATGACAGGCGGCCAGTTCTCACCGACCACACCGGTCGGTTACCAGACCAAGACCAGCGTCTACGGCAGTTATGAACCGGTCTTCGACCTGTGCCGGCTGACCGAAAGTGCAGGTGCTACCTATGTCGCAAGAGGCGCGACCTATTTTCCTGTACAGATGAAGGACATGATCCGGAAAGCGATCGCGCATCCCGGCCTGTCTTTCGTCGACTGCGTCAGTGACTGCCCGAGCCTGTTCGGCAGGCTGAACCGGCTGGGGGATGCGGCAGAGATGATGCTGCGGTGGAAAGACCGTCTCGTAAGCGTCCGGCAGGCGGAAAAGATGAGCCCGGAAGAGCTTCAGGATAAGGTCGTATGGGGTGAATTCGTGAACCGGGCTGACCGGAAGGAGTATACAGTTGTCTATGCGGAAAATATCGCAAGAGCGAAGGAGTCTTTGAATGAATAACTACCAGATGCGGTTTTCCGGTACCGGCGGCCAGGGGATGATGCTGATCGGGGATCTGATGGCTCACTATTTCGGCCTTGTCCGCGATAAACAGATCATTCTGCTGAAGTCCTACGGTCCGGAAGCCAGGGGAGGCGCATGCCGCAGCGAGCTGGTCGTGGATGAAGAGGAGTGTTACCCGGCTGTCACGCGTCCGGACTTTATGCTGTGCATGTCGCAGAAATCGTACGATACCTATACGAAAGATTCCGATCAGGATACCGTTATCCTGGTCGATGAGGAATTCGTCAAAACAGAAGACAGCCGCTTTCCGAAGACGTACAGGCTGCCGCTGACGCGGATCGCAAAAGAGAAGACAGGAAAGGCGATCTGTGCCAATATCACTGCCCTTGGAGCTATCACCAGGCTCCTGCAGATCGATCACGATGAAATGCTGGAAGTCATCCGGGAAAAACTTCCGGCAAGGATCCTTGAAGTCAATCTGACCGCGTATGAAGAAGGCTGGAAAGCCTGCGGGGACCTGTTATGAACATACATGAATACCAGGCAAAAGCCCTTTTCAGGAAATACGGGATCCCTGTACCCGAGGGGTATCCCGCCTTTGATCTGGAAGAAGCGGAAGCTGTCCTGGATGAACACTTCCCCGACGGCAGGGCTGTGCTGAAAGCCCAGGTCCATTCCGGCGGCAGGGGCAAAGCCGGGGGCATCCTGCTGGGTGATTCAAAGGAGGATGCGCTGGAAAAAGCAGGTAAGCTTTTCGGCATGAAGCTCGTGACCAGGCAGACCGGACCGGAAGGAAAGACAGTCCGGAAGATCTATATCGAACGGCCTTCCGTCATCGATGAAGAGCTGTATCTGTCGCTGCTGGTCGACACGGGCTGTGCAAGGCATGTATTCATCGCCTGCCGGGAAGGCGGCACATCGATCGAAGAACTGGCTGAGAGGGAACCGGAAAAGATCATCCGGGTCTGTATCGACCCGGAGAAAGGATTTACGCAGGAAGACGGAAAGAAGATCGCTGCCGCGCTGGGGCAGGATGAAGGAAAGATCATACAGGCTGCACAGCATATGTATGAGATGTTCACCTCAGAGGACTGCACCCTGATCGAGATCAACCCGCTGGCTGTAAACAGAGGGGAACTGACCGCCCTGGATGCCAAGGTGATCCTGGATTCCGATGCCATGTTCCGGCATAAGGAGAATCTTGCCCTGCAGGATGAATCCGAAGAAGACCCCCTGGAGCTGGAAGCGGCACGGTACGGCATGAACTATGTATCCCTGTCAGGGGATATCGGCTGCATATGCAACGGGGCCGGGCTCGGCATGAGTACGATGGACGCGATCAGCCATTACGGCGGAAGACCGGCCAATTTCATGGATACAGGGGGAACGGTCACGGTTGAGAAAGCTGCAGCGGCATATGAGATCGTTGCAGGCTGCGGGAAAGTCCGGGGCATCATCGTCAATATCTTCGGGGGCATTGCCAGGACCGACCTGATCGCGGAAGGCCTTGTGCAAGGGATGCGGAATATCCGCAAGCCTGTCGTTGTCCGGATCGACGGCAATTCGGCGGAGAAAGCACGGGAAATACTTACCGCTTCCGGGCTGCCGGTCGTAATGGCGGATAACTGTTCCGATGCGGTAAGGAAGATGATGGATCTTCTGAAAGGAGAAGAACAGTGAGTATCTATGTCGATGAGAAGACCAGGGTCATCGTCCAGGGGATCACCGGTTCACAGGGATCTTTCCATACGGAGATGATGCTGCGGTACGGGACAAAGATCGCAGCCGGGACAAATCCGAAAAAAGCAGGAACGGAAGTATGCGGCGTACCTGTCTTTGCGACAGTCCGGGAGGCGAAGGAAGCCACCGGCGCCGATGCTTCGATCATCTTCGTACCGCCCTCTGCGGCTGCAGGCTCCATCATTGAAGCAGCGGAAGCGGGCATTGACCTATGTGTATGCATCACGGAACACATCCCCGTCAACGATATGGTCCGGGTAAAGGCACAGCTTGCGCACAGCCGCATGCGGCTGATCGGGCCGAACTGCCCGGGGATCATCTCGCCCGGGAAATGCAAACTGGGCATCATGCCGCAGGATATCCATATGCAGGGACATATCGGCATCGTATCCCGGAGCGGCTCGCTGACATATGAAACGATCCGGCAGCTGACAGACAGGGGCCTGGGCCAGAGCACGACCGTCGGCATCGGCGGGGACGGGATCAAGGGGACAACGTTCCTGGATGCTGTCCGGGCTTTTGCGGAAGATGACGATACATACGCCATCGTCATGATCGGCGAGATCGGCGGGACTGAAGAACAGCAGGCAGCCGAGTGGGCGTATCACAACTGTCCGAAGCCGATCACAGGTTTCATCGGGGGAAGAAGCGCCCCGAAGGGCAAACGGATGGGGCATGCCGGCGCCGTGGCCGCAGGCAAAGGCGGTTCGGCTGCCGATAAGATCCGTTACCTGCAGGAAAGGAAGATCCGTACGGCAGACACTGCCGATGATATCGGCGATGTGCTGGAGGAAATGCTGAAAGAATACGGTCTGTATGAGCGCTGCCGCAGATGATCCTATATAAAAAGGCGCTATAAAATTGTCCGGGGAGAACAAAAATCCGTTGTGAAATAACACAGGGCGGAAAGCACCCCATAGAGGTTTACAATATCCGGTTATTGCGCTGAAAACAGGCAGAAATGCATACAGTATGATTGCAATTCTGCC